>JAFBAS010000048.1 GCA_019247605.1 Hyphomicrobiales bacterium
TCCGGAACGATCAACGCGAACGGAGGCTTTATAGCGGAAGGCGTCAATGCCGACACGATCAGCGGGGGTATCCTCAATAGCGGCACGATCAGCGCTACCGCAAATGGCGCAAACGGCAATGTAGCGTTCGGCGTCGTCGCCCAAACCGTCACCGGCGGGGTCGTCAACAGCGGCACGATCACCGTGAACGGCCCAAGGGCGCTGGGAATCGAAGTCCTCGCCGGCTCCGGCGGTGTTACCAATATTGGCAAGATCACGGTGAATGCCGCGAAATTCAACGCCGTTGGAATTTTGGTCAACACCCAGTCCGGCGCCATCTCGAACAGCGGCACCATCGCGGTGAACGCAGTTACGTTCGGCAGCGGAATAACCGTCTTGCCGAGTGGCAGCGTCGGAGGCGGCATTGCCAACTCGGGCACGATCAATGTGAGCGGCGCGAAGAACGCCGCGCACGGCATTTTCGTTAATCAAGGCACCGTGGTCGGCGGTATCGGGAGTGCGGGCACGATCAATGTGAGCAGCGCGAACAATAATGCGAGTGGCATTTTAGTTACTCACGGCACCGTTGCAGGCGGAATCAGCAATAGCGGGACGATCGCGGCGGCCGGCAGCGGCGCGAAAGAATTCGTCGACGGAATCATCATCAACCAGAACACCACGATCACGGGCGGCATCACGAATGGCGGCACGATCAACGGCACGGGCGTGAGTTTCACCCGCGGCATCGAAGCCGACAACAGCACGACGAGCGGCGGTATCGAAAATTCGGGCTCGATCACGCTCAGCGGGAAGACCGGCCTCGGCATCTTCATCGTCGGTAACGAAGCTCATCCTTCGAGCACCGTATCGGGGGGCATCGCGAATTCGGGCACGATCAGCGTGAACGCTGGCAAGACCGCAACGGGCATAAGGATCGGCCAGAGCACCGTCAGTGGGGGCATCCTCAATACCGGCAGCATCACCACGGTCTCGAGCGGTGGTTTTGCCGAAGGGATCATCGTCGCCAACAACAGCACGGTAATCGGCGGGATCGTCAACTCGGGCGCAATTACCGCCACCTCGAGCGGCGGTTTTGCGACAGGAATCTTCGTTTCCAAGAACAGTACCGCTGCTGGCGGGGTCGTCAACAGTGGGAGGATCACAGCAAACGGGAGTACCGCCCATGGCATCCGGATCTTCGGCGCCATCGCCGCCATCGCAAATAGTGGCACGGTCGCCGTGAGCGCAAAAAATTTCGCCGAGGCCGTCGACGTCAACGGCGGCACCGTCACCGGCGGGATCACCAACACGGGCGCAATCAACGCGGCCGGTAGGAGCGGTACCGGCATTCTCGTCTTCAATGGTGGCACAGTGGCGGGCGGGATCACGAATACGGGCACGATCAGCGGTACTTCGGCGGCAATCGATCTGTCCGGCACCCCGGCGGCATTGGGCAACGGTACTGGTGGCGAGAGCGGTCCCACGGTGATCAATCAAAAGGGTGGCGCGCTCATCGGCAGCGTCATCGGCTCGGGCAATGCGAATGCGGACGTGCTCAACTTCACGGGCGGGCAGATCGTGCTTTCGGGCGGGCAATCGATCTCGGGCTTCGGCACCTACAACCAGACTGGCGGCACGCTCGTCTTCAACGTGACGCAATCGACGGCGCCCGGCACTTATCCGACGTTGAGCGCCGGCACGATCAATTTGCGTGGCGGCACGCTCGAGCTCGTGCCCGCGGCATCGAGCTTTCAGGCGCTCGCAACGCAGCACACGACGGTGTTCAAGAACGCTATCGCCGCCGACCCGCCGCTCTCGGGCAACTTCGCGAGCGTCACGTCGGGGACCATCTTCTTCAACGCGAGCCTCTCGCCTGACACGACGACCGCTAATTCGCTCGACGCGACGCTCACGTTGAGCGCCATGGGCCTCGCGACGAGCGCGCAGGACCTCACGCAAGATGCGCGCCTCGGCCTCGATGCGCCGCGCGTGCTCACCGAGGCCGTCCAGGACCGCCTCGTCGCGAATGGCGGCGCACTCGGCGAGTGGGCGCCGACTGGCACGCCAGGCGTGCTCAGCAAAGGCCCGGCGAGCTTCTCCTTCGGCAACGCCGATGTCTGGGCGCGCGGTTTCGATCAATTCGGCACGGCGACGGCCTCGGCCGCGAGCGCCGGCGTGGGTTACGACATCAACCGCGCCGCGCCCTTCATCGCCGGCATCGATTGGCGCCTCGACAATGGGATCGTCGCGGGTGTGGCGGCGACTTACGTCGCCACCTCAGCGCGGTTCAAGGACGGCTCGAGCACCAATGTGAACTCGTACCAGGGCGCCGCTTATGCGGGCTGGGCGGGCGGGCCTTGGTATGCCTTGGGAAGCGCGGTCGTGAGCTTCAACGAGTTCGGCACCTCGCGTTTGCTCACGCCGTTCGGGCTTCCCGGTGACGCGACCTCCTCGCCATCCGGCCAAAGCTATCAGGGCCATGCGGAAGCCGGATACCATTGGGGGCTTCCAGCCGGCGGCGTGAGCGTGAGCGTCACGCCCTACGCCGCCTTGGATTACGTGAACGCGCATATCTCGGGCTTCTCCGAAACGGGCGGCTTCGGCGCGCTTTCGGTCAATGCCGCGGACGGCAATTCCTTCCAGACCACGCTCGGCGTGCGCCTCACCTCACGTATCGCGATCGCGAGCTATGGCACGCTCATTCCGGAAGTGCGCCTCGGATGGAGCCATGAGTTCCTCGACGCGTCGCAACAAATCACGGCCGCGCTCGTCGGCGTTCCGGGTTCGAGCTTCTCCGCGACCGGCATCGCCTTCGGTCGCGACGCGGCGCTGATCGGGGCAGGCTTTGCCATGGAGCTCTCACCCGAAGCCAAGGTGTTCGTCGACTATGACGGGCGCCTCGCCTCACGCGTGCAGGAGCACTCCGTCTCGGGCGGGTTGAAGATACGGTTTTGATCAAGGCGCCGGCGGAAGGAGGTGCAAACTCTCCGCTCATCCCCGCGAAGGCGGGGACCCAGATTCTCATAGGCCTACCTTGCAAGTCTAGTTTCCCGCCTTCGCGGGAATGAGCGGGGGTGAGGCGGGTAGGTCTGCGCTAGCACAAATCCGTGCCCTTACCGCCCCGCCAACTTTGGGCTTGCAAAATGGTAGGCGGTCCCTCTCCCGCACAATTGCTTTGCAATTGCGGGGAGAGGGAGGGACGCGTCGCTTTCTTCTCCACCTCCGGTAAGCGCACTCAATCTCCTTGACGCGACCGGGGAGGTTGCGGGCACAATGAAGGCCCCAACGCTTGGAGGCTCCGGTGCTAGGAACTGATGCGACGCATGATCCGGCACGTCGGAGCTTCGTCGAAGCGGCCAATCTCGCCCGCGCCGATTTTCCCTTGCAGAACCTGCCCTTCGGCATCTTCAAACGGGCGAGTGACGCGACCGGCAGAGGAGGGGTGGCGATCGGCGACCAAATTCTCGATCTTGCCGCCGCTCAAGAGGCCGGGCTTTTTGCAGGAGCCGTCGAGAAGACGGCAAACGCGGCCAAAGGCCCCACCCTCAATGCGCTGATGGCGCTCGGCAACCATGCGGCTTCCGCCTTGCGGGCGCGCTTGTGCAACCTCCTCGACGCAAAGAACCCTGAGCGCCGCAAAATCGAGCCCCTGCTCGTGCCGATGAGCGAAGTGTCGATGCAAATGCCGGTCGCAGTGGGAAATTTCACCGACTTCCTCACGTCGAGCTTCCACAGCGAGCGGCTCTCGCCATCGGGCAAAGTGCCGCCAAGCTTCAAGGCCATGCCGATCGCCTATCACAGCCGGGCGAGCTCGGTGAGGGTATCGGGCGAAACCGTCACCCGGCCGCATGGCCAATGGCTCGATCAAGACAACATCATGCGTTTTGGACCGACACGCGCCCTCGACTACGAGCTCGAGGTCGGCGCCTTCGTCGGCATCGGCAATGAGCTCGGCCAGCCCATCCCGATCGAGGAGGCACGCACGCACATCTTCGGCTATTGCCTGCTCGACGATTGGTCGGCGCGCGACATCCAGCGCGGCGAAAGCGTGCCGCTCGGCCCGTTCCTCGCGAAAAGCCTGTCGACCAGCATTTCGCCCTGGGTGATCACCGAGGCGGCGATGCGCCCCTTTCGGACGCCTGCCTTCGCGCGACCTGAGGGCGATCCGGCGCCTCCTTCCTATCTCGATTCACCGCGCGAGCGCGAGAATGGCGGCTTCGATCTCAAATTGCGCGCCTTGCTGCGCACGAGACGAATGCGCGAGGCCGGACAAGGAGGGGAGCCGATCACCAATACCAATTTCAAGCATATGTATTGGACCTTCGCGCAAATGCTCACCCATCACGCGAGCAATGGCTGCAATCTGATGCCGGGCGACATTTTCGCGAGCGGAACGACATCGGGCCCCGCCGAGGAAAGCCGCGCCTGCCTTGCCGAGATCACGGCGCGCGGCAGCAAACCGATCACGCTCTCGAATGGCGAGACGCGAGCATGGCTCGAGGACGGCGACGAGGTGATCTTCCGCGCAAGAGCCGAGCGCGAGGGTTTCACTCCGATCGGCTTTGGCGAGTGCCGAGGGGTGATCGGACCGGCCGTGAATTTTCCCGCGGCGGCACGCTGAAACCTGCACCCCATCGAGCCTTGAGCCCAGAGGAAGCCATGCCGCGCCGCTTCATCGACATCTCTGTTCCGCTCAAAAGCGGGATCGCGAGCGATCCGCCGCAGATGGCGCCCCGGATCGAATATCTCGATCATCATGAGACCGCGCCCGGCCTTGCCGAATTTTTCGGCGTGCCGCTCGAAGCCCTGCCCAACGGGGAGTATTGCGCCATCGAACGCTGCGCGATCTCCACGCATAACGGCACGCATCTCGACGCGCCCTACCACTTCTTCTCCTCGATGAACCACCGGCTGAAGCCGGGGGGAGATGCCTCGATGCGCATCGACGAGGTACCGCTCGAATGGTGCTTCCAGCCAGGCGTGAAGCTCGACTTTCGTCATTTCGATGATGGCTATGTCGCGACCCCGTCCGACGTGGAAGCGGAGCTCGAGCGCATCGGCCACGAATTGCGCCCACTCGAGATCGTTGTCGTCAACACGCGAGCCGGCGCCCGCTACGGCGAGGACGACTATGTCGATGCAGGTTGTGGAATGGGAAAGGCCGCGACCTTATGGATGCTCGAGCGCGGCGTGCGGCTCGTCGGCACCGACGGCTGGAGCTGGGACGCGCCCTTCTCTCATACACGACGCAAGGTGGAGGCGACGGGCGATGCTTCCCTGATCTGGGAAGGCCATCGCGCAGGTCGCGAGATCGGCTATTCACATCTCGAAAAGCTCGCCAATCTCGAGGCCTTGCCGGCGGACGGCTTCGAGATCGTGTGCTTTCCCGTGAAAGTGCATCGCGGCTCGGCCGGATGGACGCGAGCGGTCGCGATCCTTCCGGAATAGGATCAGCGATAGACGGCCTTCATCGCGGCCTCGGGATAGCGCATGCCGAAAGCCGAGCCAACGGCCACCAACCCTGATATTTCATCGGCCTCCCGCGGGGAGAGCCGTACCGACAGGGCTCCGAGATTCTCATCGAGCCGCTCTTTGCGTTTGGTGCCGGGGATCGGCACGATGTCCGGCCCCCGCGCGAGCAGCCAAGCAATGGCGAGCTGGCCGAGCGTGCAGCCTTTCTTGGCCGCGATCGTGCGCAAGGGCAAAAGGAGATCGAGATTGCGCTCGAGATTGTCCTTTGCAAAGCGCGGGTGCCGCCGATGAGGGTCGTCGGCCTTCATGTCGCTTGCGCTCGCGAGCTTCCCGGTCAAGAGGCTTCGCCCCAAGGGAGAATAAGCCACGAAGCTGATGCCGAGCTCGCGCGTGGTGCGCAGCGTTTCTTCTGCCTCGACGCGGTAGAGAAGCGAAAACTCCAATTGCACGGCGGCGATCTTGTGCACCTTGTGCGCGCGACGGATCGTTTCGGGGCGCGCTTCGCTCAAGCCCAAGGCGCGCACCTTGCCCTCTCGTACGAGCTCAGCCATGGCGCCGACCGTTTCTTCGATCGGCACGTCGGGGTCGACGCGATGCTGGTAATAGAGGTCGATGACCTGCGTGCCGAGGCGCTTCAGGCTCGCTTCGCATGCCTGCTTCACATAGGCCGGACGGCCGTCAACGCCATTAGCGCCGCCTTCCTGGCGCGTCTGGCCGAATTTCGTGGCGAGCACGATTTCGGATCGCCGGTTACCGAGGGCTTGACCGAGCAGCGTCTCGTTATGGCCCCAGCCATACATGTCGGACGAGTCGAAAAAGGTGACGCCGCGGTCGAGCGCGGCGTGGATCACATCGGTCGCCGCCTTGTCATCGCTCGGCCCGTAAGCTCCGGAGAAGGACATGCAGCCAAGTCCAAGCGCCGAAACGCTCAAGCCGCTCGCGCCGAGTTGTCTGCGAGGCAAGGTCGTCATCCTGTAAGCTCCAATCGCATCGCCCGGCCGTTTCCTTCAGGACCCGTGGCTATCGGGCCGGCTTCTTGCCCGTCCTCTGGATGCAGTCAACGGAAAAGAGCGCAGGGCGCCGCGCTAGCGGATGTCGAGGAGCGGCGGCGCGATTCGCTCGGTTGCAGAAACAGGCAGCAAAGACTCGGCATACAGGGTTGGCTAAGCTGCCGTTTTGACCATCACTCCCTCGAACTCGAGATGAGCCTTGCATGAAATTCGGTGAATTCCCCAAGCTGGCATCCTTCGGCAGCGTTGCAGCTTTTCGCGCCCATCTCGACGCGCTTGGCCTCGATATGCCTTGTGACGATATCGTCGCGAGCGGAGCCACTTGCGTTTTCGCCGCGCCCATCGAGGTCGCCGGCATGAAGATCGGCAATCGCCTCGCGCTCAACCCGATGGAGGGCTGGGATGGTGAGCCGGATGGGCGCCCGAGCGAAAATACGATCCGACGCTGGCGGCGCTTCGGCGCGAGCGGTGGCAAGCTCGTGTGGGGAGGCGAGGCTGTCGCGGTGCGGCCTGATGGACGCGCCAATCCCAACCAGCTCGTGATGTCGGCCTCGACCCAGGCTGAGATCGCTCGCCTTCGCGAAGCTCTGGTCGAGGCCCACCGCGAAGCAATGGGCAGCGATGAGGGCCTCGTGATCGGCTTGCAGCTCACTCATTCCGGACGTTTCTGCAAGCCGAACGATCATAAGAAGTTCGAGCCGTTCGTGGCGTACCGGCACCCCCTGCTCGACCGAAAATTCGGATACCCCGCCGATCGGCCGGTGATGAGCGACGACGAGATTCGCCGCCTCGTCGAGGACTTCGTGATCGCAGCGAAACGGGCGCAAGAAGCAGGCTTCGATTTCGTCGACATCAAGCATTGCCACGGCTATCTCGCCCATGAGTTCCTCAGTGCGCATACGAGGCCAGGTCCCTATGGCGGCAGCTTGGAGAATCGCACCCGCTTCCTGCGCGAGGTCGTCGCTGGCGTGAGGTCTCGAGCGCCCGGCCTCGGCATCGGCGTGAGGTTGAGCGCGGCCGATCTCGTGCCCTTCCGCCCCGACCCTGCTCGATCGAAGCCCGGAGCACTCGGACCCGGCATCCCCGAGGATTTCTCGTCGCTTCTGCCTTACGTCTATGCTTTCGGAGCCGCGCCGCACAATCCGACTGAGATCGATCTTGCGGAGCCCTTCGCTCTTTTCGGTATCCTGCGCGGCCTCGATATCCGCTTCGTGAACGTGACGCTCGCGAGCCCTTATTACAACCCGCATGTTACCCGACCCGCCCTTTACCCGCCCTCGGACGGCTATTTTCCGCCTGAAGACCCGCTCGTCGGTGTCATGCGCCATCTCTACGTCGTGAGGCGTCTGAAAGAGGCCCATCCCGACTTTTGCCTGATGGGCTCCGGCTACACCTATTTGCAGGAGTTTTTGCCGAATGTTGCCCAGGCGGTGTTGCGCCTCAATTGGACCGATTTCGTCGGTCTCGGCCGCATGCTGCTCGCTTATCCGGAGCTCGTCCGCGACCTTCTCGAAGGCAAGTCGATGCAAAAGAAGCGGCTTTGCCGAAGCTTCAGCGACTGTACCACAGCTCCGAGGAACGGCCTCGTCTCGGGCTGCTATCCCCTCGACGCCCATTACAAAAAATCAGAAGAATTCAAACGATTGGCCGCTCTCAAGAAGCCCGCGAAGACGGCGTAAGCCAATTTCGCGCGACGGGCGCGCGCATAGGACGCAAGCTTCGCGTTTTGCATCCGGGCACGCGCTGGCCTAAAAGGCTGCACGCAAAAAGATCAACGGGAGCTTGCTTCAGCATTGGGAAGCACGCCTTCGCGTTGTCGTCTGTCTCGAGGCAAGCCGGGCTTCGCGCTCGGAGATGTTTTTTCAAGAAGCACGACCTATTTGAGAGGCGTTTGAAGGTGAGGTTTCACGGGGCACAGAAGCCTGAGGCGATGAAAGTTTCGCCATGCGCGAACACGAGCGCCGGAGATTTGTGTCGGCGCAAAGAAACCCCCTTGCAAAATCATCGGGCCGAAACTGAATGGTGAACTTCTTCCTCGAGCGGCCGATCTTCGCCTCCGCGATCGCCATCATCATGGTGCTCGCGGGCGCGGTCTGCTATCGTCTTTTGCCCGTCTCGCAATTCCCGGAAATCACCCCGCCGCAAGTCGTGGTGAGCGCGCATTACCCCGGTGCAAGCGCGCAAGTCGTGTCGGACACGGTGACCACGCCTCTCGAGCAGCAGATCAACGGTGTCGCCGGCATGACCTACATGTCGTCGGTGAGCGCCAATGACGGCTCATCGACGATCACCATCACCTTCGATGTCGGGTATCCGCTCAATGTCGCGGCCGTCGATGTGCAAAACCGCGTCTCGCAAGCTTCCTCCTCGCTTCCCGGCATCGTCAATCAGGGCGGCGTCACGATCACCAAACAGAACCCGAACTTCGTCCTGATCGTCAATCTCTTCTCTCCCGACGATTCCGTCGATGCCGTGGCGTTGAGCAACTACGCCTATCTGCAGATCGCCGACCCGCTGAAACGCCTTCCAGGTGTCGGTGATGTCGTGATCTTCGGCGAGCGGCGCTATTCGATGCGCATCTGGCTCAACCCTGATCGCATGGCCGAGCTCGGCGTCACCGCCGTCGACGTGCAAAACGCAATCGCCGAGCAGAACGTGCAGGTCGCGGCGGGCAAGATCGGCGAGGAGCCGGCACCTCCCGGCACTCCCTTTGAAGTGCAGGTGAACGCGGTCGGGCGCTTGAGCGATCCGGCACAGTTCGGCGACATCATCTTGCGCGCGGCTCCCAACAGAGGAGCGGTCGTGCATCTTCGCGACGTGGCGCGCATCGAGCTCGGCGCGCTGCAATACGCCTCATCGGCCTTTCTCGACGACAAGCCGACGATAGTTCTCGGCGTCTTTCAGATGCCCGGATCGAACGCGCTCGAGTTGCAGCAGCACGTTCAAGACAAGATGGTGGAACTTGCGAAGCGGTTCCCCAAGGGCATCGATTATGCGATGCGCTACGACACGACGCGCTTCGTCTCGGCTTCCATGCGCGATGTGCTCTTCACGCTCACGGAAGCCTTGCTCCTCGTCATCGCCGTCGTATTCGTATTCCTTCAGAGCTGGCGAACGACGATCATCCCAAGCGTCGCCATACCGGTTTCGCTCGTCGCCACGCTTGTGGTGATGAAGGTTCTCGGCTTTTCGCTCAACACATTGAGTCTTCTCGGCATGGTGCTGGCGATCGGGCTCGTGGTCGACGACGCCATCGTGGTCGTTGAGAACGTCGAGCGCCAGCTCGAGGCGGGGCTTGCACCGCTCGCCGCCGCACGCAAGGCCATGACGGAGGTGATCGGGCCGATCATCGCCACCACCGCCGTATTGATGGCAGTGTTCATCCCGGTTGCTTTCCTTCCGGGGGTCACGGGCCGCCTCTACAACCAATTCGCCCTGACGATCGCCATATCGGTCGGCATCTCGGCCTTCAACTCGCTCACCTTGAGCCCGGCCCTTTGCGCGGCTTTCTTGCGCGAACGCGAGCCTCCGCGCTTCGTGCTGTTTCGCTGGTTCAATGCCGGTTTCACCTGGCTTGCGCACTCCTATGCGCGCAGCGTCCGTTTCCTCATCCGCATCCGCTGGGCGATGCTCGCGCTCTTCGCCGCCGGCATCGCTGCCACCTACCTCGTCTCGCTCCGCATCCCCTCGACTTTCCTGCCCGTCGAGGACCAGGGGTATTTTTTTGTGGTGATCCAGCTCCCGGACGGCGCCTCGCTGCAACGCACGGATGCGGTGGCCAAGCAAGTGCGCGAGACCTTGCTGCGAACGCCGGGCGTCCAGGATGTCGTATCGATCAGCGGTTTCAACTTCCTCACCTTCGCCAATCAATCGAATGCCGGCGTCGAATTCGCGATCCTCAAGCCTTGGGATGAACGCGGGCCTGAGCAGACGGCTTCGCGCCTCGTCGGTTCCGTGCGCCCGGCACTCCTGCAAATCCCGGACGCTTTCGCGCTCTCATTCGATCCGCCGTCGATCCCGGGACTTGGCGCGACAGGCGGCTTCGAGTTCCAGCTCGAGGACCTCACGGGGCGCGGCAGCGTTGCGCTCAACGATGTGGCACAGGCTCTGCTCGTGGAAGCCCGCAAGCAGAAAGAGCTGAACGCACAGCAGTTGTTCACCTCTTTCAGCACATCGACACCGCAACTCAACTACGATCTCGACCGCACCAAGGCGAAGCTTCTGGGCTTGAATCTGCCCGATGTCTTCAACACGCTGCAGATCTTTTTCGGCTCGCTTTACGTGAACGACTTCAATCTTTTTGGGCGCACCTTCCGCGTGACGCTCCAGGCCGACAAGAATGCCCGCGCCGAAGCCTCCGATCTCTCGCGGCTCTATGTGCGCAACGCCTCGGGCGGCATGGTGCCTCTCAGCACCCTCGGTGCGCTCAAGCCGATCGTCGGGCCCGAGACCGTGCCCCATTACAACAATTACGCCTCGGCCCTGATCAATGGGGGCGCGGCACAAGGCTATTCCTCGGGCCAAGCGATCGCGGCGATGGAACGTGTCGCCGCGACGGTGCTGCCCGCCGATTTCGGCTTCGAATGGACAGGCATCACTTACCAGGAGCTCAAGGCGGGCTCGGTCGCGACCCTCGTCTTCGGGCTCGCCCTCGTTTTCGTGTTCCTCATCCTTGCGGCCCAATATGAGAGCTGGACCATGCCTTTCATGGTTCTTCTCACGGTGCCGCTTGCCCTTTTCGGTGCGATCTCGGGCTTGTTTTTGCGCAACATCCAGATCGACGTGTATTCGCAGATCGGCTTCGTGATGCTCATCGGCCTCTCCGCCAAGAACGCGATTCTGATCGTCGAATTCGCGAGACGCCGACGCGAAGAGGGCTTGAGCATCGTGGAGGCTGCGATGGAGGCGGCGCGCCTTCGGCTTCGTCCGATTCTCATGACCGCCTTCGCCTTCATTCTCGGCGTCGTGCCGTTGATGTTCGCGCATGGCGCTGGTGCGGCAGGGCGCCAATCGATCGGCACCACCGTGTTCAGCGGCATGCTGGCCGCCACGGCTCTCACGCTTGTCTTCGTGCCGATTTTCTACGCCCTGATTGAGCGCTTGCGCGAAGGGCGCGAGGTTGAGAAGGCCGCGCCCGCGCCCGTGCCCTATCGCTTCGATCCCGAAGCCAAGGCCGCGGAATAGAACGAGAGAGCGACACGATGCGCGGCTGGAAAATCGCCCTCACCACGATTGTGCTGCTCGCGGCGGGCACCGCGACGGCAATTTATTTCCGCGGCTACGATTTGGGAATGGGAGCATTCAGTGCTCCGGCCCAGGCGCCCGCGCAGCATGCCTTTGTCATGCCGGTGCCGGTCACGCCCGTCGTCAAGAAGACCGTGCCGATCGATCTCGAGTATTCGGCGCGAACGGAGTCGATCCGGAACATCCCGTTGCAGGCACGCGTCACCGGCTACATCGCGGCGCAGCTCGCGCCGGACGGCGCGGATGTGAAGGAAGGCGACCTCCTCTACCGGATCGATCCGCGTGATTTGCAGGCTGCACTCGACCAGGCGACGGCGCAACAGCAGCGCGACACCGCGGCGCTCGAATATGCGCGCGCCAATTACAATCGGGGCGATGAGCTCGTGAAAAGCGGCTTCGTCGCCAAGGACACGCTCGAACAGCGCGAGAGCGCGCTGCGTCAGGCGCAAGCCGCCGTCACCATGGATCAGGCCTTGATCCGCACCGCCCAGCTCAACCTCGGCTACGCGGAGATCCGCGCACCGTTCTCAGGCCGCATTGGGCGAAACCAGGCGCCGATCGGGACGCTAGTCAGCGTGGCGGGCACAACCCTCAACACGCTCGTCCAGCTCGACCCGATCTACGTCACCTTCAACCCGAGCGAAGCCGACCTGCCCGACATCCAGAAGGCCTATGCGGCCGGCAAGGTCGAGGTGGAGGTTCTGGTTCCGGCCGAGTCCGCGGCGCACCACAAGGGTGAGCTTACCTTCATCGACAACATCGTTGACCGCGCGACTGGCACGATTACAGCACGCGCCACGATCGCCAATGGAGACTTCGCGCTTCTTCCCGGCCAATATGTGCATGCGCGGCTGCACCTCAAGGACGAGCCCGACGCGCTTCTCGTGCCGCAGACGGCGCTCGGCTCGAGCCAGCTCGGCAAATATGTCTATGTGGTGGGCGCGGACAACAAGGCCGAGCAGCGCCTCGTGACGCTCGGCCCAACTGCCGGCGATCTCGTCGTGGTGACGAAGGGCGTGAGCGAGGGCGACCGGATCATCACCGGCAATCTCCAGAAGATCGGCCCTGGAGCACCGGTCCAGCCCCTCCCCGCAAAAGCACAATCGGGGACATGAGGGCGGGAGTCGGTAGTCAAAAGGCAATCCTGGTCTCGATCACGTCATAGTCCGCGCGCACTTCGTCACTCGGCGCATCGAGCAGCCCTGCCGCTTTCAAGGCCCGCCCATCCGCGTGAACATTGCTGTAGTCGCGCCCGAGCGCCTTGGCCAACGCCCGAATGCTGGTGACCTTGTGCTATGAACATGGCGCAATAGCTCGATCCGTTTACAAGTTAGAACGCGGGTGAGAGCATCCCAGCTTTCGAAAGACAATCTACGCTCATGGAAGCTCTCGCCTCTTTCAGCGCGATGCCAGGCATCGATGAATCGGTGCGAAGCATGCTTTTCCGTTGCACCGCCGACAGTGATTTTCACAGTGTTCACTTCTCGTTACCTCGCAATATGTGAACGTCCGACCAGAATTCATTTTTCAATAAGGCGTTCCTTCCTTTCGCTTGCTCGCGAGCGCCTCGGCATACCATTCGAACTCCGCGAGGAAACGGGTCGCGGCTTTGTCGATCCAGGCTTCCTTCGAATGTCCCTCCTCGGTCAGGGTGCTGCCGATTGTCGGAATGGAAAGCACCGACGGCAGGCTCGGCATGCCGAGCTCCGCGAGGATGGTTCTGAGCGCCACGGCGGCGCGCACGCCGGCGAAGCGCCCGGCCGAATAGGAGACGATCGTCGAGGGTCGCCAGAAATACTCCTCGAGAAAATGGTCGAGCAGGTTCTTGAGGGCCGGCTGCACGGATTGGTTGTACTCGCCCGACACGATCACAAAACCGTCAGCGCGCCGATAAAGCGCGGCGAGCTCCTCGAGAACCTTCGGTGCCTTCCCTTTCGGGTATTCCTTATACATCCGATCGAGCAGAGGGAGCTTCTTCTCCGCAGGATCGACCAGCACGGGCTCGTGTCCCCGCGCCTCGAGCATTCTGATGACATATCGCGCAGCCTTGATGCCTTGGCGGTCCGAGCGGACCGATCCGAGAAGAACGGGGAGCATGAGACCCATAGTCATCTCCTCTGCCTGAAGAGGCGGGTCTTGCTTTTATAGCGCTTTCGATGCTTGAGCGCTTCCGGAGAACGGGAGCGTCGCTCCGGCAAGATCGTCCCGCGCGTTCTCCTTGTCCCAAGACGGAGAATTCCGAAAATGATCGACCCCACTTCGCTCGCCGACAAGGCGGCGCTCGTCATCGGTGGCTCCGGCGGCATCGGTGCGGCGACCGCGGAACTCTTCGCGCGGGCGGGAGCGCGGGTCGCGATCACGCACCGTCCCGGAAGCGAAAAGGAAGCCGTCGCGAAGGCGATCCTCGCCAAGCTCCCAGGGAAGGGGCATGCGGCCTTTCCCGCGGATGTGGCGGATACCGCATCGCTCATTGCATTGCGCGAGGCGATCGAAAGCCGTTTCTCGCGCCTCGATGTCCTGGTGAACACTTCAGGGTTCACCAAGCCCGTGCCGCATGGCGATCTCGATGCGCTCGATGATGAATTCATCGACCGGATGTTCGCGGTCAATTGGCGCGGCCAATTCGCTGCGATCCGCACCTTCGCGACTCTCTTGAGGGCCTCGGGCGATGGCCTCATTGTGTCCGTGTCCTCAGTCGCGGGAAGCTCTGGAAACGGCTCGAATATCGCCTATGGGGCCGCGAAGGCGGGCATCGATGTCATGACGAAATCACTCGCGCGTGTTCTTGCCCCGCAAGTAAGAGTCGTCGGGGTCGCACCGGGCGCCGTGGACACGAGCTTTGTGCCCGGCCGCGGCGCGGAATTCAACGCCAAGGCTGCTGCCGCCACGCCTCTCAGGCGCATAGCAAGCGCGAAAGATGTCGCGGCGACGGTGCTCGCCTGCGCCACCCATCTCACTTTCGTCACCGGCACGACCATTCGCGTCGACGGCGGGCGCTCCCTTTGAGTGAACTCGATGCGCCGGCAGCCCAGCGCGGCAATTCACCTCGTGCTCGTCAACTGATAAGACCGACCCGGCGGCAAGATCGCCTGCCGTGTTCTCGAGAATGTCTTATGAATCAAGTCCAAAGCGTGAGGGGTACGGCCTCACTACAATTCGAGCCAGCGCTCGTCAGGGTCGAAGGCGTAACCCTTCAGTACAAGACGCCGGACCATCTCGTCACCGCGACCTATCGCGTGAGCCTCGATATTTTCAAGACGGACCGGCTCGTGCTGCTCGGGCCTTCAGGCTGCGGGAAATCGACGCTACTCAAGGCCATTGCAGGGTTCCTCAAGCCGGTGGAAGGCTCGATCACCCTCAAGGGCAAGCCGATCGACGCGCCCGGGCCGGATCGCATGATGGTGTTCCAGGAATTCGATCAGCTTCTCCCGTGGAAGACGGTGAGAGCCAATGTCGCCTTTCCGATGAGCGTCAATGGCGTCGCACACGACGAGGTGAGAGCGCGGGCAAACGAGGCGATCGCCAAGGTCAATCTGACGAAATTCGCCGACGCCTATCCGCATATGCTGTCGGGCGGCATGAAGCAGCGCGTCGCAATCGCGCGGGCCATGGCGATGAGGCCCGATGTGCTTCTCATGGACGAGCCTTACGCGGCGCTCGACGCGCTCACCCGGCGCAAGATGCAAGATGAGCTTTTGCAGCTCTGGCAAGATGTGCGTTTCACTCTCGTCTTCGTCACCCATTCGATCGAGGAGGCCGTTGTGATCGGCTCGCGCATCGTGGTGCTGTCCCCGCACCCCGGACAGGTACGCGCCGAGCTCAACAGCGGCTTTGCACAAAGCGACCGGGACGCGCCTCGTTTCCAGCAATTGACGACACGCATCTCGCACATGCTTTTCGATGCGGAAGCGGTCTCGCCGGAGAAGGGCCCGAAGCCATGAGCGACACCGGCAGCAGCCTTGTGCCGACGCGCCCTGAATTCGAGCGGCAGGTGTCGGCGCCCATCGGACTCGGCGACGTGGCAAAGCCGCTGTCCTTTGTCGAAAGGCTCGGCGCCAATTCCGCTTTTCGTCGCGGCATCATTCTTGTCGCTCTTGCGCTCGCATGGGAGCTTTACGCGCGCTGGCTCGCGAGCCCCCTCACCTTCCCGACCTTTCTGGAAACGCTCGCGGCGCTGCGCGACGGGATCGTCTCCGGCGTCATTCCGCAGCGGCTTTCCGTGACGCTCGAGACGCTCGTTGTCGGCTACGCCATCGGGCTTGTGATCGCGGCGCTGTTCACCACGGCCGCGGTGACGACGAGGTTCGGCACGGACCTCCTCTCGACTTTCACGGCGATGTTCAACCCGCTGCCCGCGATCGCGCTTTTGCCGCTTGCGCTTCTATGGTTCGGGCTCGGGCGTCCTTCGCTCATCTTCGTGATCGTGCATTCGGTGCTGTGGGCGGTCGCGCTCAACATGCATTCGGGATTCCTCTCGGTCTCGGAGACCTTGCGCATGGCCGGGCGCACCTTCGGCCTGCGTGGGATGGGATTTGTTTTCAGAATCCTCATTCCCGCGGCCTTTCCGGCGATCCTCGCAGGCCTCAAGATCGGCTGGGCCTTCGCCTGGCGCACGCTCATCGCCGCCGAACTCGTCTTTGGCGTTTCCTCAGGTCAGGGCGGGCTCGGCTGGTTCATTTTCGAGAACCGCAACACGCTCGACACCGCCTCGGTGTTCGCCGGGCTCCTTACGGTGATGGCGGTCGGCCTCGTGGTCGAAGGCGTGATCTTCCGCTTCCTGGAGGCGCGCACCATCCGTCGCTGGGGCATGCAGAACGGATGAAGGCCCGGATGCCAAATTCACCGCCGCCGGTCCTCGACGCAGAGGTGACCCGTCACGGACGCAATCCGCCCCTCACGCTTCGGCGTCAGGAATGACGGCTATCGCATCGACCTCGACCAGCCATTCGGGGCGCGCCAAAGCGGAGACGACGATCCCGGTCGAGACCGGATGCACGCCTTTCAGCCATTTGCCGACGGCGCGATAGACCGGCTCGCGATAGCGTGGGTCGATGATGTAGATCGTGATCTTGCAAATGTGCTCGAGTTTCGCTCCCCCCTCTTCGAGCAGCATCTTGATGTTCGCCATCGCCTTCTCGGCTTGCCCGGCCGGGTCGCCGATCGCGACGCTCTTCGCCGTGTCGAGGTCCTGTCCGACCTGACCGCGCACGAACACCATCGTGCCGCGTGCGACGACCGCCTGACAAAGATCGTTGTCGAGCTTCTGTTCGGGGTAGGTATCACGCGTATTGAACTTACGGATGCGCTTATGTGTCGTCATGAGGCCGTTCCGCCGCGCTCGCCGGCTGGGTCTTGCATTCGATGCGTTTCCTTTCGTCTCGATAACCGATAAAGCGCGTTTGCGCGAGCACCCTTCGCAGGACCGACAAAGCGCGGGGGCAATCACGTCGCGCCCTTACGATCTCCGCTCTGGATTGACGCGTGCGTCTGCGCGAAACTCAATAGCCCTTGATCCGCACGCCTCCATAGTGGCGCGCACATCGCTCGATCTGTGCTTCCCTGATGGATTTCGTCCCCCTCGGACATGTGCCCGTCGGGCAGAATTTGGCCCGAACCTCGTGGCGGCAGATATTGTAATAGCTGTTGGCGCCATAACCGGCGCCGCCATATCCGCCGCCACCTCCTGTTCCGCCTCCGCCGCCTTCGGCGAGGCAAGGTGAGCTCAACGCGACGATCGCCGAGGCGAGAAGCCAGAGGGTTGGTTTCGACATTGGCAACCTCCATGCTTGGAATGTGACGAGATTGGCATGTTTCCGGCCGCAGGATAATCTCCATTTTACTTCAGGAAACTTGGCGGACGCATGACCTTCTCGATCCTTGGATTTTGCCCGCGAAGCGGCATGTTGGGGATGGCGGTGTCCTCATCGAGCCCCGCCGTCGCCGCCCGTTGCGCCCATGCGCGAGCGCGCGTGGGCGTGGTCGCGACGCAAAACATAACCGACCCGTCGCTCGGGCCAAAAGGTCTCGACCTCCTCGAGGCAGAGAGCGATATCGAGCACGCGCTCGAACACCTCAAGGCGCAAACTCCTCATATCGAATATCGCCAGCTCGTGATCCTCGATCGAAACGGCAAGAGCGCGGGCTTTTCCGGAACGAAGACGCTCGGCACCCATGCACTCGTGCTTGGGCGCAATGGCGCCGCGGCGGGAAATCTTCTCCAGAACATCGAGGTGCCGTCACGTATGCTGGCGTGTTTCGAGGAGAAGGAGACGCTCGACCTCGGCGACCGGCTCGTCGATGCGTTGATGGCGGGCCTGAGCGCCGGCGGAGAAGCAGGGCCGGTGCATTCGGCCGGGCTTCTCATGGTACGCGACGTGCCCTGGCCGGTCGCCGATCTGCGCGTCGATTGGCATGACGAAGATCCGATCGGCGAGCTCGCCAAGCTGTGGAAGCGCTACAAGCCGCAAATGGACGATTACGTGACGCGCGCACTCGATCCCGATCAAGCGCCGTCCTATGGAGTGCCCGGAGAGAAATAGCCGAAGGCGAAACTCGAACCCGCCTATCCGGGCAGTACGCGAAAGAGCGGCTCGCGCCCGAGAAGCCTGCCCAAGGTTTTCATGCGGCTCATCAGGCGCTCCCCGGCGAGGGGGCCGAGCGCCGCGGGAAGGGTGAGTACGAGCCGGCCGCCTTCGAGCACCAGGGGTGTACGACCGAGCACTCCCGACATGCCGGCCGCGATCAGGGAGGCGACGCGGAACGCCGCGCCTAGGACGCGGGCCCGGTCAAGCCCACGTGCGCTCGCGAGCTCGCGAATGCTCGGCGTGCTGCGCGCATCGGCCGAGAAGCCAGCATGACGGAAATAAACGGCAAGCGCGAGATAGGCGCGGCTTGGATGATCGACGCCGAAAAAGGGAGCGTGGGCAACTGTGTTCAAGCTTTGCTCACCACGGTAATCCGGATGTGCGCTCCACCCGATGTCGCTCAGTAGGCAAGCCGCGTGGCGCAAACGCGCTTCGCCCTGTGTTTCGTCGAAGGGCAAGGTCGCGAAGAATTCATCGCTCCAGGAAATCAGGTCGCCGGCATGTGCGGGGTCGCGCGCACGCGCTTGGTTCATCTCGCTTGCAGCCACGATGAGCGGGTCGGCGCGCCGCTCGGCCTCGGTCAGCTGCTCGTAGACGAGCCCTTCGCGCACGCCCGTTGCCGAGATCACGACTTCCTTGGGCTTGCCGATCCGGATGATCTCGTCGAGCACCAGAGCGCCGTAGGCGAGAAGCGGGCGGCGCGCCACATTGACCGCCGCGATCGAATCCAGCGTGTCGGCGTTCACGCGCTCGACGAGCTTCACGAACTCGACTGCGTCACGCACCGGGATGACGTAGCCGTGCATCACTTGAAGCGGGTAAGCGCGCTGCCCGATGTGCAGTCGCGCCAGCGCCCGGAATGTGCCGCCGACCGCATAGAAGGGGCGCCCCTTCACGAGACGCATGACCGCACAGGATTCGAGGGTCTCCCGCACGATCTTCTCGGCCTTCTTGAGCGAACCGCCCGCTTCGTCCATCAGCGCCAATCCGCCAAGCTTGAGCGAAGTGCCTTCCCCGATCTTCTCTTTCTTGAGCGAGACCAGCTCGAGCGAGCCGCCCCCGAGATCGCCCGCGACGCCATCCGGTTCGTGCAAGCCGCACACGACGCCCAGAGCGGAAAGCTCCGCCTCGCGTTCGCCCGAGAGAAGCTCGGGTTTCGCTTCCACGAGGTCCTGCACGCGCGAAAGGAAATCCGAGCCGTTCTGCGCATCGCGGGCCGCCGCCGTCGCGACGACACGCATATGCTTCACATTCATTTCGGCGCAGAGGACGCGAAAGCGCCCGATCGAGGCAAGCGCCTTATCGACGGAATCATCGGCAAGGCGACCGGTCGAGCGAACGGCGCGGCCCAACCCGCACAAGGCCTTCTCGTTGAACTGAACGAGAGGCGCGCGCGAGACCTTGTCGAAGACGACGAGGCGCACGGAATTCGAGCCGATATCGACGACCGCAAAACGTTCCGCGGGCGGCAAGCGCCCGGGGAAGGGGATCGGCAGGCGCTCAGCGCTTTCCGGTCTTCTCAAAGAGGCGCTTGGGCCCTGATTCACGTAACGATCGTCCACGTCCTGAAAGGCTCGGATTGGTCATGAAGTAGTGGTGCGCATTGAACGGAGCTTCACCCGGCTTTGGCACGATGCGCACGCTCGTCCCTTCAGGCGTGAACCGCCAGCTCTGCTGGTTGTCGCGCAGATTGGCCACCATGATTTGATCGAGGATCTGCTCATGCACCGTCGGGTTGTCGATCGGCAGCATCGCCTCGACGCGACGATCGAGGTTGCGCGTCATGAGATCGGCCGACGAGATGTAGACATGGGCTTTTTCATGGGGAAGTCCATGGCCTCCGCCGAAGCAGTAAATGCGGCCGTGCTCGAGAAAGCGCCCGACGATCGACTTCACACGAATGTTCTCGGAAAGACCCGGCACGCCGGGCCTCAAGCAGCAAATTCCGCGCACGATGAGCTCTATGCGGACCCCCGCCTGACTCGCCCGATAGAGCGCATCGATCACCTGCGGATCCACGAGTGAATTGCATTTGCCCCAAATGGCGGCTGGCCGGCCCGCTTTGGCGTGCGCAATCTCTTCGTTGATATGCTCGAAAAGGCGCTTCCTCAGCGTCCCTGGAGATACGCTCATGCGCTCGAGCTCGCCGGGCTCAGCATAACCGGTGATGAAGTTGAAGATGCGCGCCACATCGCGAGCGATCACGGGATTGGCGGTAAAATAGGAAAGATCGGTGTAGATTTTCGCGGTCGCGGGATGGTAATTGCCGGTCGCGACATGGCAATAGCTCGTCAACTGGCCGCCTTCGCGGCGCACGACCTGCGAAAGCTTGGCATGCGTCTTCAGCTCGACGAATCCGAACACGACCTGCGCGCCGGCGCGCTCGAGATCGCGCGCCCAACGAATGTTGGCCTCTTCGTCGAAGCGCGCCTTGAGCTCGACGAGCGCCGTCACCGATTTGCCGGCCTCGGCGGCTTCCGCGAGCGTCTTGACGATCGGGGAATCCGATGAGGTTCGATAAAGCGTCTGCTTGATCGCGATGACGTTGGGATCGCGCGCCGCCTGCTGCAGGAATTGCACCACGACATCGAAGGATTCGTAGGGGTGGTGAACCACGAAATCCTTCTCGCGGATGGCGGCGAAGCAATCGCCGCCATGTTCGCGCACGCGCTCGGGAAAACGCGGAGTGTACGGCTTGAATTTGAGGTCCGGACGGTCATCTCCGATGAGTTGGGAGAGCTCGTTCAAGGCGAGCATGCCCTCCACGACGAAGGTCTCCTCGGCGGTCACGTCGAGTTCCTCGGCAAGGAAGCTTCGCAGCCCCTCGGGCATGCGCGCCTCGACCTCGAGCCGGATCACGTCGCCACGCCGGCGCCGCTTGAGCAGCGTCTCGAACATGCGAAGCAAATCCTCCGCCTCTTCCTCGATCTCGAGATCGCTGTCACGAATGACGCGAAAACCGCCAAGCCCCTTCACAACGTGGCCGGGAAAGAGCTTGTGGACGAAAGCACCGATGATCTGTTCGAGCGCGACGAAACGCGTCTGGCCCGTCTGGGAAAGGTCGGGAAGGCGCACGAATCGCGCGATTTTTTGGGGGACCCGCACGAGCGCGTTGAGCGGGCGCCCGTCCGCCTGCCGCACGAGATTGACCCCGAGCGAGAAGGCAAGGTTGGGGATGAAAGGAAAGGGATGGGCCGGATCGATGGCGAGCGGCGTGAGCACCGGGAAGATATGTTCGAGAAAATGACCTTCGAGCCAATTGCGCTCGAGCGGCGAAAGCTCGGACGCGTTGAGGATGAGGATGCCCTCCTCGGCCATTTCGGCGCGCAATTCACGCAAGCGCTGTTGCTGATCACTCGCGAGCGTCGCCACCTCGACGCCGATCTTTTCGAGCTGTTCGGCAGGATCCATTCCGTCCTGGGAGCGCAGCACGACCTTGGCGTGGAGCTGCTCGCGCAGGCCTGAGACCCGCACCATGAAGAACTCGTCGAGATTGTTCGCCGAGATCGAGAGAAAACGAAGCTGCTCGAGAAGCGGGTGGTCGCGGTTCGAGGCCTCTTCCATGACGCGGCGATTGAAACGCAGCCAGGACAATTCGCGATTGACGAAGCGCTCAGGCGACTTGGAGAGATCAGGTGACTTGGAGAGATCAGGTGACTTGGAGAGATCAGGCGACTTGGCGAGATCAGGCGACTTGGAGAGATCAGGTGATTTGGAGAGATCGGACACATGGGCCGATGGGGAAGCTTTGGAGGCAACTTCCTTCGGCTGCGCCATCCGTTCCACGCCATCCTCCGGCCGCGTTCGTTCGAGCGGTTTTGCGACTGTGACGAGCTTCGCCACTTGCCTCTCCCGTTCTCTGTTTGGACTTGCCTATTGTCGACCTCTTTGATGACCTTACTGCGGCGAGGATGCAACAGGGCCTCGGCGACTTCACCGAACAGGGTTATTATCAAGATTTCGAGAAGGGGCCATCAAAATTCGAGCCAATCACGCCGGAAGCCCTTATATGTGCGCCGTCGCGTTCGGGGCCGAGGGAGCGCCGAGTGCTTTGAAGGCCCCCGAAAAGCTATCGAACCGGAATATTTTTCCGAAAACCGCAATCTCCTGGACGCGTTTGCGCGTCAAAAGGGCCACCGACTTTGCCGAAACCCGCCTCCCTTGTCGCTGTTGCGACTGCCGTGCCGCCTCACCTCATGGTGCAAAAGGAGGTGGCTGCGCTTGCCGAGACCGTTTTCGCCGCGCGCTATCCCTCATTCGATCGGCTGGCGCGGGTCTTCGAAAGCTCGGGGATCAGGACGCGCTATGCCGTGCGGCCAGCGGATTGGTACCTTTCCGAGCCCGGTTGGCCCGAGCGGACCGCCGCTTACCTTGAAGGCGCGGACGCGCTTTTCGCGCGTGTGGCGAGAGAAGCGCTCGGGACGGCGGGTCTGAAGGCGGGGGAAATCGACACCGTCGTGACCGTCTCGTCGACCGGCATCGCGACACCAAGCCTCGAGGCGCGTGCCTTGGGCCGCATGGGATTTCGCAGGGACGTGATGCGAGTTCCAGTGTTCGGGCTCGGTTGCGCCGGGGGCGTTTCCGGATTTTCGGTGGCCGCGCGCTTGGCGCAGGCGCGCCCTGGGACCAACGTCCTCCTCGTCGTGATCGAGCTGTGCACGCTCGCCTCTCGGCCTGATAGCCTCACCAAGGCCAATATCGTCGCGACCGCGCTATTCGGGGACGGAGCCGCGGCCTGCGTATTGCGCGCGGGAGAGGGTGGCCTCGCCGAGATCGAGTGCGGGGGCGAATACACCTGGCCCGAAACGCTCGACCTCATGGGTTGGGACGTGGACCCGCAAGGTTTTGGCGTGATCTTCGCGCGCGCCATTCCGCCATTCGTGGAAGCAAATCTGCGCGTCGCCGTGGATGACGTGCTCCACAGACAAAGCCTTGCGCTCAACGATGTCGACCGCTTCGTCTGCCATCCCGGTGGCGCCAAGGTCGTCACGGCACTCGAGCGCGCGCTTTCGCTCCCGCAAGGCTCGCTCGATCATGAGCGCGAAGTCCTCGCCGATTACGGCAACATGTCCGCTCCGACCGTGTTCTTCGTGCTCGAGCGCGTTTTGAAACAGGGCTTGCCGGGGCGCGCCGTTCTCAGTGCGCTCGGGCCTGGCTTCACCGCAAGCCTCGTCTCGTTGAAGAGAGCCGCGTGACGGGGGCGCCGATCCTCCTCGGCTTCGTCACGCTGCAGCGCGGCGCGGAACTCATCCTCGCAAAGCACAACACGAAGCGTCTCTTGGCCGAGGGCGCGATCGAAGCCGCGCCGGCGCATTATTCGATCATCGTGGCTTTGCACACAACTTGGCTTCTCGGCCTCTGGACTCTCGCTTTCGACGAGTATGTACGCATCGGATGGCTTCTCGCCTTCGTGGTGTTGCAGCTCTTGCGCATCTGGGTGATCGCGACGCTTCGCGGACGCTGGACAACGCGCATCATCGTCGCGCCCGGAGCCACCCTTGTGCGCCGTGGACCCTATCGGTTTTTCGCACATCCGAACTATTTGGTCGTGGCGGGTGAGATCGCGGTCCTGCCGCTCGCGCTCGGGCTTGCCTGGTATGCGCTGGCCTTCTCGCTTGCAAATGCCACGGTGCTCGCGATCCGCATTCGCGCCGAAAATGCAGCTTTGCGCATGTCGTCCCACCCATCTTCGTGACGCGGTGACGCTTCGTGCCGGTTACGGCTCGAGCTCGGCATCCCAATAAAGATAATCCATCCAGCTCTCGTGGAGATAGTTCGGCGGGAAGTGCCGGCCGTTCTGATGGAGATCATGGACCGTCGGCTGGTACGGTTTTTGGCGCGGCCGCATGCCCGATTCGCCAGGCAGCCAATCCCCTTTGAGAAGATTGCACGGCGCGCAAGCGGCGACCACATTCGACCAAACCGTCTGTCCGCCTTTGGAGCGCGGTACCACGTGGTCGAAGGTCAAATCCTCCCGGGCGCCACAATATTGGCAGGTGAACCGGTCGCGCAGGAATACGTTGAAGCGCGTGAAGGCAGGATGGCGCGGCGGCTTCACATAGGTCTTGAGCGAAACGACCGAGGGAAGGCGCATCTCGAAGCTCGGCGAGCGCACGCGCCGATCATATTCGGAAACGATGTTCACCCGTTCCATGAAGACCGCTTTGATCGCGTCCTGCCAGCACCAGAGCGACAGTGGGTAATAGCTCAGCGGCCGGTAATCGGCGTTGAGCACCAGTGCCGGACACGCTTCCGGCGAAACGGGAGGCGCCACATGGATCGTCAAGCCACGCTCTCCGAGCGAACGGGGCAGATTCGCCCCAAGCTCCTTAATCTAGCGGCACAATGACAGCCTTGTGAAGGCGCAAGAGCGAAATAACGGTGCGATGTTGCTGGAACAAAGGCGCTTTCAGCGAGCGCCGAGGATGGTCGACGTGATCACGAAACCGTGAAGTTCAACGCGTCGGGACCGGTTTTTCACCGCGGTAATCGTAAAAGCCGCGCTTAACCTTCTTGCCCACCCAGCCGGCCTCGACATATTTGACGAGTAGCGGGCATGGCCGATATTTCGAGTCCGCAAGTCCTTCGTATAGCACCTGCATGATCGACAAGCAGGTGTCGAGGCCGATGAAATCCGCGAGCTGCAACGGCCCCATCGGGTGATTTGCGCCAAGCCGCATGGCGGTGTCGATGGCATCGACCGAGCCCACACCCTCATAAAGCGTGTAGATCGCCTCATTGATCATGGGCAAAAGGATGCGGTTCACGATGAAAGCGGGAAAATCTTCCGCCACCGTCACCGTCTTTCCGAGCTTGGCGCAAAACTCCCGCGCCGCCTCGAACGTCTCGTCGCTCGTCGCGATGCCCCGGATCAGCTCGACAAGCTGCATTACGGGGACCGGATTCATAAAATGAATACCAATGAACCGTTCCGGGTTGCCGGTGACTGCCGCAAGCCGGGTGATCGAGATCGACGAGGTGTTCGACCCGACAATCGCATCGGGCCTCAGATGCGGCTTGAGGCTCTCGAATATCTGTCGCTTCAACGGTTCGCTCTCCGCCGCTGCCTCGATGATGAGGTCGCAATCGGCCATGGCCTCGAGGTTCTTGGCGGGTGCGATGCGCTTCAGCGCGGTTTTGCGATCGGGTTCGGTGATCGCGCCCTTGGCGATCTGGCGGGCCATATTGCCGTTAATGGTGGCGAGCGCGCTCTCGACGCGTTCGAGCGTCACATCGTTGACGACCACATCATACCCGGCAAGCGCCGCCACATGGGCGATGCCCGCGCCCATCTGCCCCGCGCCGATTATGCCGACCGTCCTGATATCAACCATTCCGAATTACTCGCTATCCCATCATCGGCAAAAAGGGAACCTGTTTTTGCCCAGAGAACCTGCACAAGGCCTTGAGCTTACGCGCGAAGTTGCGTTTGCCAATTGCCTTTTCTCCTATTTGCCCAATTTACCGAGCTCGGCCGCGAACTCGGGAACGGCCGCGAAGAGGTCGGCGACGAGCCCGTAATCGGCCACCTGAAAGATCGGCGCCTCCTCATCCTTATTGATCGCGACGATCACCTTCGAATCCTTCATACCGGCGAGATGCTGGATCGCTCCCGAGATGCCGACCGCGACATAGAGATCGGGTGCAACGACCTTCCCGGTCTGACCGACCTGCCAGTCATTCGGTGCGTAGCCCGCATCGACCGCGGCGCGCGAGGCACCCATTGCAGCGCCGAGCTTGTCGGCAAGCGGAGTGATGACTTCGCGGAATTTCTCGGCAGAACCCAGCGCGCGCCCGCCCGAAACGATGATCTTGGCGGACGCGAGTTCCGGTCGATCCAGTTTTGCGACCTCCTCGCCCTTGAAGGTCGAGAGCCCGGGATCGGCTGGCGAGGTGATGGTTTCGATCGGAGCCACGGCGCTCCCATCACCCGTGGGCGCAAAGGCGGCCGTGCGAACCGTGATCACTTTTTTCGCATCGGTCGCCTGCACCGTCTGGATCGCATTGCCGGCATAGATCGGGCGCTCGAAAGTGTCGGCCGAGACCACGTTGATGATGTCGGAGACCTGCATCACGTCGAGGAGGGCGGCGAGGCGTGGCATGACGTTCTTGCCGGTCGTGGTCGAGGCGGCGAGTATTGCGTCATAGCCGGGAGCAAGCGCGTGGAGCAGCGCCGCAAGGGGCTCTGCGAGACGGTGCTCATGGACGGGGGCCTCGGCGAGAAGCACCTTCTCCACGCCATCGAGCTTTGCCGCCTCCTCGGCGACGGCGCGGCAATTGAAGCCCGCGACCAGGATGTGGACCGGCGCACCGAGCGCCTTCGCCGGCGTGAGCGCCCTGCGCGTTGCTTCGTTGAGCGCCTTGTTGTCGTGTTTGGCGAAAAGAAGCGTCGTCATCTCATATCACCCCGGCTTCGTCCTTGAGCTTCGCCACGAGCTCGGCCACCGACTTCACCTTCGCACCCGCTTTGCGGCCGGCCGGCTCGACCGTCTTCAGCACCTTGAGGCGAGGCGCGGGATCGACCCCGAGCGCTTCCGGCGTCGTCTCGTCGATCGGCTTCTTCTTGGCTTTCATGATGTTCGGCAAAGACGCATAGCGCGGCTCGTTGAGGCGCAGATCCGTCGTGATGATCGCCGGCATCTTCAGCGTCAACGTCTGCAGGCCGCCATCCACCTCACGCGTTACGTCCATCGAGCCATTCCCGATCACGAGCTTGGAGGCGAAAGTGCCCTGCGGCCAGCCGAGCAGCGCGGCGAGCATCTGCCCCGTCTGGTTGCAATCATCGTCGATCGCCTGTTTGCCCAGGATGACGAGCCCTGGCTCCTCCTTGACGATGACCGCCTTGAGAAGCTTGGCGACGGCGAGCGGCTCCGGCGGCTGGTCGGTCTTCACCAAGATGCCGCGATCGGCTCCCATGGCGAGGCCGGCCCTGATCGTTTCGGCGGATTGGGCAGGACCGATCGACACGCAGATCACCTCGGTCGCCTTCCCCGCCTCCTTGAGACGCAGCGCCTCCTCGACGGCGATCTCGTCGAAAGGGTTCATCGACATTTTCACATTGGCGAGCTCGACGCCGGTCCCATCCGGCTTGACGCGGATCTTCACGTTGAAGTCGACGACCCGCTTCACGGGGACCAAAATTTTCATGAGCTTCGACTTTCCACTGCAAACCTCTAGCGCGGTCGCGACAAGCGCCGTTTGCTCCCTCGTTTTCGTTTCGCGAGCGTCCGTTTTCGCGCGCCACGATACCGGTAAATCGCGGTGATCGAGTGCTGTCAACGCCCGACAGGGTTGAAGACGCAGCGCGCGGATGATGGTTCAACGATTTTGCCCGGGAATCCAAAGCACGTCGTTGGCGCCGCGCCCGTTTGCAAAGCGTGCGGCAACGAAGAGGAAATCCGACAGGCGATTGATGAATTTGATTGCGTCCTCACCGACGCTCTCGCCTTTCTTTTGCGCCAGCGCCACGATGAGGCGCTCGGCCCGCCGGCATACGGTTCGTGCCAGATGTAGCGCGGCGGCCGCGGGCGAGCCGCCGGGCAACACGAAGGAGGTGAGCGGGGCCAAATGCGCATTCAAGGTGTCGATCTCGGTTTCGAGCCGATCGACCTGGGTCGCAAGGATGCGCAAGGAAACCTGGCCCGGCTTGCTTTGCGGCTTCTGCGGCGAAGCGAGATCGGCCCCGAGATCGAAAAGGTCGTTCTGGATGCGCGCCAGCATGGCATCGAGGGTCGCGTCGTTTTTCGTATGAAGGCGCGCGAGACCAACGCAGGCATTTGTCTCATCGACCGTGCCGAAGGCCTCGACACGCAAATCGCTCTTCAAGCGCGGCGCACCCGTCGCAAGGCGCGTTTTTCCCTTGTCTCCGGCGCGTGTGTAGATGCGATTGAGCACCACCATCCGGTCACGGTCTCCAAGATGATCCAAGAATGACCCGGAAAAGTCGATGCCACTTTCCACAAAGATCATCGCACCATGTTGCAAAGGGCCCGTTATGCAAACGCCCAGTTGTTGAAAATGGCAAGGCGTGACCGCTTGCGCGAACCGCACGCGCCTGTCATTCGCGTTTCATCTTTCGGCGAAGGTCAAACTCGCGCAACGTTTCAGCCGGCGCCCTGCGACGCGTGCCGCTGCCTTAAAAAGTGTAGCCGATGCGCGCACCGTAATTCGTGAGGCCACGATTTTGCGAGCACAGGCCGGCGTTCGACATGTGCTCGATCGTGGCCATCAGGCTCCAATTCTCGGTAAATCTGTAGCCCACCGAGCCGGATTCGCGGAAAGATACGTTGCATCCAAGCGCGCTGTGTCCAGGCGGCACGAAGTTACCGGTCTTGCCGTTGTTGACCGAGCCTCCGAAGCTGCCTTCCACGAAGATCGCCTTGGTGATGTCGTAAGTCCAAGTGAGGCCGGCATAGGCTTGGCTCGTCTTGCCCGCGAAATTTATCGTGGCGCCGATGCTCGGGCGCGGCAAAAGAAAGTCCCAGGCGCTTCCCGGCAGGCTGAACGGCTTGGCAAAGAGAATTTCGCCGTTGAGATCGGCACTGCCTTGTTCCGGGCTCGTCGGATCATGCGCGAAAGTGCCGAGCCGCACCTCCGAAAGAAAGAAAAACTGCGATTGCGATTGGGGCGCCGGAATGGGCTGGGGCACGAAGGTGGTCGGATAGCCGAGGTCCGCCGCACCCGCTGAGTCGGCGGCAAAAAGCCAGGCAACGGCAAAAATCCCCGCAAGCCCCGTCCTCAGCCGCATCGCCACTCCTGCTCGTCCAGACTCAGGTCGCGCACCGTTTGCGACGCCCTTCACCGTTTGTCGCCGCGATGCGGCGTCGCGTCAACGCCTATACCGGGCGCTTCCCTCGACTGCAACTCGAAGCACTCTTGAATCAAATTCTTGGTTACGGGCGCGGCTCGAGAACGGATGCGCTCCAATTGCCGATCGCGCCTCAATGGCCTCGCCACCACAAGACAAGCACGATCAGCACGATCGCGACCGCCTGCAGAACCACGCGCAGGCGCATCAAATTCTGCGAGCGGTTTGCGCTCCCTCCCCGCAACATATTGGCGAGACCCAGCAAAAGCACGACGGCTACGGCCGCGATCGCAACTGTGACGATGAAGGAATCAGGACTCATGCTTCGACTCCGCCTGAATCGCGAATCGAGAAGCTCTCGACGCGCGGGCTCAAGCCTAGCACCCCGGCCGGACGCCATGCACCCCGCCGAATTCGCCGACTGTGTTTTTGAAAAGGCACGCGGCTCACGAAAGCGATCGCGATGGCACGCGAATTCCGCCGCGAAGCAATAACATTTGTGATAAAAAAGAGCGCCACTGATTCGCTGCCTCTGTTTGCAACCAACTTCGAATGCCAGTCTTTCGCCGGAGCAGCGGGATTGCCGACCGAGCCGGATGACCTGCACAAGCCGCTCGGGCTCGCCGATGACCCTAACCGAGCCGGCTTTTCGCCTCGCCTGCGCGCGTTTGCCGCAGCCGCTTCGATCGGGGCCGGCATCGCTGCGCTCACCTTTCTTGGTGGTGCGGCAGATCACGCGGGCGAACCCTTTGCCACGGCGAGCATCGAGCCGGCGCCGCCCCCGAGCGTGAGCGCCGGAGATACCGGAGACAAGGGCGGCGAGGGAGAACGCCCGGCCGAAACGGCGATGGCTTCTCAGGTCGAAGCCGATAGCGGCGTCGAAGTCGTGCGGCCCGACGGAACGGCCTCTCCCGGAGCGATGGTGATTCGCGTTCCAGACCCTCCTGGCACCGCCAAGCTCGCCGCCGCGCCGGATCCGCGTCTCGTGGAACGAAGTGATTTCGGCCCGCTGCCGCGCATCGGTGCGGATGGTGCACGCCCCGCACAAGTCTACGCGCGCCCAGCGCCACCCGCCGCAAAAGGGCGTCCCCGCATCGCGCTCGTGATCGGTGGACTTGGACTCAACGATCAGACGACAAACCGTGCCATCACGAAGCTTCCAGGTGAAGTCTCGCTCGCCTTTGCGCCTTACGGCACCAATCTCAAGGCGCAGGCCGCCAAGGCGCGCGAAGCCGGCCATGAGATCCTTCTACAGATGCCCATGGAGCCATTCGATTACGCGCAGAACAACCCCGGGCCACAGACGCTCACGATCGATGCCGGCAGCGCCCGGAATATCGAGCGCCTGCACTGGGCGTTGGCGCGGGCCGCCGGTTTTGTCGGGATCGAGAATTTCCTCGGAGGACGGTTCACCGCTGACGAGGCGGCACTTTCGCCGGTGCTCAAGGATCTCGCCGAACGCGGGCTTATCTTCGTCGATGATGGCTCCTCGGCGCGTTCGATCACCGCGATCGTGGGACCTTCACTCAACCTTTCGGTCCGGCGAGCCGATGTCGTCATCGACGCCGCGCCCGATGGTGCGAAAATCGATGATGCCTTGCAGCGGCTCGAGAGCTTGGCACGCGAAAACGGGCTTGCCACAGCCTCGGGAAGCGCACTCGCGGTTACCCTCGACCATTTGTCGCACTGGGCCGAAAGCCTTTCGTCGCGCGGCATCGACCTCGTTCCCGTGACCTCGACCCTCAAACTCAAGGGTCGCGGCTGAAGAAGGGGAGGTAAGCGCCTCCCAGACTTGACAAGCGGGGCTCTCGAACGCGACTCTTGCCGCATGGCTCGCGGTGTTCCCGGCGTAATCATGGACCAGGCCACGCTGCCTTATCGGCGATGTGTCGGCATCGCGCTCTTCAACCGCGCGGGCAAAGTGTTCGTGGCCCGCAGGCGAGGCGAAGCGGGTCCCGAGCATGTCAGGGGGCCTTATCGCTGGCAAATGCCTCAAGGAGGGATCGACCCCGGCGAAGAGCCATTGGCGGCCGCAATTCGCGAGCTTTTCGAGGAAACCAATGTGCGCAACGCGACCCTGCTCGCGGAAGCACCCGAATGGTTCACCTACGATTTGCCCCGTGAAATGCTGCAACGCGCCTGGCGTGGCGGCTATCGCGGGCAGACGCAGCGCTGGTTTGCCTTTCGTTTCACCGGCGAGGACGAAGAGATCGATGTACGCCATCCGGGAGGCGGCGACCATCCTTCCGAATTCGACGAATGGCGCTGGGAAGATTTCGCGCTCACCCCCGAGCTCATCATCCCCTTCAAGCGCCCGGTTTACGAGCAGGTGGTCAACGCCTTCGGTCATGTCGCCGTGGCTCAGTGAGCCCTCGGATGTCGGCGCATCGAAGCTCCGATGCGGCGCCAAACCCGACTTCGGAGCGCCGAGCAGGCCTTTCACCTCGGGCTCGGCGAAAGGCCGAGCTCAGCGGATCAGGATCGCCCTGAAATCATTCACATTGGTGAGCGTGGGCCCGCTGACGACCAATCTCTCGAGCTCGGCGAAGAAGCCATAGGAGTCATGCCGGGCGAGATGCTCGCCGGCATCGATACCTTTTTGCTTGGATTGCGCGAGCACTCCCGCATCGATCCAGGCGCCTGCGTTATCCTGCGTGCCGTCGATCCCGTCAGTGTCGCATGCGATGGCGCAGACGCCTTCGAGCCCGCCGAGCCGCAGCGCGAGCGCGAGCAGGAACTCCGTGTTCCGCCCGCCGCGCGGGCCGTATGTTGCCTTTTCGCTGTTTGTATTCGAGGTGCCCGAGGCGGGCTTCACGGTCACCGTCGTCTCGCCGCCAGACAGCAGGACGCAAGGTTTGCGTGCCGGCTCGCCGTGGCGCACGACGCTTTCCGCCAAACCCGCCATGACGGTCGCGACCGCGCGGGCCTCCCCTTCGATGGCATCTCCGAGGATGAGCGGCGTGACCCCGTGACGGCGCGCCACGGCAGCGGCGGCATCGAGCGCCATCTTGGGCGTCGCAAGCATGACGATCTCGTGACCGGGAAAACTCTCGTTCGGCGCTGAATTCGCCAAGATGGCGCGTTCGAGCTTGGGCGAAATCTCGATACCGTAGCGCTTGAGAATGGCGAGCGCCGCGTCCGGCTGAGCCCCGCCGGGCACCGTCGGTCCCGAACCGATGATCGATGGATCGTCCCCGGGCACGTCGGAGATGAGGTAAGTCACCAAGCGGGCGCTTCTCGCTGCTGCCGCGAGCCTTCCCCCTTTGATCGCGGAAAGCGCTTTCCTTACCGTGTTCATCTCGTCGATGGGCGCACCCGATTGGAGAAGCGCGAGATTGAGCGCACGCTTCTCCTCGAGCGTGATACCGGAGGCCGGCAAGGTGAGCAGCGCCGAAGCGCCTCCCGACATAAGGCAGATGACGAGATCGTCTGGTTTCGCGGATCGAGCAAGCGCAAGAATGCGCGCGGCGGCACGCTCGCCAGCCGCGTCCGGCACGGGATGCGCCGCTTCGACCACCTCGACATGGCGGGTCGGCGCGCCATGTCCGTAGCGTGTCACCACGAGTCCCTCGCAAGGATGCGGCCAGGCGTTCTCGAATGCACGAGCCATGCTCGCCGCGGCCTTGCCGGCGCCGATCACGATGGTTCGGCCCTTGGGTGGCGCCGGAAGACGGCCTTCGAATTGCCCGTCCGGGCGCGCGGCGGCGAGGGCCGCCTTGAACAAGTCGAGGAGGATGGCATCGTCGCTCGGCTCGCGCCCGCCCAATAGCGGCCATTCACCAGCGGTTACCTGGGACACCCCAATCTCGCGCTCAGCGAGCGCGGGTGCCACGCGAGCCGCGCCCTTCCTGTCGCGAAAATCCCCGACGACGGGCACCGGAAGCGCCGGGATGGTCTCGCCCGCTTCATTCTCGAGCCGGTAGTCGAAAATTCGACGCTCGACGAAATGGGGAGCCTCCACGCAGTCACGCAAATCCCCGAGCAGAGTGCAGCAGCAATCTTGCGCGTCAAAGATCTTGCGCCATTGCTGCGACGGGCGAGCCGCGATGATTTCCCGCACGCGGCGCAACGTTCCCTCCGGGTCGGGACCATCCTCGCGCCATTTCGCCTCGAGCCCGATTGCTTCGCAAAATCCTGCCCAGAATTTCTGCTCGAGCGCGCCGACCGCGAGCATCTTGCCATCAGCCGTCGCGTAGAGATTATAGCGCGGGCTTTTCCCCATCAGCCTGCCCTCGCCATTGCCGAGCCAATGGCCGGCAGCAAAGCCTTCGGCAAGTGCGAGCGGCATGAAGGTGAAGAGATTCTCCGTCATGGCGATGTCGAGATGAGAACCGTTGCCGCTCGCCTCGCGCGCGCGCAGCGCCAGGAGAATGTTCATCACGGCGGGATAGCTGCCTCCACCGATGTCGGCGATGAGAGCGGGTGGCACGACTGGAGCCTGGGCTGTCCCGAAGGAGAGCGAGAGCAAACCGGCATCGGCGAGATAGTTGATGTCGTGGCCGGCGCGATCACGGTTCGGGCCGTCCTGGCCGTAGCCGGTGATCGAGCAATAGACGAGGCGAGGATTGAGAGCGCGAAGCTTCTCATGACCGAGCCCGAGCCGGTCCATGACGCCGGGACGAAACTGCTCGACCAGCACATCGGCACATCGCGCAAGCTCGAGCACGCGCGAAACGTCGGCCGCTTTCGTGAGATCGGCAACGAGGCTCTTCTTGCCTCGGTTGAGGAGAGCGAAGAGCGCGCTTTCCCGCCCGAAGCGCGGCGCATAGCTTCGCATCTCCTCGCCCCCGGGCTTCTCGACCTTGGTCACCTCGGCGCCCGACTCGGAGAGGATCAACGTCGCAAGCGGGCCGGGAAGGAGTGTCGAGAAATCAAGCACCTTGATCCCGGCAAGCGGCTGCATTTTTTCCTCCCTCACGCCGCTCGATGTCCGTCTGGTTTCGGAATTGCCCTACGGATCGCAACGGCCTTGCCAAGGAGAGGCATAATGGGATGAAAAGCGTTGGTCCATGGGCGGCGAGGCGCGGAGGTGCGCGCCCTCCTCTCCGGCATGCGAGGCTCCCGCTTCGGGTGATTTTTCCGGGCCGGGGAGCCGCTTCGGTGAGATGGAGATTGGCCCTTCCAAACGCGCGAACGGTTTGCGCGCTGCTCCCTTTGTGGTCGAGCACGTGCTCTGCGTGGATGGAGGCTCCACGGTCTTGAAAGCTGAGCTTGTAGCAAGAGTTGCTGCGCTCGCCCGTCCATCCCTTTTCCGTCGATCGAGCCTTCGGCATGTGGGTTGGCGATCGAACCTTCTCCCCTTGTCTTGCGTTCTGGCAGTCATGACGAAATCAAACCGGCGACCGCCCTGGGAACGTCCCAATCCGAGCAAGAGAAGCGGAAAGGCGCACACCAAGCTCTCGACCGCCGAAAAGGAAGAGGCCAAGAGCCGAGCGAAGCGCGCCGGACGACGCTATCCGAATCTTGTGGACAACATGCAGGTCGCCGCCGAGCGCAATGAAAAAAGTGACGGCGGGCATCCGTTGCACCGCACGCAGCCCTCGGAGCATCCTCCGACAAATTATTCTCGGCTACGGATTAGAGCAGGCCTGAACCCGACCTCATACCAACTTATTAAAGCGGTGGAATTCGCACCGTAAGCACTGCGCAACGACCACCATCGAGCGCCGCGAGGCAGCGATCGATCGCATCGGGCACATCCTGCGGCAAGCGAACGCACTCCCCATAAGCGCCGAAGGCGCGTCCCACATCCTCGAAGCGCCGCTCTTCCCCCTGTCGACCGCTATCGAGCCGGGAGAGGAACTTGTCGCTCGAAGCCGCCGCCCCCCTCGGATAAACCCGCATCACCGAGGACTTCACCGCCTGCCAACCCCGATTGTCGAGAACGATCGTGAAGATCGGAAGCGCGTATTGCTGAGCCGTCGCGTAGACGGAGTCGGGCGCCGAAAAATGGAAGGAGCCGTCCCCGACGATCTGCACAACCCGGCGCTCAGGGCGCGCAAGCTTGATGCCGAGCGCCATGCCGCCGCTGTAGCCAAGACCGGCCCCGCCGAGACCGACATAGCTGCGCGGCTTGGTGCGCAGGATTTGGTCCTGCACGGCAAGCGTGTTGCGGATCGCTTCGTTGAGCACGATGTCGTCTTGCGAGAGCTTCGCGCTCAGGCACGCGCAAAGATAATCGGGCGAGATCGCGTCGGCTCCGCCAGTTTTCGCGGCCACGGCTTGCGCCTTTCGCTGGCGCGCTTCGTCTGCCTTCGCGAACCCGCCGACGCGCTTTGCAACCTTGCTTCGGTAGCCATCGTCGGCAAGCGCTCGTACGGCCTCGAGCACCTGATGAAGCACGATCGCGCAATCGCCTTCGACGCGCATGTCAGCGGCGAACCCCCACATCGGCAAATCGGCCTTGAGCGCGTCGATGTCGATTTGGATCCACCTCATCGCCCCGGCGAGAGGCGCAAATTTGGGAAGGAAAGGGACATCGACGTCGAGCAGGAGCCCGAGATCCGCCCCTTCCATGACGGCGACAGGATCGAAACCCGCAAAGCACGGCGAATCATGGGGAATGCAAAGCTCGTGTGCGTTGTATTCCACGACCCGAATGCCGCATTCCCGAGCGAGAGCATCGAGGTGCGTAACCGCCTCGGGCTTGCGGCCCAGGTAAGCGGTAATTACGACCGGGTTCTCTGCTGCCATGAGCGCCTCGGCGATGGCCACGGCACGCGCAGGCTCGACGCCGCCACGCCGTACCGGCCCGTATTTCGCCTCGGCAAAGCCGCCCGGATGGGGGTCTTCGATCGTTTCGGCCAACGTCTCGCGCGGCAGCATCATGAAGACGGGACCTTGCGGATCGCTCTGCATGAAGGTGTGGCCGCGCCGCAGCGCTTCCTTGGCGACGACGCCGGACGGGAGGGAGTATTCCCATTTGACGAAAGGACGAACGATGCTCGCCATGTCGAAGGGGTCCTGCACGAAATGCACATAGGCATCGCGGGACCCGGGCAGCTCTCCGCGCATGGTATAGGGAGCGCGGCCGGCGAGCAGCATTACCGGCAGGCGATAGCGCAAGAGGTTGCCGAGCGCCATCGAGGAATTCGCCGTGCCGGCATCGACATGCACGAGCACGGCTTGGCCTCGCCCCGTGGCGAGCGCATACCCGCCAGCCATGTGCACGGCGACGGTCTCATGCGGGCACAAGATGACGCGGGGATGCGGGCGACCCTCCTCTTCCCAACGTGCGAGCTCCTCGATGATCGAGACGTGATCCGTGCCGAGATTGCCGAAGATGTACTCGATGCCGAGGTCGCAAAGGCCTTCGAGAAAGAAATGCGCCGCGGTTCGCTCACTCATGAATGCCTCTGATGATCGCGGTCGGCCGCCGGATTTCGCGGTTCACGCTCCTGTGCGTCGCGCGGACGCCGGTGTCTTGGCCGAAACCTCCATCGAGGTGAGAAGGCGAGGTGCCGTCTCCCTTACCCTGAGGATCGAACCGGCGACCATAATTTGCGCGACCGCGGCCAAGCCGAGAACCGGGCCGAACCCGATCTGATCCGAGAGTACACCCCCGATCAGCGGCATGAGTGTGGTGCCGATGAGCACGCCGAAGAAATTGGTCATGCCGAGCGCTGCGCCGCGGATGTCATCCGAGACCATCTCGCTCACGCAAGTGGCGAGCACGATCGGCAAGAGGCCAAATCCGCAAAACCCGCATATGCCGGCGAGGATGCGCATCGACCAGATTTCGTAGCCGCCGAGGATATAGAGCGCGAGCGCCGCTGCGCTCACGCCCGCGCTCACGAATGCCGCGGGCCGCCTGCCGAAATGCTCGGATGCGAAAGGAATGAGGATTTGACCGGCCGCGCCGGAAAAACCCCAGATCGACGCAATGATGCCGACCTCCGCAAAGCTGAATCCGCGTATCTTCGTCAGGAAGAGCGGGTTGAAGCCGACGAAAATCTGAAGCCAGGTGAGCGCGGCACAACCGGCGATCGTGACGGCGATGATCGAAGGGTCTTTCAACAGGCCGAGCGCGCGCCGCCAATCGGCCTGCGTCTCGTGCTTTTGCGGTTCGCGCATGAATGCGAAAAGAGCGACGAGGATGACGAGCGTCACCGCGCCAATGACCGGGAAGACGAGGCGCCAGCCCCAAAGCGAGGTGAGCCAGGTGATGATGTAGCTGCCGACCCCAACGCCGATGAGGGTGTAGCCGACCGTGAACACACCCTGATTGATGCCTCTTCGGGAGGGCGCGGATTCCTCGTTGATGGTCGCTTGCCCGACCGCCCAACCCACGCCATCGCCAATGCCGAGAAGGTCCCGAACGATGAACATGGAAAGGAAATCCCACGCGCCGCCCATGGCGCCCGTCATGAGACCGACGAAGCCGACGGCAGGCAGGAGGACACGCCGGCGCCCATGGCGATCGGAGAGAAAGCCCCCGATCCAGCTCGAGATTGCCCAGGTGATCGATGTGCCGGAGATGAGAAGCCCGACTTGCCACCCCACAAGGTGAAACTCGGGCACGATCAAGGGAAAGATCAAGCCGATGCTGAAACGATTGAGGCCGACGCAACCCCAAAAGAGCGCAAGCAAGGCCACGATCGTGAGCTCGTAACGGGCGAGCTTACCCACCGGCATCGCTCAAATCCTCTCTTCCGGTGAACCTGCGCCTCGTTGCGAGAGCCGAATTAGCATTGCTTATCGTCTCGTCGGATTCAGGATCAAATCGCCTCCGTTTCGACGTGCGCGGGGCGTCGATCCTCAAGCCGATCGATCTTCCGGCGCGCGAAATTGACACAAGGTCGGTGAGGGGTAAAGGTCGGGGGCGCAAGGGGATCGCCCCCATGAGCAAGTCACCGGTCATGACGCGCTGCGCGAATTAGGCCTGAAGGGCAGCAAGCGAGAGATGAAATCGGAAATCGGCCCGCTTGCGATCGTCGGGGGAGGAATTTGCGGCCTCAAGCTCGCGCTCGATCTTGCCGAGCGAGGCATAGAGTGCAACGTCTACGAGCGTGCGCCGCGGATCAAGGAGCTCGGCGTCGGCATCACGGTGCTGCCGCACGGCATGCGGGAATTTGCGGCGCTCGGCCTTTCCGAAAAGCTCTTGGCCCGGGGCATCGAGAATCGCGAAAGCTGCTTCTTCAACCGCTTCGGACAGCTCATCTACAAAGAGCCGCGCGGCAAATTCGCGGGAAATGCCTTCGCGGAAGTCGGCCTGCATCGCGGACACCTCCACAAAACGCTTTTCGATGCCGCGTGCCAGCGCCTTGGGCCGGACCGCATTCTCACGGACCGCGATTGCCTCGCAGTCGAACAGGACGACGAGGGCGTCACGCTTCACTTCCGCGAGACCTCGACCGGGCGCGCGCTCGAGCCGATGCGCGCCTGCGCCCTGATTGCATGCGACGGCGTGAACTCGACCGTGCGCAAGAGCTTCTACCCCGATGAAAGCCTCGCCTTTGCGGGGATCAACACCTGGCGCGGCGTCACGCGCCACAAGCCGATCCTCGGCGGGCGCACCTATATGCGGATCGGCTCGATCCTTACGGGCAAGATCGTCATCTACCCCATCGTCGATGATGTCGACGGCTCGGGCAATCAGCTCATCAATTGGACGACCGAGATCAAGAGCTCGAGCTTCGAGAAGAACGACTGGAACACGCCCGGCAAACTCGACGATTTCATCCATCTCTACGAGAGCTTCCGTTTCGATTGGCTCGACGTCCCGGACATGATCCGCCGCTCGGACGTGCTTCTCGAATACCCGATGGTCGACAAGGATCCGGTTGCACGATGGAGCTTCGGGCGCGTGACGTTCGCGGGCGACGCGGCGCACCCGATGTACCCACGCGGCTCGAACGGATCGGCGCAAGCCGTGATCGATGCGCGCGTCCTTGCCGATGGCTTGGCCCGCGATCCGGATCCGGTGACCGCGTTCAAGGCTTACGAGGCGGAGCGAAGCGAGGCGACCGCGAAAGTGGTGCGCACCAACCGCGAGCACCCGCCGGATTTCATCAACATCAAGGTCGAGGAGCTCGTGGGTGACCGACCCTTCGTCAACCTCGACGACTACATCACCCAAGACGAGCTGCGGGCGCTCTCGGAGAATTACAAACGGATCGCCGGATTTTCGGTCAGCGACCCGCGTGAGATACGCGCCAATGACTGAGATGTTGAGACAAACGCTTTGGCCAAGCCTCGCCGAATCAACTCGCGTAATCCGGTTCCTCCTTGTCGAGGATGCGCCGCCAGGCGTCGAGATGGAGGCGCGCGTCGTAACGCTCGCTCCAAGCGCCGTTGTGGCGGCGGCGCAAGCGCTCCGGCAACGCGCGCAGGCTTTGCCCCGTCGACATCGCGGTGACCTGATACATCGCGGTGCGCTCGGCGATGAACAGCTCATCGAAGGCATCATGCACGGTCGGGCCGACCACCGTGACGCCATGGCTTGCCATGATCATGATCGTCTTCTCGCCCATGAGATCGGCGATCCGGTCGCCCTCGGAATTGTCGTCGACCGGCTCGTCGCCTTTCGTGTCGATCACGACGCGATCGTTGAGCGCGAGGTTGTTGTGATGCGCCAAGGCGAATTCGGGCGTCTCGAGCATCGAGAGCGCGGTGAGATACTGCGGATGCACATGCAGCACGCAGGCTGCCGCCTTGTTGCGCAAATGGATGCGGGCGTGGATGTGGAAAGCGACCTTGCGAAGCTCGCCTGTCCCGCGCACCACGCGCCCATCGAGATCGCAGACGATGAGGCTCGACGCGGTGAGCTCCTCGAAGCGAAAGCCGCGCGGATTGATGATGAAGAGCGGCGGATCGCCAGGCCGCGCTTGCGGCAGCATTAGCGAGTTGTGGTTGCCGATCTGCTCGTTCCAGCCATGGCGCGCGCTGATGCGAAAGACGGCCGCCATGTCGCAGCGAAGCCGCCACTCCTGCGTTTCGGCTTCCGTCGAGGACAGGGATTTGACGATGGCGGACATCACGACCTCGCTGAAGCGGTGGGCTCTAACGAGGCATCATGGGCTGGCACATCCGCCTTGCCAAGGTTTCTCGCATCCTTTTCGTTGGGATTTGCCGCGCTGAACCGGCGAACCACATTCTCGAGAAGGCGCGACACGGGCCCCTCGAATCCCTTGCGCCACAAGCTTCCACAAAAGGTGATCGAGCCGACGGAGAAGACGGCCCCGCCCGAGGGTGTGTCGAAATAGACGATCTCGGCCCGTTTGAGCTCGTTTGGCGGCTCGCCGGAGACGGTGTGGAGATGCGACAAGAGCTCTTCGGGCACCGTGACGAAGGAGGCAGGCGGGTCCTGCGAGCGCGCGAGGATCACCGCATTTTCAGGCGTGCCGAGGCGCTTGTCGGCGCGGTCCATCTCGAAGCCCGCAGCACCTCCGCCCGAGAGGCCGTAATCCCCGATGATCTCTTCCTCGATGCCTTCGAAGATCCAGGCATGCGCCGGATCGCGCGAGGCTGGCAAGCGCCGATAGTGCGTGCCTTCGAAAAGCCCCTGCCCCGAAAAGCCCACACCCGCGAGCATTTGCGGCGGGCGCCGATTGCGCCGCCACAAACCGCCGAACTCGCCGTCGAGCGCGTGGTAATATTCGCCCGGATCGGCAGCCCAAGCCCGAATGCCACCTTCGGCCCGGCGAATCTCGATCACATGCGGCATCGCTTGCGTGCGGGCGATGCGCCAGTAGAACCCGTTGCCGCCGAGATAGGCGAGCCTGCCTCCAGAGCGCGTGTAGTTCTGCAGTGCGTCCAGCGTGCGCAGCGTGTGGTATTCGGGATGCGACCCCGTCAGCACGCAGCGGTAAGGCGCGATGAGCTTTTCGCCTTCGTCATCGAGGTCCTCATCCGTGACGACATCGAAGTGAAAGCCTTTCTCCTCGAGCCAGGCGAGGATATGCGTATCGGCGGGGAAATGACGCAGCCCCGAGCCCCGCGCATCGTTGAAGGTGAGGAAGCCCGGCCGCATGGTGAGGATCGGTCTTCGTCGTGAAGAGAAACCGATCCCGGACCCATCGGCGTGGCGGTTATATGTGGAGGTGCCATAAATGGGGTGCTGGTCCGGGTTGTGCGGATAAGCGCCCCAATCGGCGACGCGCCGCTGATACGCCTCATCCGCATTGCCACGCGCATGATTGGCGTAAGCCTGATAGGTGAAGGTGGAGGCCAGGAACGCGATCGGGGCGAAGGGCCCCTCCCGAGGCGGCAAGACATAGAAGGGTAGCCAATCCTCGCCCGCGTCGCACACGAGATGAAATGCGTAAGCGCCGCTCTTGAGGCCCGCTGGAACGGTCCAGGTGAAGCTCGGCTCCCAGCCGCAATCTTCGAGATCATCGTCGTGGAAGTGGATGGCGCCATAATCGCCGGGCGCGTGTCGCCAGCACATCTCGTGACCGCTCCATCGCGCACCGACAACGGCGCGCGTCGGCAGATTGACGAGCCGGCCATGGCACCCCTGCGGCCCGACATCGGTGATCTGCTGCGAGTCGATACCGAGCGAGAAATCCCACCCGGCGAGAAGCTCGGCGCCAAGCTCCTTCATCGGAGCCAATGGGCGAGCAAAGCCCTCGACAAAACCACCCAGGATGGCCGGATCCTCGATCTTGCCGGTGAAATGACGAAAAGGCGCCTCTGCGCGCTCAGCCGCAATGAGCACAATGCCTTTCGAAGGGAAGGCGAACTCGCGTTCCTGCGCTCTTGCGAGGGCGGGCGAGGTCTGATTGACGCCCTGTTGCCCGAGGACCACGCGTCCCGTGGGAGGATCGAGGGCGAGCCACAAGCGATACCATTGCCCTTCCCTGATCGGTGTCTCGACACACAGCCGGAGCGTGCGTTTATCGCTCGTGGTCAATCGCGCCTCGGCGCCGCTTCGGCCGACCGACAGCACGAGCGCGCCCACCTCGCCTTCCATCGCAAGGACAGCCTTGGCCTCGGCATCGCGAGATAGCGGCGCGCGAAGCTGCACGAGCGCGCTCAAGATGAGAGGATGACGAGGATCGCGCTCGGGACCTTTTTCGATCAAGGCATAGGACCCGAGGCTGACTGGCTGGGGCCAACCATCGAAGCTTGCCGCGAAGACACTCGACAAATCCTCAAACCGCATTCCCGGACCGGCCGGATTCGGATCACCGCTGATGACGCGCAAGAGCCGCGCTTCGTAAGTGGCATGCTCGCGCAGGCTCACATGAGCGATGAATTCCTCGCCGGGTCGGTGTGAGAAGCGATCGAGATATCCGGTGATCGGGAGGACGGCGGTGTTCATCTGGCGCTCTTCGATGGGCTGGGCATGGCAATCGGCGCGAACGGGGTGCTTCATCGCTGGTCGAAAGCTTTAGGCGAGAGTGCGGTCGCACGCAAAACTTGACCGCGGGCGGGCGTGTCCTTCAGACTTCGCCTCGACTCCAAAACCCGAAGCGCTGGAGATGACCATGGCAGCAAGGCTTTTGACGCCGATCGTCCTCTTGGCAGGCCTCACGGTTGGGGTCCCTTCCCAGGCCGCTCCATTCAAATGCCCCCATGTCGGTGGCGACTTCGTTTTCGGCCAGGAGGCGAACGTCAACAGCCTCGACCAGATGACTTCCTCGACGATCTCCACGCGCAATGTCGCGATGAACATCTTCGAGACGCTGATGACGCGCGACGAGAACAACCGCCCGATCCTCGACCTCGCCGCCTCAATGGAGGAATCCCCGGACCATTTGACCTACGCGTTCAAGCTTCGCGAGGGGATCAAATTTCATAACGGAAAGCCGCTGACCTCGGCCGATGTCGCTGCCTCTTTCGAGCGCTACAACAAGGTCGGCTTGATCCGTTCCATGCTCGCGAATGTCGATCATTGGGACGCGCCCGATCCGCAAAGCTTCGTCGTGCATATGAAAAAGGCACAGCCGACCTTCATCGATCAATTGAGCTCGTTCAGCGTGCCGATCGTCATCTTTCCGGCCGAGGAAAAGGACACGCCGCCCCAACAGCTCAAGGCGATCGGGACCGGCCCCTGGGAGCTCGTCGAGTTCGTGCCGGGGAGCTTCGTCAAGCTGAAGCGCTACGAAGGATATGCGCCGAACGCGAGCTTCGAGGATCGCACCGGGTTTGGCGGCTACAAGCAGGCCTGTTTCGACACGGTGATCTTTCGCATCGTCACCGAGCCGGGAGCACGCGTCGCAGGCCTGAAGACAGGTGAGCTCAGCGCGGTCGAGGACGTGCCCACAAAGGCCATTGCCGATCTGAAGAGCGACAAGAACATTACGCTCCTGCCCTTGAACAATTGGTGGATCCAGATCGCGCTGCCGAACGCTTCGAGGCCGCCGACCGACAACCTCGACTTCCGCAAGGCGGTGCAATCCGCGCTCGACATGGACGAAATCATGGATGCGGCGTCCGACGGCAATTACAAGCTCAATGTCGGCTTCCAATATCCCAACCAGCCGACCTATACCGACGCCGGCAAGGAGACCTACAACCTGCATGATGAGGCGCTCGCCAAAAAATATTTGGAGAAATCCGGCTACAAGGGCGAAACGGTCGTTCTTCTCACCAATCAGGACTACGCGCCGATGTACAATTCGGCACTCGTCATGCAGCAGCAATTGCAGGCGATCGGCATCAAGGCCGAGCTCAAGGTCACGGACTGGCCGACCTCGGTGAACATGGCTCTCAAGCCCGACACGGGCTGGAACTTCTTCTACACGGGCTGGGGCACGCAGCCGGCACTCGGGCCTCTCGACACGATGGCATTCCTCGCGCCCCCGTCTTCGCTCTACATGCCGAAGGACGGCAAGGACGATCCCGATCTTGTCGCCGACTGGAACGACATGAACGCCAAACCCACCGCCGAAGCACGCCAAGAAGCCTTCGCGCGCACTCAAAAACTCGTGCTCGAGCGCGTTTATGCCTTGCCTTTCGGCTCGTTCACCAAGGTCCAGGCGACGCGCGCCAATGTGCAAGGCTTCAAGCCGTTCCGTATTCCGCGCATGTCGAATGTATGGTTCTCGAATTGAGCCGATCGGCGTCCGTGGAACGCCGCTTTGCGTGAAGGAATGAGCGGCGGGCGAAGACCGCTGGGGCCGCCGCTCAGGCGCACGCCCTTGAAGAGCGATCATGGCGCATCAGGCAAACGAGGTCGGCCGTGACACGCCTCGTCCTGCGGCGCTTCGCGAGCGCCTTGCCCATCCTCTTGATGGTGAGCCTCATCACCTTCGCGCTGATGCGCCTTGTCCCCGGCGACCCTTCGGCCGTTATCGCAGGCTTGAGCGCCACGCCCGAGCAGATCGCCGCGATCCGTGCCGATCTCGGGCTCGACCAACCATGGCCGGTCCAGCTCTGGCGCTGGTACGCCGGGCTGTTGCATGGCGATCTCGGGCGATCGCTCCTCCTCGGTCAGCCGGTCGTCGAAGCGACTTTCCTGCGCCTGCCGGTGACCTTGGCGCTCTCCGCCTATGCGCTCGTCATCACGCTGCTCTTCGGCCTCATCGCGGGAATCATCGCCGCGCTTCGGCAAAACTCATGGGTGGACCAGGCGGCGATGCTGGCCGCCATGTTGGGAATTTCCGTGCCGAGCTTCTGGCTCGGGCTGTTGATGATCCTCTTGTTTGCCGTCAATCTCCATTGGCTGCCGACCGGCGGCTATATCGCTTTCACCGACGACCCGCTCGGCTGGTTGAGAACCTCGACGATGCCGGCGATATCGCTCGCGCTCCTGCAAGCTGGCTTGCTCGCCCGCATCACCCGCTCGACGATGCTCGAGGTGCTCCGCCAGGATTACATCCGCACCGCCCGCGCCAAGGGGCTCCCGCGCCATCTCGTCATTTTCAAGCATGCGCTCACCAACGCGCTGATCCCGATAACGACGGTGATCGGGATCACGGTGAGCCTTCTCATCTCTGCTTCCGTCGTCACCGAAACCTTATTTTCGATCCCCGGCATCGGCCAATTGCTCACGCAGGCCGTGCTCAATCGCGACTATCCGATGGTGCAAGGCGGGCTGCTGATCGTCACAGCCCTGCTGGTGCTCGTGAACCTCATTGTGGATATCGGTTACGCGCTCCTCGATCCGCGAGTTCGGTATGACACCGCTTGAGGTTGGCGCCCAGGCGCAAGGCGAGGCGTCCGCCGAGGCGCCGGGAAGCCGCAGACGCCCATTCGTGGCCACGCTCGGCCGCCTTCTGCGCCATCGGCTCTTCCTCACGGGGCTTTGCCTCTTCGGCATCATCGTCCTAGCCGCGGCCTTCGCGCCAATCATCGCGCCCGAGGATCCAAACCGGTTGGCCATGCGCTTCAAATTCCTCCCGCCTGGCGCCGAATACCCGTTCGGCACGGATAATTTCGGGCGCAGCCAATGGTCGCGCGTCATCTACGGCGCGCAGCTCTCGATCGCCATGGGCCTTGCGGTCGTCGCGCTGAATGCCGTCTTCGGCACGCTCATCGGCGCGCTCGCGGGCTATTTTCGCCGCCTCGACGACCCGATCATGCGCGTCAACGACGCGCTCATGGCATTCCCGGCAATCCTGCTTGCCATCGGCATCACGGCCGTGCTCGGCCCTTCGACCATCGATGCGGTGATCGCGCTCGCCATCGCCTATATTCCACGCACCGCCCGCATCGTGCGCGCCTCGGTGATCGTGCTGCGCGAGATGGAGTATGTGCAGGCGGCGATCGCGGCCGGAGCCGGGCATTGGCGCATTTTGCGCCATCACATCCTGCCGAACGCCATGGCGCCGCTCATCGTGCAGCTGAGCTTTCTGTTCGCCTATGCGGTCTTGTCCGAGGCGACACTGAGCTTTCTCGGCCTTGGCGCCGTTCCGCCGACCCCGACCTGGGGGAACATCATGGCGCAAGGGCGCCAATACATGACGGAGGCGCCCTGGATCATCACCATTCCCGGCGTGGCGCTGATGATCACGGTTCTTGGCCTCAATCTTCTCGGCGACGGCTTGCGCGATGTGCTCGACCCGCGATTGAGGGTCCAGCCATGAGCCTCCTCAAAGTCGAGGGCCTGACAACCGCGTTCAAGACCAGCCGCGGCGAGATCACTGCGATCGAGGATGTGAGCTTCACGCTCGGCGAGCGCGAAATCCTCGGCATCGTCGGGGAATCGGGCAGCGGCAAGAGCGTGACGGCGCTCACCATCATGGGCCTTCTGCCGAACCCACCGGCTCGCGTCGCCTCGGGCGAGGTGCGCTTCGACGGAAAGGTGCTGACGCGCCTTTCCGACACCCGCATGCAGAAGGTTCGCGGCTCCGGCATCGCCATGGTGTTCCAGGAGCCGATGACCTCGCTCAATCCGGTGTTCACCATCGGCGAGCAGCTCATGGAGACCTTGCGCGCCCATGAGCGGCTCTCGCCGAGAGCGCAGCGCGAGCGTGCCGTCGAGATCTTGACGCGCGTCGGCATCCCTTCGGCCGCTCAAAGGCTCGGCGATTATCCCCATCAGCTTTCCGGCGGACAGCGCCAGCGTGTCATGATCGCCATCGCGCTTTCCTGCCGTCCTCGCCTTCTCATCGCGGATGAACCGACGACGGCGCTCGACGTCACCATCCAGGCGCAGATCCTCGATCTCCTGATGGATTTGCGCGACGAGTTCGGCATGGCGATCATGATCATCACGCACAATATGGGGGTGATCGCGCAAACGGCCGACCGTGTCCTCGTGATGTATGCTGGCCGCATCGTCGAGGAGGCGCCGATCGAGGCTTTGTTCGAGCGGCCGACGCACCCCTATACGCGCGGCCTCCTCGAATGCGTGCCCTCGCTCGATCAGGACAGAGCGCGGCTTGCCGCCATTCCAGGCACGCTTCCCGACCCGGCGAGACGCCCTCGAGGTTGTCGCTACGCGCCGCGTTGCGCGCTGCGCATCGAAGCCTGCACGACCGCCATTCCGCCGCTCCTCGGCATCGAAGCTGAGCATGCCGCCGCCTGCATCCGGGCGATCCCGGCATGACACCGCTCGTCGACGCCGTGGCGCTCGAGAAGCACTTCGCCTCGGGCGAGGGTGCTCTTCTCGCACGCCGCGCCGGCAGGCTGCGCGCGGTCGATGGCGTCTCGTTGCGCATCGCGCATGGCGAGACGCTCGGGCTCGTCGGCGAATCCGGTTGCGGCAAGTCGACGCTGGGCCGCCTGCTCATCCGGCTTACAGAGCCGAGCGCGGGCGCGATCTTCTTCGAGGGAGAGGAGATCACGCGTCTTTCGACGAAGGCGCTGCGCGAGAAGCGGCGGGCCATGCAGATCATTTTCCAGGACCCGTACGGCGCCCTCAACCCGCGCATGAGCGTCGAAGACATCATCATGGAGCCGCTCTTGATTCATGGCGCCAAGCGCGACGCGCCAACGCGTCAAAAGGTGAGCGAGATGCTCGACCTCGTCGGCCTTCCGAAGCACGCCCGCGATCGCTTTCCCCACGAATTCTCAGGCGGTCAGCGGCAACGAATCGGCATCGCCCGCGCGCTTGTGCTACGACCGAAGCTCGTCGTTTGCGACGAACCCGTATCCGCGCTCGACGTTTCGGTTCAGGCGCAGATCGTCAATCTCTTGCAGGATCTGCAGAGCGAGCTTCGCCTCACCTACCTTTTTATCGCCCATGATCTGAGCGTGGTGAAGCACATTTCGAACCGCGTCGCGGTGATGTATCTCGGCAAGCTCGTCGAGATCGCCGAAAAGCGCGAACTCTACAGGAAACCGCTCCATCCCTATACGCAAGCGCTCATCGCCGCCGTCCCGGTAGCGCATCCCGCCAATCGCGCGAGCGCGCGGGCCGGCCGCGTCCGCTTGCCGGGCGACGTGCCGAGCGCCCTTCATCCGCCGACGGGGTGCCGCTTCCATACGCGCTGTCCTCATGCCATGGCGATCTGCCGAGCCGAGGAACCGAAGATCGCCGAGCCTGTGGCGGGCCATCACGTGGCCTGCCATCTCATCGGCCCGAGCTGAGCTCAGAAGAAACCCGCTGGAGAAAGTCATGGATGGCAAGCGTCCCACCGTCGCGTCGCTCAACGGCATCGTCGCGGCAGCGCACCCGCACGCGGCGCTCGCCGGCGCGCGCGTCCTCGCCGAGGGCGGCAACGCCTTCGATGCCGCCGCGGCGACCGCCGCGGCGCTCAACGTCGTGGAGCCCTATATGTCGGGCCTTGCCGGGATGGGCATGGCGACCTGTCGGATCGCGGCCGAGAAGCGCATCCGCACGCTTGATTTCGTCACGCGAGTTCCGAGCCGTTTTCCTCAAGGGAAGTTCAAGGAGCGTTCGGAGCTCGCTCGTGGCGCGCAAGGCTGCGGCACGCCCGGCAATCTCGCCGGCTGGTGCGAGCTCGTGCGCGCCCATGGGCGAAAGACGCTCGCCGAAGTCCTGGCGCCCGCGATCAAGCTCGCCCGCGACGGTTTCCCGCTCGCCGAATACAATGTTGCGACTATCAACGAGGTGAAAGCCGAGTTTTCCCGCTCGCGCCCGGACCTGCTGCCCGAATGGGCTTCGCTCTACATGAGCGGCGCGGAGCGCGTGGGGCTGGGCGATGTGCTGCGCCAGCCGGCGCTGGCCGATACGCTCGAGGCGATTTCGTCGGAAGGACCGAGCTATCTTTACGGAGGCGCGCTCGGCCGTGCACTCGTGGCGAAATCGGAAGCGAGCGGCGGCTGCCTCAGCCTTCACGACCTCGAAGCGGTCGAAGCACGCTGGCTCGACCCCATCGTCGAGACCTATCGCAGGCTCAAGGTCCACACCCTCCCGCCTCCGGCGGAGTCCTTCCAATATCTGCTCACTCTGCGCATTCTGGAGGGGGTCGAGCTCGGCAAGCTCGAGCGCAATGGCGTCGATCACCTCGACACGGTTTATCGCGCCATAAGGCTCGCCGCGGGCGTGCGCATCGCGGACAACAACCCCGATCCCGAGCGTCTCCATTCGCTCCTCGGCGATGGAAATGTCGACCGGCTGCGCCGGCGAGTGCTCGACGGGAGACCCATTGAGGGGCCGACCGAGCAATTCGTCGCGCCTCAGCCCGTGTTGATGGCGCATGAGCACACGACGTCGTTCTCTACTGCCGATGGCGAGGGCAACGCTGTGTGCATCACGCAAAGCCTCGGCTCGCCCTTCGGCTGCGGCGTCGTCGTGCCCGAGCACGGCATCTGCCTCAACAACTTTCTCAACTGGGGGGAAGTCGTCCCGGGCGGGCGCAATCACCTCGTGCCCAAGGCCGAACTCGCCTTGCCGCTCGCGCCTTCGATCGCGACGCGCGATGGTGACCTCACTCTGGTGCTCGGAACGCCCGGCAGCTCCGGCATCTGCCAAACCCAAACGCAGCTGATGGTGCAGCATCTCGATTTCGGACTGCCCCTGCAAGACGCGATCGATGCGCCGCGCGCAAGGCTTTGGGATGGCCGACGCGTGCAGATCGAAGCAAGGCTTCCCGCCGCCACACTCGACGCCCTGCGGGCCAAGGGCCACGAGGTCGAGACGCCACTCCCCTGGACGATGGCGGTGGGCGGCATGCACGGGATCACGCGCAATGCGAAGACGGGCGCGCTTGCCGGCGCTTGCGATCCGCGCCGCGACGGTTTCGTGGCCGCGATTTGAAAACTCACTATGGACTTAGTGTCGGGGGCGCGCGAAAAATGCGTGCTGTCCTGTTCACGGGAGGAACTGCGATGAAGAAACCTTGGCTTTACGCGGCCGCTTGCGCGGTGTCGGCTTTGCTCGCCGCCTCGGGCCCGGTGCGAGCGGACACAACCCTCGTTATCGGCATCGCGGCGGACCCGACCGGCCTCGACCCCGAAGCCGTGCTCAACAACACCTCGGGCTTCGTCATGGCCACCATCTATGACGGCCTCACGCGCTACAAGACGGGAACCACCGAGGTCGGCCCTGGGCTCGCCGAGAAATGGGATATTTCGGCCGATGGCCTCACCTACACTTTCCATCTGCGCAAGGGAGTGAATTTCCAGGACGGCACACCGTTCAACGCCAAGGCCTATGTGCAAGGCCTCGACCGCCTGCTGAACAAGCAAAGCCCCGATTCGATCTTCAACACCGGGCCGGTCGAGAGCATGATCGATTTCACCTATGAGGATGTCGCTTCTTATCGGGCGGTCGACGACGACACGGTCGAGTTCAAGCTGAAGCAACCCTCGGCGGCGTTCCTGGCGAGCCTCGCCATGGTTTGGAACGGGGTGGTGAGCCCGACGGCGGTTACCAAATATGGCAAGGACTACCGCAATCACCCGGTGGGCTCCGGCCCCTTCATCTTCAAGGAATGGCGCCAGCGCGATCAGGTTTCGCTCGATGCCAACCCGAATTATTGGGGTGGCAAGCCCAAGGTCGATCATCTGGTCTTCAAGGAATATCCCGACCCGCAGGCGGCTCTGCTGGCGCTCAAGCGCGGCGACATCCAGATACTCGGAGATGTGTCGACGCAGCTCGTGCCCGCGATGCGCTCCGACCCGAATATCGAGATCGTGACGCAGCCGGGTCTTGCGATCAGCGGCGTCGGTCTGCCTTGCGACGTCCCGCCTTTCAACGACAAGCGCGTGCGTCAGGCGTTGAACCACGCGGTTGATTTCGACGCCATCGACAAATCCCTGTTCCAAGGCCTCGCCGTGCCCATGAGCTCGCCCCTGCCGGAGAGCCAATGGGGCTTCGACAAGTCGATCCAAGGTTACAAATACGACCCCGACCTGGCGAAAAAGATGCTCGCGGATGCTGGGGTCAAACCGCCGCTCAAGGTCGAGTTTCTCACTTACAACTCGCCGCGCGGGTACAACCCGGCAGGTCCTGATCTTGCAACTGCCATCCAGGGTTATCTGGGGAAGGTCGGCGTCGAAGCGGATTTGCGCAAGGTCGACATGGGCGCCAATCTGGCAACTATCCGCTCCGGCAAATACCAGGGCATCTTCATGGTAGGCTGGACCGGGGACAATGGCGACCCGGACAATTTCGTTGGGGAGCTTTTCAACTCGAGCCGTATTCCGGTGACCAATACGCCCCGCTACAAGAACCCCGAAGTCGACAAGCTTCTCGATCAAGCGGCACGCGAAAGCGATCCGCAGAAGCGCCTCGCGCTCTATAGCGACATCCAGAAGAAGATCCTCGACGACGCACCCTGGATTTTCGTGAACTCGGTGTTGCAGGTGCGCGCCATTCGCAAGGAGGTGAAGGGCTTTGTCCTCAACCCGACGCAGATGTTCTTCGATATGGAGAAGGTCTCGCTCGAGAAATAAGCAAAGGCCTCGCCGGCGGCCTGCAATTACGCGGCTCGCCGGCGAGGCCGATCTCGATTGCCCTCGCCTCACCCGGCGCGAGCCCGGATCGCGCGATGAGGTCGCATACCGAGCCGAGCGGTCCGGAACCCGCGATCGACGCCACCGGTCGGCTGGACAGGCGCGAAACGGCGGGGCACAAGGCCGAGGTCACGCCCCCAGAGGCGCCGCGGAACGCGTCATGAAACAATTCCTTTTGAAATTCTTCACCTGGTGGAACCGCCAGACCTTCGGCACGCAACTGACCACCTGGCTTCACGGCGAGCGCGTCGGGGAGGACCACCTCGGAAATGTGTATTACCGGACAAGGGGCGGAAAGATCGACCCTGCGCTCCGCATAGAGCGGCGCTGGGTCATCTATGCCGGAGAGGCCGAAGCTTCGATGATTCCCGAGGGCTGGAACGGCTGGTTGCGCCACACCGTCAACGTGCCCCCGTCAGAGGAGGCCTACACCCCACGCGAATGGCAAAGGCCGCATCAACCCAATCTCACGGGCACACCCGAGGCCTACCGTCCGAGGGGGTCCGTGCTGCGGGAAGGCGTTCGCCAGCCGGCCACCGGCGATTACGACGCCTGGACGCCTGGGGAGTGACGCGTGGCTCAGAAATTCACCGCCCGCGAACCGGCCGTCGTCTCTGTGCTTTGCGAGGACGCGCGCACGCGCGTGACGCGCTACGACTTCGCTCCCGGTGCCGAGACCGGCTGGCACATCCACCACATGCCTTATGTCGTCGTACCGTTGACCGATTGCGAATTTCTGATCGAAAGCGCCGCCGGCGAGGCGCGCGTGACACAGGAGGCAGGCGTGGCCTATAGCCGCGATAAGGGAGTCGAACACAATGTCGTCAATGGCGGGAGGACTCCGATGAGTTTCGTCGAAATCGAGATCAAGTCCGCCTGAGGCCGCCATCTCTCCGCCGCCTTCCTGGTGTTATGGGCGTCAGCGCTCCGCCTCCCGCGGGGCCGACCCGGGTTCAGAAAGGTGGCTGTTGGCACTTATGACGCCGCGAAAGATAACTGCAGCTCTCGGTTTTGGCATGTCGCTTGTGGCACTACCGGCCCAGGCCGACAAGATCGCCAATCCGAGCGCCACTTTCGAAGGGCTTGACAAGATCACCGGCCGCATCATCTCTTTCGACGTTGCGGTGGGCGAAACGGTGCAATTCGGGTCCTTGCAGCTCACGGCGCGCGTCTGCTACTCGCGCCCGCCCACAGAGGCTGCGAATTCGACAGCCTTCATCGAGGTCAACGAGGTCACTTTCTCGAACGAATATCGGCGCATCTTCACGGGGTGGGTGTTCGGCTCGAGCCCGGGCCTGCACGCGATCGAGCACCCGATCTATGACATCTGGCTCACCGACTGCAAAGGCGGAAAGGACGTCATCGTCGAAGCCAAGGAAGAAGAGGAAACCGTCGAGCCCGAGCTCAAGGGCAGCCTCAATAAACCCGCTCCGCCGAAGGAGAAGTCGATCATCGCGCCGAGCGTCGCCACCAACGGCCGAATCGCGCCCCCGCCCGAGCTCGGAGTTCCGGTGCAAGCGCCTGTCGCCCGACCGACGCGCAGCTTCTTCTCGATTTTCGGAGGCGGCGGCGGGGGCGCGCCGGGCGCGCCTTTGCCGATCCAGCCGCGACAAAACGATAGCGGACGTTAGACGGGGCTCGAAAGCGGCTGGTATTCCCGCTTCCAAACATGGGCATTGCGGATGAAAGGCGACGAGTTCGGTTGCTCAGCGCGCGGTCTGAGTCTCAGCCGATTCAGCTTATTGCAGCGCCCATCTCCCACGCCCGACGCGAACCGGCGCGCCGGAGGTCTTCGAATTCCTGCTCAGCACCTGCGATACCGAAAGCTGCGGGTTGCTCGAGCGAAATTTGACACCCGCCGCCTTGAGCTGTCTAAAAATTTCCGCATTGCCCAACGGCCGGTCACTTCGACGAAGAACACTTTTTATCGCCGCTATCAGCGTCCCGCCCGTTTCTTCCGCCTCCGCGCGCGAACCACCGTTCACTTTTTGCTCGGCTGCTGCGAAAGCCTGGCTCGTCGCTGAGCTTCTGCCCCGTGATTCTTCGTTCAAAACGGCCTCGAGCGCCTCGATGGCCTGATTGAGCTGTACACGTTTTGCGTACAGGTCTTGTATGACGCTGGTGTAGGCGACCCTCCGCTCTCGATTCTTCTTCATCGCGTGTCCTCAATATTGTGGTATCGGCCGGGATTTAAAAATTCAGGCGAGCTTCGTCGGCGGATGCCGCCCGAAGAACAACGACAAGTCTCATGAAGGGAGATTTCACGAGATTTCATCTTTGCGAAATCTACGCGATCACGAAACCGTGATCAAGCTAATTTGCAGGCTTACTCCGATTTCGTAGCAACCACCAACATCGGTATCGATGTCGCGCAGCATGACGGCTCACTCAAACCATTGTGAAATGGAGGTGTTTTCCTCGTCGTGTCGAGATCTCTCCGGGTGCCGCGACGCCGCGGCGCGTGATCCACAGGAGACCAATTCAAACAGGGGACGAAGGCAAGGAAGAATATATTTGGGGTCGAGAAGAGAATCACAAGGAAAAGAAAGGTCCCCGCAAAGTAGCCAGGGATCGGGATCGACTAGGAGCATCGACAACTAGACAAAGTGCGCTGCGAAATCTATCTGCCGCGCGCTCTACGCTTCGCGTGCCCGAAATGGCGCGCTGTGGCTCCGCCTGGTAGTGCCACCCTTTCGGCCAAGAGCATGAATTAGAGATTTATCTGTGAGCAAGCGCCATCGCGAGCCGCTTTTTGCGGGGCAAGCGTTCCTTAGGCACTCCGCACGAATTCAGAGGCTGATGGGCAGGCACACGGTTCGGTCGACGGGTGAGCTTGCCCGATCGGCGGGTCAGTATCGCCCGGATTGGGCAATTTGCATTAGAGCGCCGCCCTTATAAGGCGCGGATTGAAGGATGCAGCGCTTTGAACGCAGAATTGCGCCGTCAGATCGCCGATCTTCGAGGAAGCTGGAGGAGAGACCTTCCAAGAAACAGGTTATCCACATTCTCCTGTCGCAGATCGACGAGCGGCGCCCCTAAGGTCAGGAAGTCTTCCCAGAACGTCAAATGGGTCGCCCCGGTCTTTGCGTCCCGCCCATTCCAACGGCTGGAGCGCTCTATCTGCGCCGCGAAGGGGAGCGGCTTCTTGGCATCCGCGCCTGTGAAAATGTAGAAGGGATCGATTGCCACCCCCCAAACGCCGCCGAGCGCCATCACCTGGTAGCCGAGGCCTTCATTCTTGAACCATGGCCTGCGCCCACCGCAGCGTTGCACCACGACGTTTCGTGAAACCTCAACCGATTCGCGCGTGTTGTAGGCGATCGTGCGCGGTTTTCCGTCCTGGCCCTGAAAATACGCGCGCGGCGCGTTGGGATCGCCCTCGATAACCAATCCCTTGGCCGCAAAGCGCAAAAGATAGCGCTCGAAATGCTTGCGCAACAGCCAGGACAACACGTTGCGTCCCGGCGCGACCGATTCGATCTCGAACCGCGGGCGCGTGCGGCTCGCGCCAGGATCCATGATCGCCTCGAACAGGGCGACGAGAATCGGCAAGGGCGTGAAGCTCCAGATCTCATCGCCGTTGTGGATGAAGGTTCCGGCCCGCGCCAAATCCAGACTTTGCGGTTTAAAGCGCAACGCGGTCCGCAGCCGAATGATCGACAATTGTTCCGGCATCGAGACGAAGGGAAGAAGATTGACGATTTCCGAAGCTTCGACCTGATGCTTGGTTTCCATGGCGCTTCCAAACAGCTTCGTGCCTTTTCTGTCTTCGATACGCTAATCTAATAAGCGATGCAACTTTAGCTTTGCGAATGCGCGCAAGCCGAATTTGTTGCGCATTTGCCACAAGCATCAAAAACCAACCGTGATTGCTTCTAATTCGGGCGAATTAGATTGAACATGCAATCGCCATGAGTATGTTGCGCGTGTGGCAGGAAAGTCCTGTCACCTCCGTCGTCGACCCACTTAATCCTTAGCGGAGCAAGCGGCGATAGCGGGTCTGGGTAGGGATGCCAATGAGTGTTTTCTCAGGGAAACGCGGCGGTGAAGCCCGATCCTACGATACTAAGTTCTTCAACCTTGGAGGTCTAAATGAAGCTCGTTAAGAGCCTTCTCCTCGGGTCCGCCGCGGGTCTCGTCGCGGTCGCCGGGGCGCAGGCAGCCGATCTTCCCACAAAGAAGGCGGCACCTGTGGACTACGTCCGGATCTGTAACGTCTACGGCCCGGGCTTCTTCTACATTCCTGGCACCGACACCTGCATTAAGGTCGGCGGCAAGGCGGAGTTCGACCTCGAGTGGGATGAGGCTCGCGCCCACTCGGATCCCACCGTCGGTTATAATGCCCTTGCTCGCGTGAACTTGGACGCTCGTACAGCGACCGATTGGGGCTTGTTGCGCGCTTTCGTGCAGATCGACATCCGTCGCCGCACGGGCGCCTGGTACGGGTCCGGCACATCCGCTCGTCAAGGCTTCGGTGTCGTCTATGGCGGCGGCGTCAACCCGGGCAATGGGTTCTCGAGCTTCGCCGGCGTGAATACCTTCTCCCCGTCATACGGCGTCCAGCTCGAGTCGAGCTTGAATGCCGATAAGGCCTTCATCCAATGGGGCGGGTTGACGGCTGGTCGCTTCCAGTCCTTCTTCGACTTCTATGCCGACAACGACAACTTCCATGGCATGGGCGATTCGGATTCGACGACGCAAGGCCTCGCCTACACCTACGCGTTCGGGAACGGCTTCTCGGCGACGGTGGCGATCGAAGACGGGGCCGAACGGCGCAACGTGGTCGGCAGCGTGGGCACGGTTGCTGGTGGTGCCATCTTCCCGAGCTCGTTCGCCGGAGCGGCAGCCACGAACTTCGCTATCACGTTCCCAGCGGCGGGCAATCCGCTCTTCGCCGCATCTACGGTGAACGGTGGACTAGTGCCGGCATTCGACGCGGGACAGCGCCAAGTTGCGCCCAACGTGGTCGGTGTGTTGCGTGTTGACCAAGCCTGGGGTTCTGCTCAGTTGTCTGGCGTCTGGGACCATATCAGCACGCAAGGCTCGGTCACGACTATACCGGGTGCTGCCCCTGGCGCCAGCAGCGTCAATGGGGGTTTCGGCTCGCTGACACAAGAGGGCTGGGCCGTCCAGGGCGGCGTGAAGATCAACCTGCCGATGATCTCAGCCGGCGACGACATCTGGGTCGAGGGCGCCTACTCGCATGGCGCGACCACCTTCACCAACAGCGGTTATCCGGGCCAGGGATCGGCCACGGCCAACCAGTTCGGCGCGAGCACGCTCAACCTGTATGACGGGATCGTCAATCCGGAAGGCAAGCTCAAGCTGACGAATAGCTGGTCGGTGATGGCGGACTACCTCCACTACTGGACCCCGAGCATTCGTGAAGCCTTCTTCGGCAGCTACTACAGGCAGAGCTACGGCCACGCGATCCGGTCGGCCGCGGGCTTCGCCGAGGGCGCTGCATGCCCGACTTGCGTCGGGACAGTGACCACCGCGAGCGGTGCCAACTTCAACCCCTTCTCGCCCTTCTACACGGATGGCGCGCAGTGGCAGGTCGGCACCAACGTCGTCTGGTCGCCGGTCAAGAACCTCGATATCGGCGTCGAAGTCATCTACGTGGCGAACGACGACGCGCATCGTCACTTCGATCCGAATCGCGGATATCCGTTCCTTGCGAACGGCGATGCCCAGTGGCTCAGCCGCTTGAAGATCTCTCGCGCGTTCTGATCGTCTCAAATACCTGGAAAGCCCCGGCCTCGCGCCGGGGCTTTTCTTTTAGACGTGGGCCTCAAACGAGCGCTTGGTCACACCACCCCGTGTCGCCCCCGACGAGGCTCGCAAGAGCGATGCCCTGGTGGACCCCATGCAATCAAAAAGGGGTCATTCACACGGGCCTCACCCGCCCGAGCGGCCGAAGGCCGCGATGGAAGGAAGCCCATAATCCACAAGGTTCCGGAACTCGATTGCTATTCACCACTTGCCAACATCGGCCAGCGCGTCTGGCGCGGCCATCGGCCCGCGCATCCATGTCGTTAGGAGTGCCGCCATCGACGTGTGGGCATTGGTGTCAGGTCCGGTCCGCCTTACCGCGCTCTAATATTCGCGTCTTCCCTCGATCAGAGGTGCTTCGGAGCAGGTCGTTTGGCAAAAGAAGCAATGGCCATCAGAGCCCGCGCCCTTCGCATTCAAGAGCTGCAACTGCCATTTTTCGGTGTCGTTGCCGAACTCCATTTCACGCAGCTTTCCGATGTCGGATGAGATCTCGCGCGCAATGAGCGCTACCGCACTCGCCGAATGCCGATCGATGCGTGCCATCTGGTCCGCGACCTCCGTCAGCAGCATCGTGTTTTGCGCCAATTGGCGCGCTTTGGCGTAGAGATTGGAAAGGACGACCGAGGTGGTGAGAAGCAACAGAAGGTTGAAGGTCGAGAAGGCAAGGTAATAGCTGGTCTCCGTCACGTTGAATCTCCCTGGTCATCAAGTCTCGGTATTCACGTCTTGAGCTCGGCACGAACGCCGAGCCGTTGTGGTCTCACCGACCGCCAATTGCGCCGGCCACGCACATTGCGCGACCGCGAGAACGTCACGGCCTTGCCCGCAAACACGCGTTCGGGTTGAATATTCGAAGCCGACCTGCCCCGATACTCGAAACTCTAGACCCCCGCTTATGTCGGTTTATTCCGTTTACTTGTTGCAATTCGAAGGGTCTGGTTCGAATGTTTCATCTATCCACCAATATTCAAGGTTCCTGTGCCAATTCGGCAACAGAATTCCCTGCCGTCGCCGAAAGTTGGAGGCCATATCTATTGGGCTCTTGCTTTTCGGCATTCCGATTTTTCCAACCACTTCGTTTGGGGAATAGCACGGAAAATCTTAAATGACCTCCGTTTTCCGATAAAAATCTCGCGAGTGCCATCCGGCATCTGCGAACCAGGGCGCGGAGGCCGTTCGCTTTGCTCGCTTTCTACGGGAAAAATGCTGAAGGCGACGCGCCTTCGGTCTCGGAGCTTGTCGAAAGCCGGGTGAGAGCCGCGCTCGTCTTCTCGCCAAATCACCTATCCCAGGCTCGCGCCGGAGCTTCCCTGCAATTCGAGCGGCGGACGGCGATCCCAAACCGCGAATTCCCTTTCGAGCGCCTTGCCGATTCGCAAGATCGTGCCTTCGTCGAAAAGGCGTCCGTGAACGCAGATCGCATGCGGAACGATGAATGTCGGTCCCTTCGCTGGCGAGACTTGCCGGGGACGCGTCCGCACGAGCGTCAAGGACCCACGCGTCTCGCTCTGACGAAAGCCCGAGCGCATCACGAGCGCGGGATGACCGGTGAAGTTGGTGATCGTCAGCATGGGGCCGACAAGGCATGGAGCGATGATGGCATCCACCTTGCTGAAAGCAGCGTCCATGTCTTGCATCACGCGTCGCCTCAGCCGATCGAGCTGGACGTGATCGACAGCGGAGAGGAAGCGAGCTTTGCGAAAAGCGTTGGGCCAAGCGGCGGGCTCTTGCCAGGAAAGCTCATCATCGCGGTTTTCGAGCGTAAGCTCTTCAAAGGCAGCTGCCGCCTCGGCGAAGAGGAGGTTCATGAGCGCATCGTAAGGCAGGTCCGGGCGCTCGAGTGCGGTGAGCTCGAGCCCGATGCGGCGCGCCGCGTCAAGCGCCGCGCGATCGAGATCGTCCGCTTCAGGCAGCTTGAAATCCTCCGGAAAATATCCGAGGCGAAGTCCCTTTATGGGCGCTGCCGCGTCATACCCGAAGGGCGCCGCGATCGAGGACGGGTCGTCCTTATCGAAGCCGTTGATCGCCTCGAGAACAAGCGCAGTGTCCTCGACTGTCCGGCACATCGGCCCGATCTTGTCGAGGCTCGAGCAGAGCGCCATCGCCCCTGCCCGTGAGACACGGCCAAACGTCGGGCGCAGCCCTGTCGTGCCGCAGCGGATCGAGGGAGCGACGATCGAGCCCAGGGTTTCCGTGCCGATCGAAAAGCCAACGAGGCCGGCGGCCGTCGCGGAACCAGAACCCGCACTCGAGCCACTCGAGCCTTCCTCCAGATTCCACGGATTGCGCGTGCGCCCACCATACCAGATATCGCCGTAAGCGAGAGCGCCGAGCGTGGTTTTCGCGACGAGCACCGCGCCGGCGTCAGCAAGCTTTCTCACCACTGACGCATCGCTTGCAGGCACACGGCTGCGATAGGGTTCGGCACCCCATCCGGTGGAGATTCCCTTGGTATCCAGAAGGTCCTTGGCGCCCCAGGGAATTCCATGCAGAGCTCCTAGATAAATGCCATCGCCGAGAAGCCGGTCGGCGCGCTCGGCTTGCTCACGCGCAAGCTCGGGCGTCGCGGTCGCAATGCATTTCAGCTTTTCGCCGAGCGGCGCGATCCTTTCGAGATAGATCTCGGTCAGGCGCACCGAGGTGAGCGTCCCGGCGCGTATCCAGCGCGCCAAATGCGTGACCGGCGCGTAGGCGATATCGATGTCCCGTGAAGGCAAGGCCGGAGCCGGCTCGTCGCCCGGCCTAAAAATTCCAGGATCGATCGGCTTCCATCCCGGAAGCCTCGGATCGAAACGCGTCGCTGGCGCAAGCGCCTGCGGCAACCGAACGGCACGCCGCTTGATCGCAAGCTCGACCTGGCCCGCGATATTGTCGACCATCTGCAAGCGCTCGGCATCCGAATAGTCGACGCCGAGCAGCTTTTCCGCTTGCGCGATGGTTGTGGCATCGACCTTCTGTTGCCCGTTCACGACTGAGTTAGCCTCATTTTGCGGCCCCATGATCTCGTTGGCACGCGCGCCTTGCGGTGAAGGGGCAATCCCGAAAAGCCGGATTAGCGCTTCGCAAGCCGTTCGTCGCGTGATTCAAATCGCACCAGCGCCTGCGCGCAGCTTGCGTTCGAGCGCCTGGCTGTACCTCGACATGAAGAAGCAGGGGCCGAAATAGAGCGCCGCAACGAAGAGATAGGCCTCGAGCGAAAAGCTTCTCCACGCGGGATCGCCCAAGGCCTGCTTTGTCGCGAGCAACAAGTCCATCAGGCCAACGATCCCGACAAGCGAAGTATCCTTGAAAAGGGCGATGAGGACATTGACGATCCCAGGAATGGCGATGCGCAACGCTTGCGGAACGACGACAAGGAGGGTGGCGCGCAACGGGCCAAGTCCGAGCGAACGGGCCGCCTCCTCTTGAGAGGCGGGCACTCCTTGTAAGCCGCCGCGAATGGCCTCGGCAAGGTAGGCGGCGCTGAACAGTGCGATCGCGACGAGTGCCCGCGGGAGCTCATCGATGCGCACCTCGCCGGGCATGAAGAGCGGCAACATGAAGGAGGCCATGAACAAAAGGCTCACCAGCGGCACTGCGCGCATGAGCTCGATGAAAACGATGCACAATGAACGCACGAGCTTGAGCCGCGAGCGCCGGCCGAGCGCGAGCCCGATAGCGAGCGGAAAGGCGATCACGATGCCGGTCACCGAAAGGATGAGGGTGAGCGGCAGTCCGCCCCAACTTGTGCTCTCGACATAGGCGAGGCCGAAAACGCCACCCCACATGAGCACGGCGACCGCCACGGCGCCGAGCACCGCGGCAAGCGCGAGCGAGCTCAACGAAAGGAAGCGGCCGCAGGCGCTCCCGATCAAACCCACAATGACGAGCACGGCCGCGAGCGGCCGCCAAGCTTCGGCCTGCGGGTAGCGTCCGAACAGAATGAGGCGATACTTCTCATGCACGAAGGCCCAGCACGCGCCCCCGCTTTCACGGCACGCGAGGGGCGTCCTCGCCGTGAAGCTCGCATCGAAGAGGGCCCAACGCAGAAACGGCGGGAGCACGAACCCGAGCAGCGCCAGCACGGCCAGGGTCAAGAGGCTGTTGCCGAGACTTCCGAAGAAGCGCCGCGAGAGAATTGTGAGCGCGCTCGTCACGTCGGGCCTTCGAGCCGGACGCGGGCATTGTACCAATTCATGAAGGCCGCGATCGACAGGCTCAACGTGAGATAGGCGGCCATCACCATCCCGATCACTTCGAGCGCCTGCCCGGTTTGATTGACGATGGTGTTGCCGACCGACATGAGATCCGGATAGCCGATGGCCACGGCGAGCGAGCTGTTCTTGGCGAGGTTCAGATATTGGCTCGCAAGCGGCGGCACGGCGACACGCAACGCCTGAGGCAGGACGATCAGGCGAAGCCTGTGCTTGAACCGTAAGCCCAGCGCCGCGGCGGCATCGCTTTGGCCTGGCGCAACCGACCGGATCGCGCCGCGCAAGATTTCAGCGACAAAGGCGCCGTTGTAAAACGAAAGGCCGAGGAGCAGCGCCGTGAGCTCCGGGGACAGTGTCCCACCGCCGGCAAAGCCGAAGCGCCGCTGCTGCGGCCACCCGAATGGATCGGTGGCGAGCATTCGTGCAAGGAGAAGCGCGGCCGGCAAGAGCGCGAGCGACCATGCGGGCCAGGAAGCGGAGCGGCTGCCGGTTTGCGCTTGTCGGAATTCCGCAAAGCGAGTCCACGCCGCCGCTGCGGCGAATCCCGCGCAAAGGGCAAAAAGGGGCGCGAGAGGCGCCCGCTCGAGCACCGGAAAATGCAGCCCACTCTTTGCAAGATAGAATCCGGGGAGAAAGGCGGGCGCCGAGCCGTCCGGCGCCAGAACCTCGTTGAGGATCGCGTACCAGAGATAAAGCTGGAGCAAGAGCGGCACGTTGCGCAGAGCCTCTACGTAACCGCTTGCCAATGGACCGACGAGTGGATGGCCCGAGAGGCGCCCAAGACCGACGAATACGCCGATCAGCGTCGACAAGACGATTCCGGCGGAGCTCACAGCCAAGGTGTTCAAGAGACCGACAAGCAGCGCCCTGCCATAGCTCGAACGTCCGTCATAAGGGAGGAAACTCTCACCGATGTCGAAGCCGGCCTCGCTATGGAGAAAGGCAAATCCCGTGTGGATCGAGCGCGCGCCCAAATTGCCGGCGACATTGAAAACAAGAAAGCCGGCGAGCGCGAGCACAATCCCAAAAAGCAGAGCCTGCAGCAGGAAATCGCGCAATGGCGCCGAGTTCCTGCTCAGAGGGAGAGCGCGAGGCACCATTCGGTCACGCTGCGATCGGTTTGCGCCCTCTTGCGCGTCTCACCTCGCCGGCATGGCGTACATCAGCCCGCCCCGGGTCCACAGATTGTTGAGATTGCGCTCGAGCCTGAGTGGGGTCTTCGGGCCGAGATTGCGCTCGAACATCTCGCCATAATTGCCGACCTTCTTGATCGCCCGAAACGCGAAGGCCGGATCGACGCCGAGCTTCGCGCCGAGTTCGCCATTCACGCCGAGGAGGCGCTGGATCGAGGGATCCGAGCTTGCCTTCATCTGGTCTGCGTTGTCGGCCGTGATGCCTTTCTCCTCGGCCTCGATCAGCGCGTAAAGGGTCCATTTCACGATGCTGAACCATTCGAGATCGTCGCGTGCAACGAGCGGGCCCAGCGGCTCCTTGGAGATGAGCTCGGGGAGCACCAGGAAGTCATCAGGCTTTGGCGCATCGGACGCGCGCACCGACGAAAGATAGGAGACATCCGCGGAAAGCGCTTGGCAGCGCCCGCTGAAGAAGGCCGCGCGAGCCTCGTTTTGCGAATCGAAGACGACGGGCCTGAAGGCAAGCTTGTTGGCGTGAAAATAATCCGCGAGGTTGAGCTCGCTCGTCGTGCCCGATGCGGTGCACACGGAGGCGCCGTCGAGCTCGCGCGCGCTCTTCACCCCGAGCGATCGCGGGACGAGAAAACCCTGGCCGTCGTAGAAATAGACGCCGGCGTAAAGAAGGCCGAGCGAAGCGTCGCGCGTCAGCGTCCAGGTGGCGAGCGTCGCCAAAAGATCGATGTCACCCGATTGAAGCGCCGCGAACCGTTGCTGCGGCGTCAGGGGAACGAACTTCACTTTGCCGGCTTCCCCGAGCGCGGCGGCCGCGACAGCGCGGCAGAAATCAGTGGTCAGTCCCGTCCATTCGCCCTTGCTGTCGACGATCGAGAAGCCGCCGACCCCGGTGCTCACGCCGCAGCTGAGCTCGCCTCGCTGGCGCACCGCATCGAGTGTCTTGCCGGCAAGCGCTGGCGAACACCCCAACAGGCCAAGTGCCACCAATGCCAGAATTCGTGTCGATGCGCGGTTCAATGGCTTCATCTCAGGCTTCCTTACGGGAGTAGGCTCAAAATCCAGCATCGATCGGGTCATCGCGAGTTGATTGACGGGTAGAGCTAGGCAAGCATCAAGCAAGGCCGTCTATCATCTCGAGCGCGGCGCGGGCGAGGAGCCCATCGCGTTCGGCCAAGGTCATGCTGATCTCGAAGTGGTTGAGGCCTGGCGCGATGAGCAACTCGTCAAGCCGGCCCACTGAGGCGAGCGCTTGGGCAAAACTCTTCGCCTGGCGCTGGAATTCGGGGCTTTCGCGCTCGCCGTAAGCGATCTTGAGTGGGCAGGAGAGGTTGCGCACATGATGGAGGGGGCTGAGCGCCTCAACCTCGGCATCGTCGAGCTTCAGATAGCTTCCACGGTGGCTGAGCATCACCGGCTCGAGGTCGTAGGAGCCGCTCGCACAAAGCGCGCCACGCACGACCGCGTCGCCATTGCCGCCCAGCGCGGCCGAGGGCTCTGTCAGCGCCGCGGCGACGAGATGGGCACCCGAGGAATGGCCGAGCATGAAGAGCCTTTGCGGGTCGACCCCGAAGTTCTCGGCGTGCCTATGCACGAAGGCTGTGGCTCGGCGCACCTGTGCCACCATCTCGGGCAAGCGCACGTGCGGGATACAGGCAAAATTGATCGCAACGAAATGCACGCCCGCCTCGACGAAGACTTCGGCGGCGAAAGCCGATTCATCCTTGGTGAGAAGTGTCCAGGCCCCCCCATGCACGAAGACGCAGATCGGTGCTTTCGGCCGGTCGGTCGGAAAGAAGTCGAGCACCTCGGCCGCGCTCTCGCCATAGGAAACGTTTGCTCGATGGCTCAGGCGCTCGCGCACAGCCGCGCTTTTCGTGCCGTAGCCGCGGATGATCTCTTCGGCATTCGGCGCCCAGGCGGTTTGCGTGTAAGCGCGATCGAGCTCGGCCTGGTCGTAATCGAGAAAGACGTTCATGACTTCGACGACGCAGGCGGCACTGCCGAGCGCCGCCCGTCCTACCGCTTCGCCTATTTGACCGACGAGAAGGCGGTCGGCTGCAAAATGAGATTGCTCAGCGAATTGAGAATCGGTCCATCCTTCTCGGTCTCGGCACGTTTCGTGATCCACTCGGGATCGTTCTGGAAGGCGGTCCACTTCTTCTCGCGCTCCGCGAGCGATTCCCATTCAAGGAGATAATAGAGGTCATTGTTGGAATCGCCGACCGCGACGGTCCAAAAGCCCGCCTGGCGGATGCCGTGCCTTTCCCAAATCTTGAGCGTGATGGTCTCGAACCGTTTGAGCAGCGCCGGCAAGCGCCCCGGCGCGCAATGATAGACTCGAAGTTCGTGGATCATCCTTTGAGCTCCTGTATCGGTCCGCGGCATGCGGCGGAGCTCGTCTCATACGAGATGCGACGCCAAACGTCACGCCTCATCGCCTCTAACCGCGAGCTTCCGCCATCGCCTGAGCTGTCAAGGCGAGCTCCATCGCCTTGAAGCAGCGCGCTTGCGGCATCGCCGTCTCGGTGCGCTCACGGATATCGGCCAAGAGCTGGCGTCCGTAAGGTAGCTCGACATCGGCGCAATCGACGCGGCGCACGCCCTGGCGATCGATCAGAAAGAGATGGTCGCCTCCGGGCCTGCCGTCGATATCCACATATTTGCGCAGTTCGAGCGTGCCTTCGGTCCCGAGAATGACGAGCCGTCCATCACCCCAGACCGGAAGGCCGTCGGGCGTGAACCAGTCGACGCGTGCATATCCCGTCACCTCACCCGCACGCATGAGAATCTCGCCGAAATCCTGAAGCTCGGCTTCTTGCGGGTTGCCCCGATTGGCGACGCTCGCCGCGACCACCTCGCCGTCGAGCGCATCGGCGAAAAACAGGAATTGCTCGCATTGATGGGAGGCGATGTCGGCGAGGATGCCGCCCGTCTTGTGCCGCTCGTAAAACCAGCGCGGACGAGGCAAGTTCTTGAGCTTGTGGGGACCAAGCCCGTTCGTGTTCACAACCTTGCCGATGGCGCCCGCTGCCACGAGCTCGCCCGCCTTCACGGTCGAGCGCGTCTCGAAGTGCTCGGAATAGCATACGGAGTAGATGCGCCTCGTCTGCGCCTGCACGCGGCGCACCTCGGTGAGCTGCTCGAGCGAGGTCATGCCGGGCTTGTCGGTCATGTAATCCTTGCCGTGAAGCATCACCTCGATGCCGAGCGGGCCGCGATCGCAAGGAACGGCGGCGCTCACGATCATCGCGATGCTTTCATCCTCGAGGAGGCGTCGCCGGTCAGTTAAGCGCGGCGCCTGCGGATAGCGTTCGCCAAATTGCTTTGCGAGATCATCTTCCGGTGCATGAAAGCCCACGAGCTTCGCCCCGGCGCCAAGGAGGCAGTCCACCTGACCGTAAATATGCGCGTGGTTGATACCGATCACCGCGAAGCGGGTTTCTGCCATGGCTGCCCTCACGAAGAGTTTCGCGACAAGCTGGATTGCCGACGTGAAAGCTGTCAAGAATGTGGGCGCGAGACAGTTTGGCGAAGCCCCGTTCACCGGGCGCCAATCCCATGATGAGTGCCTGATGACGGTCGAACCTCGACGCATCGCCGGCCCTTTCGCTCGGGCGGGCATGAGCGCCCGGCGGCGCAGCGAGCGAGCCGAGCTCTGGCGGTATATCGGCTGGCGGCTCATCCAGCTCGTGATCGTGTTGATCGGGGTGAGCATCGTCGTGTTCTTCACCATGCATGTTTTGCCAGGTGATGTGGCGATGCTCTTGCTCGGGGATCGCGGCACGGCCGAGCAATTGGCCAAGCTTCGGCTTCAACTCGGTCTCGATCAGCCGATCATCGTCCAATATCTGCGCTTCGTCCTTGCAGCCTGGCATGGCGATTTCGGCAGTTCGCTCACGAGCAATCGCGCCGCCTTCACGGATGTGAGCACGGCCTTTCCGGTCACCTTGCAGCTTACGGTCGCGGCGCTCACGCTTGCCACCCTCGTCGGCGTGCCGACCGGCGTGCTCGCGTCATTGAGGCCCGGGCGCACCTTCGACAACCTGGCGATGACTTTCACGCTCTTCGGCGTCTCCATGCCGATCTTCTGGCTCGGGTTGATGCTCCTCCTTCTCTTCGGTGCGACGCTCGATTGGCTGCCGATCGGTGGGCTATTCGCAGTCGGCATGGACGCGCCGCGTGTCACCGGCATGAGTCTCATCGATGCCGCGCTCACCGGCAGCCCTTCCCTATTCTGGGACGCGCTGCGCCATCTCATCCTGCCCGCTTGCACGCTCGCGACCGTGCCGCTTGCCTTCATCGCTCGCATCACGCGCGCCGAGATGATGGCAACCACGACGCAGGACCATGTGCGCACGGCGCGCGCCAAGGGGCTTCCGCGGGCGCGTGTGATCTTGCGCCACGTGCTGCGCAACGCGCTGATCCCGATCGTCACCGTGATCGGGCTCCAGCTCGGACTCTTGCTTTCCGGAGCCGTGCTCACCGAGACGATCTTCTCGCTTCCAGGGCTGGGCCGCCTCATGGTCGATTCGATCCTGTCGCGCGACTATCCAGTGGTGCAGGCGGGCGCGCTTTTCATTGCTTTCGTGTTCGTGCTGGTGAATCTCCTCGTCGATCTCTCCTACACGCTGCTCGATCCACGGATACGCCACGCGTGAGCATCGCCGCCCCCTATCAGCCGCTCGGCGCCGCGAGGGAGCGGTGGTACGCTCCCGTGGCGCGCGTGCTGCGCAAGCGCGAGGCAAAGCTCGGCCTCCTCATCGTGCTCGGCTTTCTTGTGCTCACGGTGTCGGCGCCGCTCTTCGCCCCTTACGACCCTTTCGATCAGGACCTTTCGAGCGCGCTCGCACCGCCTTCCACGCAACATCTCTTCGGCGCGGATCAATATGGGCGCGACGTGTTCAGCCGCGTGCTTTACGGCTCGCGCACGGCGCTGCTCGCCATCGTCGTCGCCGATGGTCTCGCACTCGTTCTCGGCAGCGCGCTTGGCCTCATCGGCGGCTTTCTCGGTGGCGCCGTCGACGCGCTCGTGATGCGCCTCGTCGACGTGCTCTTGGCCTTCCCCTACCTCCTCCTCGCGCTCATCATCGTCGCGGCCCTTGGTCCGAGCCTCACCAACTCGATGATCGCGATCGGCATCGTCTACACGCCGCAATATGCGCGCCTCATCCGCGGTCAGGTGCTCGCGGTACGCGCCTTGGATTACGTGCGCGCCGCCCGAGCCATCGGCACGGC
>JAFBAS010000191.1 GCA_019247605.1 Hyphomicrobiales bacterium
ATATCCGCAATAAGCTCCCATTGCCGATCCGACAATTCATATCGCTTGACCATCGCTTCGACCCCAGATCAAAGAATCTGGAGTCCCATGAATCACACATTCTCAATCGTGTGAATCCTGAATGTCGATTGGACCTAGAATCACCCACATGCTCTAAGGCGTGCTCTAACTTGCGGGGCGAGCATGTCTTGCGGGGACAACTCATGTCGATCGTGACGCGCCGTTTCCTCGTCATGGCTCTCATGGCGGGGCTTGGACTTGCCGCCTGCGGTGATGACGAAGCGAGCCAGCGCAAGGCGTTCACCGAATTTCTGCAAACCCGCATCCTCGACAAGAAAGGCTTGCATGTCCCCAAGCCAAGCGACGATGAAATGAAGTCCTTCGGCCCCTATGCCAAGGATTATGGCATCATTCTCGGCTTCAATGATGCAATGGACAAGAACGTCGCGACGAGGATGTCGCAGGCCATCAGTAATGGAATGCCGCGATCCCTCGCCGATCTGACGGCGCGGCGCGCCGATCTCGCAAGCGTCATGGATGGGATGCGGACGATCCGCGCGACGCTCGATGCCGAGCTCGCAAAGGCCGACGCGGCGCATGCGGCTCTGAAGCAGCCCGACGACCTCAAATCCGTCTATGACAAGGCTTATGAGAGAACCGTGACGATCCCCGCCACGACCGTGAAGGAAATCTTCCCGGCGGTGGACACCATCTTCGAGGCGGCCCAGAACCTCGTGAATTTCATCGATCAGCATCATGATGCGATCAAGATCAATGGCAATTCGATGCAGGCGAGCGATCCGAAGCTCCTCGGCGAGCTCAACGGCCTGATTGGCGCGCTGAGCCGCAACAGCCAGGCTTTTCAGGAGGCCCAGCGCAAATACCAGGCCGTTATCGGGGGCTATTGAGGTTTCCTTCCCAAGAGGCCGGACGCCCGAGGTTTACCGCACCTTAATCCGCCACAATCACAGTCGAGACCGAAACAGGGGCTCGGCGGACAGTGATTGCGCGACGTGCAGAACTCGACAGGGCAGGGCGGACGGAACTTGAACGGGCGCACCCGCCGGGAGCCTTCCTTCGATTCCGGGCGCCCCGCCGGGCGCGAGAGCGGGGACATTCGCGTTCGGCCGGAGGATCGGCCCGTTTCTGCGCTCAAAGCCGGCGCAAAGCCCAACCCGGTGAAGACCGTGGCTGAGCGCGCGACGCGTAAATCGCCGGCTCGGAGCAAAGGGCAAGGCAGGTCCCGCTCCCGCAAGGAAGGTGGTAAGCGGCGCTCGCTCATCGGCCGGCTTTTCGTCTGGAGCCTCACGATTTGCGTCTGGGGGATGATCGGCCTTGCCGGACTTGTCGGCTACTACTTCACCAAATTGCCGCCGATCGACCAGCTCGCCGTGCCCAAGCGCGCGCCCAATGTGGCGATCCTTGCGTCCGACGGCTCGCTCATCGCCAATCGCGGCGAGACGGGCGGGCGCACCGTTTCGCTTTCCGAGTTGCCGGCTTATGCGCCGAAAGCCTTCGTTGCCATCGAGGACCGGCGCTTCTATTCGCATTTCGGCATCGATCCGATCGGCCTTGGGCGCGCGCTCGCGATCACGGTGTGGCGGCGCGGGCATGGCGGCATGCAAGGGGGCTCGACACTCACCCAACAGCTCGCCAAGAACCTCTTCCTCACGCAAGAGCGTACCGTGTCGCGCAAGATGCAGGAGGCGATTCTCGCGGTCTGGCTCGAGCGCAATTACACGAAGAACCAGATCCTCGAGCTCTACCTCAACCGGGTCTATTTCGGCGCCGGCGCCTATGGGATCGAGGCGGCGGCGCAGCGCTATTTCTCAAAGCCCGCCCGCTCGCTCTCCCTCGCCGAGGCCGCGATGCTCGCCGGCGTCGTGCAGGCGCCCGGACGCCTCGCGCCGAACCGCAACCCCGATGCGGCGGAGAAACGCGCCGACATCGTGCTCGCCGACATGCGCGACCAGGGCTTCATCACCGAAGGCATGGAAAAGGTCGCGCTCGCGCATCCGGCGCAAGCCATCGAGAATGTCGGCGGGGGCGCAGCGAATTACGCCGCCGATTACGTCATGGACGTGCTCGACGAGAAGATCGGCGCGCTCGAAGGCGACATCACCGTCTCGACCACGCTCGACAGCCGCCTCCAGGCGCTCGCCGAGCATGTGCTCGGCGAAGAGCTCGACGCGAAGGGCGGCAAGCTCGACGTCGGAGAGGGCGCGCTCGTCGCGCTCGGGCCGGACGGCGCCGTGAAGGCGCTGGTCGGCGGGCGCGACTACGCAAAAAGCCAGTTCAACCGCGCGACCTCGGCGCGCCGGCAACCGGGATCATCCTTCAAGCCTTTCACCTATCTCACCGCGATCGAGAATGGGCTCACGCCCGACACGGTTCGCGAGGACGGGCCGATCAACATCAAGGGATGGAAGCCCGAAAACTACACTCATGAGTATTTCGGCCCGGTGACGCTGAAACAAGCCTTCGCCATGTCGCTCAACACGGTCGCGGTGCGGCTCGCCGCTGAGTTTGGTCCGAAGGCGGTGACCTCGACCGCGGCTCGGCTCGGCATCCAAAGCCCCCTGCAGGCGACACCCTCGATCGCGCTCGGCACCTCGGAGGTGACGCCGCTCGAGCTCGTCACCGCTTACGCGACATTCGCCAATGGCGGGATCGGCGTGGACCCGCATGTGATCGCAAGCGTGAAGACCGCGAACGGTCGCCTTCTTTACCGGCAGGGAGTAGAGAGCCATGGGCGCGTGATCGATCAAACCGCGCACGCCATGATGATCGACATGATGCGCGAGACCCTGCTCACCGGCACGGCGCGAAAGGCCGAGATTCCGAACTGGGACGCGGCCGGCAAAACCGGCACGACGCAGGATTACCGCGACGCCTGGTTCGTGGGCTACACGGCGACGCTCGTCACCGGTGTATGGCTCGGCAATGACGATGATTCCCCGATGAAGAAGGTGACTGGAAGCGGCTTGCCGGCCGAAATCTGGAACCGTTTCATGCGCGCGGCGCTCGCGGGCTCGACGCCTGTGGCGTTGCCCGCTTCCGGGTGGGAGCACGCGCCGGGCTCACTCGATCCATCGGCACCGCCGGTACCTTCGGCGCCGATTGCCTCGGCGCCTTCCTCCTTGCCAGGCTCGGGCAACGCGCAAGCCAACCTTGTGCCGGCGCCGATGGTGGTGAATGCGGGGGGCGAGGCTGGCCAGGCGCGGGCGGGGCTTCTCCCGGACGGCGGCTTGCGGCCGCCTGCGTCCATTCCGAATGTCGGATCGGGCCATGCGCCCACGCCGCAGCCGCGGCCGAAAAGCTTTCTCGAGGCGATTTTCGGCCATTGAGGTCGCCGACCTGACGGTCGAAGCCGTTCGTTGGGGCTCAAGCCGCAAGCACTCGCGTGCGCGGGAACACGACTTCGACCAGAGTGCCCTCGTTGGCACGGCTCGCGATCGACAAATTCGCCTGATTGGCTTTGACGAGCGCCTTGGTGAGGGAAAGGCCAAGTCCGCTGCCTCCCGGCCGCAAGGTCGTGGCGAATTGCTTGAACGGCTCCAAGGCCTCGGCGAGCTCGCGCTCGGACATGCCGATGCCGGTGTCGCGCGCACGGAAGATCACCTCGCCCTTCTCGGTGAGCGCGGTCGAGACGATCACCTGGCCGCCAGGTTCGGTGAACTTCACCGCATTCGAGAGGATGTTGAGCAGGATCTGCTTGACGCTGCGCGCATCCGCGATGACGGAAGGCAAACCTTGCGCGAGGCTCTGGCGCATCAGCACGCGCGAGCGCGCCGCATCCATCTGCACCAGAGCGACGCCCGCCGCGACCTCAGCATTGAGATTCACGGGCGCGAGGGACAACTCCATGCGGCCCGATTCGATCTTCGAAAGGTCGAGGAGATCGTTCACGAGGCTGATGATGTGCGTGCCCGACGCCCGGATGTCCTTGATGTATTCCTTGTAGCGTTCGTTCTCGAGCGGGCCGAAGCGTTCCTCGGCGATGATGTCCGCAAAGCCGACGATGGAGTTCAGGGGCGTCCGAATCTCATGGCTCACCTTTGCGAGAAACTCCGATTTCTGCGCCGTCATCCGCTCGGCCGCGACGCGCGCCTCGACGAGACCGGCCTCGGAATCCTTGTTCGCGGTGAGATCGCGGAAGATCGCGTGCCATCTGCGAGAGGGGGTGGAGAGTTGCCCTTCGCGCGGCTTGCCGGCCTGAAGCCGCATCGAGAGGGAAATGCGGCGACCCTCGCGCGTGCGTCCCGTGATCTCGTGGGGCTCTCGCGTCGCGACTTTTGATGCGGCACCCCGCGTCTCTTCGAGTTCGGCGGCGAGCGAGCGATGACAATCGGGGGCGATGAGCACCGCCAGCGCCTCACCGGAAATCTCTTTTGCGGCGTAGCCGAAAAGCTTCTCGGCCGAGGCAGTCATCGCCACGACGCGTCCGAGCTCATCGACGGTGACGACGCCATCCGTCGCCAAATCGACGAGGGCGCGCCATTCGCCGACTTCGGCATCCTTCGCCGCGACAGCCGAACGATGGCCGGCCTCGAGGCTTTGCGTCTCGCCATGAAGCGAGCGGCGAAGCGACAGCAAGGTCGCGGCCTCGCCACGCCATTTGATCGCCTGGCAGCGCGCGTCGACCTCGACGATTTGGCCGTCGCGCGCCGTGATGGCCACGTGCTTGCGGGCACCGGCTTTCGGGTTCGGCTCGGCGAACAACTCTTCGATGCCGCCGCTTGCCTCGAAAGCCTCGAAGTTCTCATGGCCCAAGAGATCGAGAAGCGTCTTGTTCGCGGCGAGGGCTGCACCGGAGCGATGCACCAGAATGCCGATAGGGAGGCGATCGATGAGGGTTGAAAGATCATCAACCGATGCTTCGGGGAAACCGCGCGGCTGCGAAGGCGCCTCGGCTTGCCCAGCCTCGGCCGCTCTATCTTCCTCTGGGGGCTTCTCCGGCACCTCACCGGCTTTCTCTGCCTTTTCGTCCGGTCGAGATGTGGAGGCGCTTTTCTCGCGCTGCACGTTTTGAGCGGGCCAGGCCGCGCCGAGAGCCTTGGCGATATCCGCGAAGGCGTCGCGTTCGGCCGGGGAAAGCTCAGGCGCAGCCTCTTTTTCTCTTGGGCGAGCGGGCTCGGCCCCCGGCTTTCGCAAGGAGATCACGTTGGAAGCGCGAAATCCCGCTTCGTTCGGTTCGGGCGCCAATGCATCCCCTTGGCCATGTGAGAGAATCTGCGCGCCCACAGCCAATAATTGCCCGGCCTCATCTCCCAGCGGTGGGGTCGGCCCCGCCGAAGATCCAAGGGCGGACGCTTCGGCCGTTTCAACGACCTCTTCGCTCACGGCGATGTCGCCGAGTTCGTCCGCGGATGGAGCCGCCGCGGCCTCGACAGGCGGCGTGACTCCGACGCCCGGCATCCCCTCTTCGAGGGCCGCTAGCGTCGAAAGCTGCGGCAGCGAGCGCGCTTCGTGTGAAATCGCCTCGCTCGAGGACGCCTGAGGCGGCGCGGGGCGCATTTCGGACACGACGAAAAAGCCCCTGTGCCCGGCGGCTTTGCGGCCCTGATCGAGCACCGGAGCGCCGAAGAGGACGCCGATCAGCGAAGAGCCGTCGGGAGCGGGGATCGTCTCGACCGGCACGCCCGAGACCGGTCGGCCAGACGCGATCGCCTCCTCGACGGAAGGACCGCCCTTCGCGAACAACTCACTCAACAGAGCGGGTTGCATCGGCGCGCCGCGCCCCAGCGCCTGCGACAAGCTGGTGCCCGGAGGGCCGGCGAGCAATCTTCCGCTCGCATCGGTTTGCCAAGTCAAACGGCGGCTCGATGCGTGAGCGGTCGTCGCGCCAGACGGAAGGGTATGGGGTTGCCCGTCATCGGCCCGGGTCGATTTCCGCTCCGAGGTTTCGATACCTTCTTCCGACGCGCGCGCCACGAGGGGGGCTGGTGGTGTGGCGTCGCCATTCGAGGCGATCGGAGGGGCGACTTCAGTCGCGGCGATGATCAGCCCTTCCGTTCCGTCATCGAGACGGGCTCGGCCGAGCAGCAAGGTTGCGAGCATGGCGCGTCTTTGGAGAACGAGCCGCCAGCGCTCGAGCCAAGGCCGGTCCGAACCGGTGGCCCGGGAAAGCGCCGCGCGCACTGGGGGCGGTGCGTCCTTGGCCTCGGGAAGCTCGAACAAGACCGCACCGGCTTCGTTCCACCAAAGGGCGGTGGCGTCGCCAAGCGCCCAGATCGCGGCGGGCGCGCCCTTTTCGATCGCCGATTTGAAGGAGGGTTCGAGCCCCGCCCCCAGCGGAGGAGAAGGCCAAGCCGCCTCTGCGGTTTCCCGGCCGGGGGGATTGCTATCCGGCGGCGACATTGCGTGATAGACCCGTCGTTTCAAAAGGTGGTGTCGGTCGGCCGTTCCGTTTCGGGACAGCTCTGAGATCAGCCCGGTAACGTTTTATAGACCATCTCGACTTGCCCTGTCGCATCGAATCGCGCGCATGGCGAGTTGAGCGCAGGATTAATGTTAACGGGGCGCAGGAAAGTCGGCCCAGGGAACCGCTCGCCGCGATCGGTGCAAAGCTCATGGGGATGAGCTCTCCGTCGCAGGTGACAAATGCGTTCCCGCTGCTAGCCTTTGGCGGTGATTCGCGAAAAAACGAGGCGAAAAGCTTGATGGCGACCGAGCCGCTGAGCCGTGCCGTGCCGAACGAAGTGCGCGATTTTGCGGAGCGCAGCGTGGAGCAGGCAAGAAAAGCCTTCGGAAGCTTTTTGGTCGTGGTGAATGCCGCAATTGAGGGCGAGGCGCCGAGCTCCGCCGAGAATTCCGGTGTCTCAGCCCGGTTGTCCCGCCTCGCTCTCGGCTTCGCCGAGCGCAATGTGCAAGGAGCGTTCGCGCTCGCTCAGGACATGGTGCATGCGACCGAGGTTTCACAGCTCCTGGATTTGCAGCGCGAGTTCCTCGAAACGCAGATGAAGGCGCTGAAAAGCCAGATGCGGACGCTCGAAGGTTCGAGAGTAGATAAGGAGAAAAAAGATCAAGGTTAAGCGGCTAAAGTAGCTTGGCGCATCCTCGAGCTTCGGCTCACCTGAGTTATCTGCCCAATATTCCCGCGATCGTCTGGGCTACGCGCTCAAGAAGCGTGGAGCTGATTTTGCCGACGGGCTCGGCATGGCGCATCTCGACAGTTGCAATTTTGGATGTGCGGATGACAGAACGCGCTGGTAGACCGATGTCCCTGTAGGCAGGCCCAATATCATGGTCG
>JAFBAS010000078.1 GCA_019247605.1 Hyphomicrobiales bacterium
GCCGGCACCGAAGCAAGGACACTGCGCATGGCCCAGAAGAAGCAGACCGAATTCGGCATCGCGATGCGGAATTTCACCAAATATCCGGAGATGCCGAGCGCCAGGGGCCTGATCGACTACGGCGTGCGCATGGAAGAGCTCGGCTATGAATCGCTGTGGGCCTGGGACCATCTGCTGCTCGGGGTCGACCCCAATTTCCCGATTCACGAGGCGCTCACCATCCTCACCGCGGTCGCGGCGCGCACCTCGAAAATAAGGGTCGGCACCGGCATTCTGGTCATGCCGATGCGCAATCCCGTCGTGCTCGCCAAGGAGCTGGCGACGATCGACCACATCTCGGACGGACGGCTCATCGTCGGCGCGGCGGTGGGGTGGTACAAGCGCGAGTTCGATAGTCTCGGGGGCGATTGCACCAAGCACGGCAAGATCATGGAGCAGAGCCTCGAGATCATCAACCGGCTCTGGACCGAGGACAAGGTGGACGGCGAATACCCGCCTTACAATTTGCGCGGCGCGGTGCTCCAACCCAAGCCGGTGCAGAAGCCGCGCCCGCCTATCCTGATCGGCGGCTATGTCGATGCGGTCTTGAAACGCGCCGCCACCAAGGGAGATGGCTGGCTCACTTACTACTACACCGCCGAGAGTTTCGCGAAGACTTGGGCGAAGGTGCGCGGCTTTGCCGAGGAAGCCGGCCGCGACCCCGACGAGCTGATCTCGACGAACCAGCTCCCCATCTGCATCGGCCAGCGTGACAAGATCGAAGCCAAGATGACGGAGTGGCTCCAGACCGAGTGGGACTACGCGTCCTGGTCGGAATCGACCATGCACAGCGCCATCATGGGAAGCGTCGAGGAATGCGTCGAGCAGCTCGAGGCGCATGTCGCGACCGGGATCGATCGCATCATCTTCGTCCCCTACAGATACGAGGCCGAGCAGGTCGAGGCAGTCGCAAACGACATCATCCCGCGCCTGAAGAAGAAGATGCGATAGCCACGTTTGGCTTGCGTGATCTAGCAAGGTGGGGGCCCTGCAAAACGTCTACTCAACTGTGAGCGTACACTTTCGAAAGAAGCACGAACATCATCGTCGCGCCCGGTCCACGGTTGAGCTCGATCCGTGCGCGTCAAACCAGAGGAGGTGCCTATGCAGTCGTCTCTCAAGACCCTCATCGCGGCAGCGGGGCTGGCGCTCGTCGCCAGCGCCGCGTCGGCGCAGGATTCGGTAAAGGTCGGTGTCAGCGAGCCCTTGACGGGTGCCTTCGCGGCCTCCGGCAATTATGTCGCGCAAGGGGCCCAGCTTGCGGCGGAAGCCATCAACAAAAGTGGCGGGGTGCTCGGCAAGAAGATCGAGCTCATCATCGAGGACAACAAATCCAATCCGACCGAGGCGGTCGACACGGCCGAACGTTTGATCGTCAAGGACAAGGTGCCGGTTCTGATGGGCGCCTGGAGCTCGACGCTAACGCTCGCCGTCATGCCGAAGCTCGAGGAATACAAGGTGCCGATGCTGGTCGAGACCTCCTCCTCCGGGAAGATCACGACGTCGGGCAACCCTTACATCTTCCGCATCAGCCCGACCTCGGAAATGGAGGCGACGGCCTTCGCCCCCATCGCCAAGACGCTCGGCATCAAGAAAGCCAATTTCCTTGTGACGAACAATGATTTCGGCAAGGGCTCGATGCAAGAGTTCACCAAGATGCTCAAGGGGCAGGGCATCGACATCGGCGCCCAGGAAACCATGGAGCCCGCGGCCACCGACCTCTCGGCACAGCTTGCCAAGATCAAGGCCTCCGGTGGCGACACGCTTTTCGTCACCACAGACGTCGCCCAGCTCACGCTCATCCTCAAGCAGGCGAAGGATCAGCAGATCGCGATGCGCGTCATCACGACCGGCGGTTCCGTCGCGCCCGATCAATTGATCGAGCAGGCGGGTGATGCCGCGAACGGCTCTTACCATCTCGTGTTCTTCACACCCTGGTTCCCGGACGCGGTCAAGAACCCGGACGTCGCCCAGAAGTTCACCGCCGCCTGGAAGGAGAAGAACTACAACACCGGCGGGCTCACCGAAGGCTTCCGCGGATGGGACGGCATCTACACCATCGCGGCCGCGATCAACGACGCGGGCAAGCCGGATGCGGAAGCGATCCGCGAGGCCTTCTGGAAAGTGAAGGTGAAGGGCGTCAACGGCGACATCGCCTTCATCAAGCAAGGGCCGGCCGGCAAGGAGAGCGGCCAGAACGTACCGAGCGTCTATCTCGTCAAGATCGAAGGCGGGAAGGTCGTGAAGCAATAGGTTTGCGTCGATCTTCGTCCGCGGCCATCCGGTCGCGGACGAAGGCTCCCGAGCCTTTCGCGCAAAGAGCGTCTTCTTGGATCAATTCCTCCAACATTGCCTGAACGCGCTGGTGCTGGGTGGCACTTATGCGCTTCTCGGCATCGGTCTCACCTTGATCTTCGGCATCATGCGCGTGGTCAATTTCACGCATGGCGAGCTCTACAGTTTCGGCGCCTACATGATGTTCATGTTCGTGATGCTGCTGCATCTCGACTTCTTTTTGTCTCTCGTGCTCGCCATGCTGCTTGGCATCGCGCTCGGCGCGGCGATCGAGTTCCTGCTTTTGCGCAAGCTGCGCGGCGCCGACATCGATACCACGATGCTGGTGATGATCGGCGCCTGGATCGCCATGCAGAATTTCGAGCAGCTCGTTTGGTCGGGCGTCGCCAAGTCGATCAAGACGCCGTTCCCATCCTCGCCGCTCGTCATCGGCGCGCTTTCGGTGTCGTGGAATCGGATTTTCGTGCTTGTTGTCGCGCTCGGCTTGATCTTGTGCACCTATGCCCTCGTGAACCGCACCAGGCTCGGGCGCGCCATGCGCGCGACCTTTCAGGACTCTGACACGGCGGCGCTCATGGGCGTCGACATCGGCACCATCTACATGTCGACTTTCGCGCTCGGTTCGGGTCTCGCGGCGGCGGCCGGCGCGCTTCTCGGGCCGATCTTCGTCGTCACGCCGACAATGGGTGATCTTGCCTCGCTCAAGGCCTTCGCCATCGTCATTCTCGGCGGCCTCGGCAACATCGTCGGAGCGACGATCGGCGGCTTCATCCTGGCTTTCATCGAGGAGCTGGGCGCGGGTTACATCTCGTCGGGCTATCGCGACGCCATGGGTTTTCTGCTCATCATCGTGATCCTGCTCGCGCGCCCGACAGGCCTGTTCAGCCGCAAGGAGCGGATCGGGTGAAACGCCTGGGCACGCTCGCCGGTCTCCTCTTCCTTTTCTCGATCCCGCTGTGGCTCGGGAATTTCTATCTTCTGCATGTGCTCATCATAACCGGCATCTTCATTATCGCGGCGATGAGCCTCAATCTCCTGCTCGGCTATACGGGCCAGCTCAGTCTCGGTCATGCGGCGTTCTTCGGTATCGGCGCCTACGTGTCGTCGCTCGCCTCGCTCGGCTTTGCGGTGCATCTCCTCCCCGATTGGCTCGTGACGCTCGACCCACAACCTGTCTGGCTCGGCATGGCATGCGCGATCGTGATCACCGGGCTTTGCGGTTTCGCCATCGGCAAGGTCGCCTTCAAGGTGCGTGGCGCCTATTTCGTCATCGTGACCATCAGCTTCGCCGAGGTGGTGCGGCTTGTCGCCCTCAATTGGGACGAGCTCACGCAAGGGCCGATGGCGCTCAACAACATCCCGCCGCTTTCCGTGGTGATCCCCGGTCTCGTCGACATCACTTTCGTCGGCAAGCCCGCCAACTACTATCTCGTCCTCGTCTTCGCGATCCTCACCTACGCGATCATCGCGAGGCTGGTGCGCTCGCGCGCCGGGCGCGCCATGATCGCGCTCAAGGAGAATGAGGCGCTCGCCGCCTCGGTCGGCATCGACGTGACGAAGTATCTGGTGCTCGCGGCAGTGGTCTCAGCCGCGGCCGCGGGTGCGGCCGGCGCGCTCTACGCGCACTATGTGCGCATCGTCGATCCGAACGTCTTCTTGTTCATCTACACGGTCACCATGGTCATCATGGTGGTCGCGGGCGGCAAGGGTACGCTCGCCGGCCCGGTCGTGGGTGGCGTGATCTTCGGCCTGCTTCCGGAAGGCCTGCGATCGCTCGCCATCGCGCCCGAGGTGCAATGGATCGTCTACGGCGTGCTGATGATCCTTGTCGTCTATCTGTTGCCGCAAGGAATCGTCCCGGCGCTACGCGCCTATCGGCAGCGCTCGCGCTCGCTTGAACCGCAGGACGCACCCGGTGCCAACGCTTCGGCAAGGCAGGCGATGCCATGAGGGGCGCATCGGCACGCGTCGCGCTCGCGGTCGAGGGGCTCTCGATCCGATTCGGCGGCCTTACCGCCGTCGAGAGCATGAGCTTCGATGTCAAGGAGGGCGAGGTGGTCTCGCTCATCGGCCCTAACGGCGCGGGCAAAACGTCCGCCTTCAACGCCATTACCGGTTACCTTCCGGCGGCCGACGGAGAGATCACCTACCGCGGAAAGCGCCTGAACGGCCTCAAGGCGAACCGGATCGCCGAGCTCGGCGTGGTGCGCACGTTCCAGAAAACCAGCGTCTTCGCTGGGCAGACGGTGCTCGACAACATTCTGATCGGCCTGCATCTGCGCTCGCGGCAATATCCCATCGCGATCATCTTGAGATTTCCTTTCGTCGCGCGCGAGGAAAGGGAGCTTGCGGAGGAGGCCCATGAGATCCTGCGCTTCGTCGGCATCGATGCGCATGCCTCTGAGCTTGCCTCGGCGTTGCCCTATGGCGAGCTTCGCCTTCTCGAAGTGGCCATCGCGCTCGCCGCGAAACCCACGCTGCTGCTTCTCGACGAGCCCGTCTCGGGAATGAATCCCACCGAGACCGCGAATTTCATGAAGACGCTCGCGCGAATCCGCGAGCGCGACATCACGGTGCTCCTCGTCGAGCATGACATGAAGATCGTGATGGGTGTTTCCGACCGGGTCGTCTGTCTCAACCAGGGACGTATTATCGCCGAAGGCGCGCCGGCTCACATCCAGCGCGACGCGGAGGTCATTCGCGCCTATCTCGGCGAGAGGTATGCTCGTGCTCAAGATTGAGGGCCTCGTCTGCCGCTACGGCAAGGTAGCCGCCGTGCGTGGCCTTTCGCTCGAAGTGCGCAAGGGCGAGCTGGTGGCGCTCATCGGCGCCAATGGGGCCGGCAAGAGCACGACGCTGAAGGCGATCTCGGGTCTCGTGGCTCCAGCCGAGGGGCGGCTCACCTTCGAAGGCGAGGATATCACGCGTTCTTCGGCGCGGCGCATCCTGCAACTTGGGATCGCCCATTGTCCCGAAGGGCGCCGCGTCTTCCCTTACATGACAGTCACCGAGAATTTGCAGATGGGGTGCCATTTGCGCCGCGACGCCGCTTCTGTCGCGTCCGACATGAGGAAGCTGTTCGACCGCTTCCCCATACTTTACGAACGCCGCGCGCAAACCGCCGGCACCTTGTCGGGCGGCGAGCAGCAGATGCTCGCGATCATGCGGTCCTTGATGTCGCGACCGAAGCTCGTGCTTTTCGACGAGCCTTCGCTTGGGCTTGCCCCGACCATGGTCGAGCGCGTCTTCGACATCATCAAGAGCATCCAGGCGGAGGGCGTCACGGTGGTGATGGTCGAGCAGAACGCCTTCGCGGCGCTCGAGCTCTCGGACCGCGCCTATGTGCTCGAGCAAGGCCGCATGACGTTGACGGGCACGGGTGCGGAGCTCCTCAACAATCCGGACGTGAAGGCCGCCTATCTCGGCGCGTAAGGACCGGGAGGGAGGCAGCTACGCCCGGTCTCGTGCAAACCTGTTTGACCGAAACAAAACTTCCCATTGGCGCCGAGCGCGAAATCAGCTCCTCTCGATAAGTTTACCTGCGCAAATCTTGACTTGGAGCCGGCGGAATCGCCCCTGACGAGGGTGCTCGTTCTCGAGCAGCCCCTGCGAATATTCGCGTCATGGAATGGAGTTCATAGATGCTTCGCTTCGACAATGCTCCACGCTTTGGAGCTGCCACACTTGCCCTGTTCGGCGCACTTGCCCTGTTCAGCACGGCTTCCGCCTTTGCGCAGACACCCGAGGTCGTGCGCGTGCGTGGCGAGGTGGTCTCTTTCGATGGCGCATCGACGCTCGTCGTCAAGTCGCGCACGGGGGCGGATGTCACCCTGCATCTCGGCGACCCGTTGCGCCTTCTCGGCGTCGTGAAGGCATCCGCCGCGGACATCAAGCCTGGCGTATTCATCGGCACGACGACGGTGCAGAAAGATGGCTCCGCCTCACGCTCGCTCGAGATCCACATTTTCCCCGAATCTCTGCGCGGATCCGGCGAAGGCGACCGGCCTTGGGATCTCGTTCCGGGCTCATCGATGACCAACGGCTCGGCCGGCAATGCGGTCGACAGCGTCGACGGCAAGACGATCACGGTCACCTATCAAGGCGGATCGCGCACCGTCGTCGTCCAGCCCGATACGGCGATCGTCACCTATGTGCCGATCGACAAGAGCGAGGTGAAGCCGGGCGTCAAGGTGTTCGCCATCACGCAAAAAGGCGCGGACGGCATGCTCACGGCAAGCGTGCTCAACGTCGGCAAGGACGGCCTGATGCCTCCGATGTGAGCAAAGCAACCAGCCACCGCAGTGGGAGTGACCTGCAAGGCGTGAGGATCAAGCGGCGGGCTCCTTCGAGATTTTCCGGGCAGGAGCCGCCGCAAGACGGCTCTCGATCAGTCCGATGACGCCGCGCGGCATGAAAATGATGAAGATGACGAGGAGAGCGCCGTAGATCGTGTTGGCCGCGCCGACGAAGTTCGTGCCCATGGTGACGCGCAAGATCTCAGGAAGCGCGATGGTGAAGAGCCCTCCTGCTGTCGGCCCTAAGGCCGAATACATGCCGCCGGCGATGGCCGCGAAGACGATCTGGAGCGAGACGCCGATCCCTGACAGGGTGTCAGGATTCACATACATGAAGTATTGCGAGAGAAGCGCGCCGCCGAAGGCTGTGAGCGCCGCGCTTGCGAGCGTCACGCGAAGCTTCTCGCGCATCACATCGACGCCGATCGCGGCGGCGGCGCCCTCATCCTCCGCAATGGCGTCGAGCGCCGCTCGCCCTTTGCCGATATCCACGAAATGCCAGATGAGGATGCCGAAAACCCACACCGCGAGTGCGATTGCGTAGAAATAGGGTTTTTCCGGAAATTGCAGCGCGTACCAGGAGTGCCCGACGGCTTTCGGCGTCATGCCGAGCGACCCGCCGGTGATGTCGCGGGCCGCCACGATCGTCAAGAGAGCGACTTGGCTCAGCGCCAGCGTGACGAGCGCGAAGTAGTGGCCAACGACGCGCAACCGAAAGCACGGATAACCGATGATGAGGGCAAGGAGCATGGCAGCGAGGATGCCGATCGGGATGCCGAGCCACGGCGTAAGGCCGGCGTAATTCCACAGCAAGGGCGAGGCGTAGGCGCCGATGCCGAGGAACGCGCCATGGCCGAGCGAGACGAGGCCGAACTTCCCCATGAGAGACCAGGCCGTGTAGACGAAGCCCCAAAGCAGGATTTGGATCGCGATGTGAAGCGCATAATCGCTCGTCGCGAGGGGCACGAGCGCCAGAAGGAGGGTCGCGACGACGAGCGCACCAAGGCGCCGGGCAAGCTCATTCTTCATCGCGCAAGCAGCCCTTGTGGCCTGATGAACATCAGGACGATGAAAAAGACGAAGGCGAGCACATAGGAGATCTCGATCGAGAAATAGTAGCCACCGACGGCAATGATCTGGCTCATCACGAACGCGGCGATGAAACCACCGATCATGTTGCCCAATCCGCCGAGCACGCAGATCATGAAAGTGATCGGCCCGAAGCTCAGCCCGATGAACGGGTGCACGTCATATTGCAAGACGAGAAGGCAGGCGGCGAGCCCCGCAAGCGCTCCGCCCACGGCGGAGGTGATGAGATAAACGCGGCGCTGATCGACGCCCATCAACCCCATGATCTCCCGGTCCTGCGCGATGGCACGCATGGCGATGCCGAGATAGGTGCGCGAAAGGAACAGATAAAGCGCGACTGCGCCGATAAGCGCCGTGCCGAATGCAAGCAGGCGCGAATAACTGATGAAGATGTCGCCGAGCTCGATGAGCGGAAGCCGAACACCGATATTGCGGAAATCGGTGCCGAAGAGGAGTGTCGCGAGGCTCTGGAGGAAGAACAACATGCCCCCCGTCGCGAGGAGCTGGTTGATCGGTGCCGAGCCGAGGATGGGCGAGATGACGAGAAGATGGAGAAGAACGCCCAATCCGGCGACGCCGAGGATCGCGGCGAAAGAGGCGAGGAGAATGGGCCAACCGAAGAAGCTGTGCAGCCAGAAGATCATGTACATTCCGCACATGACGAGCTCGGCGTAACAGATCCACACCACGTCGATGACGCCGAAGATGAGGTTGAGGCCAAGCGCCAGAAGCGCGAGCACGCCGCCGAGAAGAATGCCGTTGATGATCGCTTCGAAGAGATAGATGTCCATCGCGGTCTATAGTCCGATATAGGCTTTCCGGATCGCCGGATTTTTTTTGAGCTCGGCGGAGAGACCCGAAAGCCGGATGCGGCCGACTTCGAGGAGATAGGCGCGATCGACGACGTCGAGGACCTGCTGGAGGTTTTGCTCGACGATGAGCACGGTGTAGCCCTCTTCACGGATGCGGCGCACGAGATCGAAGACCTGGTCGACGACGAGCGGAGCGAGGCCGGCCGAAGGCTCGTCCATGAGCAGCAACTTCGGCTTCGACATGAGAGCTCGGCCGATCGCCACCATCTGCTGCTCGCCCCCCGAAAGTGTGCCGGCAAGCTGTCGCCGACGCTCGAGAAGGCGTGGGAAGAGCGCGTAGACCCATTCGCTGCGTTCCACGTAATGGCGGCGCGCTTGCGGGAGGAAGGCGCCGATCCGCAAATTCTCCTCGACCGTCAGCCTCGCGAAAAGGCGTCGATGCTCCGGCACATGAGCGATGCCGGCTTCGACGATGCGATGCGCGGGAACATGCGTGAGCGGACGACCCTCGAAGACGAGCTCGCCCGAAGAGGCGCGCAGCATTCCCGAAATGACGCGCATCAAGGTGGACTTGCCCGCACCATTGGGCCCGACCACCCCGATCGCCTCTCCGGCGCCAACCTCGAGCGAGACATCGAACAAGGCGCGAAACGAGCCGTAACCGGCGCTGATGTTGCAAAGGGTCAGCATTGCTCCTTCGCCCAGAGATCGTTGGCCGTTCTGATCGGCGGCCATGCCTCAGCCGCGCCTTCCATGGCCGAGATAGATCTCGGTGACGCGAGCGTCCTTGGCTGCGGCCTCGGGCAAGCCTTCGAAAATCTTTTCGCCATGATCGAGAACGATCACGCGGTCGACGATGCGCATCAATAGTCCCATGATGTGCTCGACCCAGACGATGGTGATCCCAAGCTTGGTGCGGATCGTCTCCAGCATCAGGGCAGCGTGCTCCATCTCGGCATGGTCGAGCCCACCGAGGCTTTCATCGGCGAGGAGAAGGCGCGGTCCCGTGGCGAGCGCGCGCGCAAGCTCGAGCTTTTTGAGTGCCGCCGCGCCCAGGCCCTCGATCCCATCCGCGGCCGGCAAGCCGACCATGTCGAGCGCGCGCTCAGCGCGCCGCTGCGCATCGCTCTTTGCGAGAGTGCCCGAGTTCCCGTAGTTCGCGGCGAGCATCACGTTTTCCATGAGCGAGAGGCGGCGAAAAGGGCGTGGGATCTGGAATGTACGGGCAAGGCCCATGCGGCAGATTCTATGGGCCGGCAATCCGCCAATCTCCGTGCCCTCGAAACGGATGGAGCCAGAGCTCGGGCGCATCGCTCCGGCGATGAGATTGAACGTCGTGCTCTTGCCCGACCCGTTCGGCCCAATCAGGCCGAGAATCTCGCCCTTGCGCAAGGTGAAAGACACCGCGCTCACAGCCGGAAAATGGCCAAAACGCTTGCTGAGCCCGCTCACCTCGAGCATGAGCGTTCTCCCGAACGAACCAATGCTCGTGCCGGCTCGCGCTCCATCGAGCGGCCGGGCTCCGAATCGGCCGCGCGAGGGGTGACGCGCCCTACCATCTTCGCGCTTAATTCACGGCATAGGGCGATTGCGCCGGCAGGGGAAGAACAGGCGGAACGTTCTGGATCGCCGTCGGCCAGACGACTTTGATTTGCCCTTTCACGTATTGCATCACAACCGGCGTCGAGCGTTCGTTCTGGCCGGAGAGCTGGGTTCCGGGCGGGAAGAATTTGACGCCATATCCTTGGATCGTCCCGCCGACGGGAATGTCGACATCGAGGGCGGCCTTGCGAATCGCTTCGGCATCCGTCCCGCCATATTTCTCGATGGCGATCGGCAATACGTTCTGCAACAAGATCCAGGTCTGATTGAAGCCCATGGAGACATGCGGCGGCACGTCATTGGCGCCGGTCTTCGCCTTGTAGCGCTCGACCATGATCTTGATGAGGTCGCCGAGGCCCGGGGCGAGCTTGGCGGCGTCGAGATGCTGGGCCGGCACCGGGTCGATATCGCAGAAATTGTCGATGTCGGTGCCGAAAGTCGCGGTGAGCTTGTCGAGCTGGCTGTAGCCCGCGCCATTGCCGATCAGCATCTTGAATCGCAATCCCGCTTCCCGAGCCTGCCGCAGAAAGAGCGTGATGTCCGGGTTGTAACCGGCATGCAAGATGACGTCGGGCCTTGCCCGCTTGAGCTTGGTGACGAGCGAGGAAAGATCGGGCGCATTCGCCGAATAGGCTTCCTTCAGCACGATCTGGATGCCCGCTTGCTTCGCATACTGCTCATCGGCGGCGGCGACGCCGGTGCCGTAGGGCCCGTCCTCGTAGATGATCGCGATCTTCAGGTCCTTTGGCTCGACACCGAGGTCGGACTTTGCATGCTCGGTCAAGAATCCAATGCCCGCCTGGCCGTACTGGTCGGAGTGGATCTGGGCGCGGAAAACATATTTGAGGCTTCGGTCCTTGAATACGGAAGTTGCAACCGCGGTCGTGATCCACAAAATCTTCTTTTGCTCCTCGACCTTGCTCGCCAGCGGCACGGCGGCCGCGCTCGAATAGACGCCAACGATGACGTCGACATGCTCCTGGTTGATGAGCCGTTCGCCCTCGTTGATGGCGACATCCGGCTTGCTTTGGGAATCGGCGTTGACGGATTCAACCTTGTATTTTCCAAGCACGCCGCCGCGTTCGTTCGTGAGGTCGATGGCGATTTGCGCGCCGATCTGGGAGGCGACCGATCCCGCCGCCGCAAAGGGGCCGGAAAGGTCATAAAGGAGACCGATGCGGATCGGCTTGTCTTGGGCGAGCGCGCCATCATCGATCACGGGAAGCGCGAGCGCGAAGCCGAGAAGCGCGAATCCAAAAAGCCCGAAGCTGCGAATCAGGCGCGACAAGATTGCCATGTCTCCTCCCGAAAGATTCAGGGCTCTTGCGGCCCATTTCAGGCGATCCGACGAGCAGTCCGCGACGTTGCGTCGCGGAATCGCGCTCGGAGCGGCGCGCGAACAGTGTTCGTCATGGCGGCCGCGCTGTCAACGAGCGATGCCAAGAGGGACCAGGCGTTTGGGGTGGTCAGAGACGTTCCGGCGTTTTCGAGCAACGAAAATCGAAGTTCCCGAGAGTCCTGCGGACATCGTTCAAAATTGCGGTCATGGGACAAAATAAATCCAAAATTTTTTAAATAAAAGCTCGCCATCCATCCTCAAAATGAGCTATACGCATCGAGCGATGCAGACGCCTTCCTGAAGGACAGCGTTCGATAAGCTTCGAGCCTCGCCCTTTTGTTTTGAAAGGAGGAGGTCATGGCGCGAAAATCACAGCCGATCGCATATCCGATTCGTGGCCTTGGCAAATTGATGCTGGTCGTCTCTGCCAAGGCGTGGACCTTGACGGTGGCGGTCGCGGCGGACACGCGAGGCACGCTCAAAATCATAGGGTCCCGCGTCAGTCCAGAGGATGACGACCGGGAAATGGCAGGTGCCGGGCCGGATGACCTGCCGATGGAAAGAGAAAAGCGGGACAGCCCCTTTCGTCTTGGAGCGTAGTCGCGAACGCCAACTGATCGCAGTGTGAAGAGGGACTTCTCGCGTAAAGATTGCAAGCATCCGTCGCCGCTATATGTGGTTGCGCACTTTAGGAGAGGCCAAGGGTCGCGCGAGACGTTTTGGTGTAGATGTAAAAGTGTAGTAGAACCATGAAATACATGAATGAATTGATGTAGTAACGGTTTGTAGTTCTATTTTGTGATGCGTAAATAAACACAACCGGGAATGCCATAGCTCATCGGCAAATATTGACCTTGATGATTGCAAACGGCATTGTCGTCGAGAACGTCGAGACAACAATCCAGGCGCGGGGGAGCATCGGAGTTTTGCAATGAACCCCGCTAAGTCTTCGATTCAAAGCATTGATCTTGATGATCTAGAGCGGAGACTGCGAAACTTCGTCGATCCGCGTTCCTCGAACGTCGCGTCCCGCAGCGGCCAGGGGCCTGAAGAGACTGCGCGTGTCGAGAATTTTCGTCCCGCAAACGGGAAGAACCCGGGCTCGGTGAGCGGTGGCCAGGGTGTATCGTCTTCGGAAGCTGGTCCAGCTTCGCTTTCGGTCCCGGAAAAGACGACCGATCTCGATGCGGTGGAAAAACAATTGCGCGAGGTCGCGGCCGACGTTCTTCGTAGACCCACCCCAGCCACCCAAAAGGGTGACGCGGACGCGGCTGACCTGTCCAAGCTCGTCAAGCGGCGCACTCGGCCCGAGGCCGCAGGCTCCGAGCGCGCCAAAAAGGTTCCCCCATCCTCTGGCACGCCGATCGAGCGCAAGGCTTCCTCAAGGAGTTCTCCTCGAAACATTGCTGAGGCCTATCAGGGTCGCGCCGCCAAGGCCGCAATGAAGCGTGCCTTGGAAGGCGGGGCGGCGGGCAAGTCGCGCGAAGCAAAAGCGATATCAAGCGCGAATGCGCAAGGCGATCGAGCTTCGAGCGAGCAGCAGCAGATTGTAAGACGCTTCGATCATGAGGCGCGCGCTTTCCTGGCTGGCGCGGCTGCTCGCCTCGACGACATGGGCACCGCCGCAGCAGAAGCCGATTCGCCATTGCGTGCAGCCATCGTCAGGCAGAGTGTCGTTTCGCGATCGGCGCGCTCCCTCGCGCTGCCCCTTCTCCTGCTCGCGCTCGCAACAGGGAGCGCGATCATTATTCTGAGCCCGGTCGGCGAACACCCGGGCAAACAGATGAAGGAGACGCAAGCCGAACCTGCGCTCGCAAATGCAGGGAGCGGAGGAGGCGTGTCCGCCTCGACGGCCAAACCGGCGTCGAAAACCGAGTCCCCAGTCGAGATTGTCAAGGCCGCGCCGCCTTCGCCGCCGTTGGCGCCGAGCGCTGCGCCCTCCCTGCCGACGCTGGCTGGGACGATCGCGAGCGCGCCCTCCTCGCCCGAACCTGGCTCTCCGGGGGTGGCGATCGCCACCGCACCTGTGTTGCCCGCGCCTGCCTCTCCGGGGGGGACGACTGCGCAGACGCCTTCCGTGCCAGCGCCTGCCTCTCCGGCGGTGACGACCGCGGCCCCGCTCTCCTCACCGGCGCCTGCCGGTGCGTCAACAAACGAGGCAAAAACGGCTTCGGTCGACCTGGGCCCCGTGTCTTCGCCGGCAGCGGGGCAAACTGCTCCGTCACTTCCGGCAACTCCCGCACCTGCAGTGAGCGGGGCGAGTCCGTCAGCGCTCGTTGCTGCGTCGGATGATGCGCCACGCGCTCAGGCGCCAGCATCGCCGAGCGAATCCTCCGGATCAGGTTCAGGCCGGCCCGTCGCGGCAGGCGCTCCCAAGGGGCAGGACACAGACATCACGGCTCTCTCGCCGAACGATGTGGCAGACGCGGACGCGGCTCAACCGGCGTCCCAGATCGACGCGCCCCCTCCAGCGCAAGCAAAGGAGCATACCCCCGCGGTTGTGGCTCAGCTCCCCGATCCGGGCTCACCGTCTGCGGCGAACAGCGGCGCGCCTCGCCCCGAGCCAACCCCTGAGGTTGCACCGCCGCAAGCCGCGACGGCCGACCCCCCGGTCGCGAACAACCCGTCTCCTGCAGCGGCTCCGGAAGCGGTCGGCGCTCCCGCGACATCGCTGAGCATCACAGATAAGGGAGCGACGAGCGCACAGGGTGAGGCTTCACCTGCCGCAAAGCCCTCTCCCGACGCGGCCCGCGCGATCGAGCTCGGCAAAACCAGGAACGGAGTGGGAGAGAGCTCGCCGCCCGCGAAGGCCGGCGCGACCGCCGCGACCGCGACCGAGGGGGCGGTTCCAGCCACCACACCGTCAGCGGGAAAGATGATAGGAGCGGTGCTCGCCAGCAAGCCTATTCTCACTCGGCCGGCCAAGCCCATCGCATTGATCGCTACGACCCACTTGCCCGCCACGCATGCTACGAAGCTGGCAGCGACGCCCCTCGAATCAAAGCCCGTCGATGAGAACGGCCACGCTGCTGGCCCAGTCGGCGCTCCGTTGCTGATCACTCCGCCCGATACGTCTGAGCCGATGCTCGAGGCGAGCGCGGAACCGGCCGAAACGCCGCAAACGGCGGACATGCGGCAGGCGACCAACGCGCCCGAGACAATGGTCGACGGTCCGGCTGTTTCAACGAGCGGCCCTTCGTTCTCGCTGCGGTTGGCGTCGAGCCTCTCCGAGAGCGACGCACGCGCAACCTTGTCGCAGCTTCAGAAGGAATTTCCGGGCGCGCTCCAAAACGGTTCCGTCACACGCGACAACCTCGGCAGTTATGGCGTGTTCTATCGCGTAAAGGTAGGGCCACTCCCGCGTGAAGCCGCCGAGCGCCTCTGCTCTCGGCTGCGCGCAGCCGGGAAAAAATGCGTGCTCTCGCGCGGATAGAGCGAGAGCGGCGCGATCGACGCTGCTCTCGGCCACCGGTTACTGGTTGTGAGGTGATCGCGTGCACCGACTCACCTACCCGCCGGACCCCCCTAAGCCCGAAATTCTGTTCTGAAGGTCTCCCCTCGCGGGCGCCAAATACAAGCGTTTTCGAGCGCACCTTCGCGTTTTGCTTGCCAGGGCGAGCGAGCGCAGGTTACAAAAATATAGCGCGCAAAAAAGAAGGCCGCTCGAAAGCGGCCTGAAGTCCAGGGAGGAAACGCCCAAACGGGCATACGGTGACGAGATGACGAATCACCGCATGCCCAAGTTTAAGGTGTGCCGTGTCCCGTGCAATGACTTGGGATGCTGGCGCGAATACATAACCAGCCAGTGTTGTTTTCTTGCACCATAATTGGCGTGACTTTTCTTTCTTGCTCTCTCGGCAAGGCTGAAAGGCCGGCATAAACACGACCCGCGAGCGTGCCACGCCCCCATTCGTCAGTTTTCCACAGACGACGCTCGGGCCGAATGGCCCCTGTTAAACATCTTTGCGGGCACGCCGCGACGGTGAACACGGAGTGCTTCCTTCCAACACGAAATCGACGCCTCGCAGCTCTTGCAAGCAGGTGCTATCTCGTTGTGCGCGCTATCGCATAAAATTCGAGCCATTCGCGACGAAGACAATTGTGGTGAGCAAAACGGAAATGAGCGTCGATCCGCTTGCCGCCTTGATCCGCTCGTTGGCGAAGCCGGGCATCCATCTCGGATATCGGTTCGTCGCCGAGGGCGACGAGCAATCATTGACGCCCGCGGAGGCTGAGCCTTTTCTTCACGCCGACGTCACTGTGCGACGACGAAGCGGAGCTGCGCGTATCGTCGCACGCGCGCTCCTCGAGCGGTTTCACTGTCCCGGCGCCACCATCGCCAAGGCAGCGTCCGGGGCACCGATTTGGCCCGCCGGAATTGTGGGTTCGCTCGCTCACGACCATTCGGTTGCCGTCGCGGCCGTCGCGCGGGCAGCGGATGTCTCCTGCCTCGGAATCGATATCGAGGCGGCCGAGCCTTTGCCCGACGAGCTTGTCGACCTAGTCTCCACGCCCGCGGAGCGGGTCCGCTATGGGCGAACGCTTTTGCAGGATCGTCGCTTGTTCGTAGCCAAGGAGGCCGTCTACAAAGCGGTCCATCCCGTAGACGGCATCTTTCTCGACTTTGGCGATGTTGAGGTCGATTTCGAAAGGCGCGAAGCGCGGACCAGCTACGGGCGAAGGGTGGTGCTCGACATCGCGATCGCGAGTCATGTCGTCGCGCTCGCTTATATGTGTTCGAGACACTCCAGCATTGAATAATCTGATCAGCCACCCGCTCGGCGGAGAAAACTTGAGACGCCGAAGGTGAGCACAAGAAGGCCAAGCAGGCCGTATCCGATCCTGGCCACCGATTCGCCCGTTACGCACTGGGGCACGAAGGCCCAGACCACCAGGCAAACCAGACGGCCGACACCATCCGCGATCTCCGCCATCGCAAACAACCTCGAAGCAGGACTACGCAACTCCGCGGGTCAATACTGGGTGGCTCTCTCCTGAATAACTCGTTACACGAACGCTTTCCATTTCTCTCCGCACAGTTAAGGATTGTCCTCGTCCACGAGCTCTAATTTATGACCAGGGGCCGATCCGGACCACGTTCGCGAAGTTCTCGCTCGCCACAGTTCATCTTCGCCGCCCGCGACGGCATTTGTGAACTCGACCCCCACCGCGTCGGCGCTGCGCCAAAGAACGCGGCAGTGCCGGGGCCGGACGCCGCGCGCCATGCGCAGAATGAATTCATCCGGAATGTGCCTCACGTTCAGCCCGGATAGCCTGGCTCCGCCATTGGAAAAATCGCTCAGCACGCAAGGAGAGCTCCAATCCCCGTCGCAGGCCGAGATCATCGTCCAGGCGCGCCATTGCACCCGATAGTTTCTGCGCCGCTCGCTCCTCATTTGGCTATTGCGCCCCTTCAATTGGTTCCGGCAGGGAGGGCCGCCCAAGCCTGTTCTTCGACGAAGCGGCAACGGCAGGCGCGCCCGGTGACGGTCGGTTGTCGGCCCCGTGAGCCCCTTTGACTGACGCGGGCGTGCCAAATTCTCGAGCATAAACGTAGCGCGCCTCGATTTCGAGATTGTTAACCGACGAGCATAATTGCCGATGATCCGTGTAATGCAAAAGATTTAGTCTGGCCGCCCGCAAGGTCGGTTTCTCAAGAACGTTCAACTGCAGATCGTCTTTTGAATTCTGTTTAGCGATTCCTCAAAAAGCCGTCTCCCAAGCGCGCCCGGCTGACGTCGGTCGGCTAACATCGGGGACCTCAGAGGCGCAGGACAAGCGCTATACATCGGACTTATTGCGGCGTTCCGGCGGGAAAAGATTGTTGGTTTTGCTTTAAAATGCGTCCGGGATCCGGGGCCGTATCCCGATCGGAGTAGCCAGGATGATCTTTCGCCCCGAGCTACCAAATTGTCATCCTGCGTCGTTAAATGAGTAAATGGATTGGGGGAAGGCAAGGCGGAGGTTTCCGATGGAAGCTCCGATTTATCGCGTCCAGTTTGTCGACGATCAGGGCGAGACGGCGTTCACGGAATGCAGCTCGAGCCGGAGCGCCATCGATAAGGCCTGTCGCATGCAGAAGCATGCGATCGTGCAGGGCATCGTCGATGACGTGACCGGAGACATTTTCATGACGCCCGATCAAATAAGAAACGAGTCACGCCGGCGTTCACTGGATATTTCCCGGCGCTTTTTGAGACGTTGAACGCATCAGTAATTTCTCGATCCTCTTCGGCTCTGGATCGATCGTAAAACATCAACCCGCTTGCTGGATCCGGGCCAGGACCACCGGTGAAGATGGCGTGCCGGATTCGGGCCACCTTTCCGTTCGGAAGATGTTCGATGCGCGCTCTGGCGACCTCGATGCTTCACAGAAACGGCCGCTTACATCATTCTACGAGAGAGCCTGAATTCACAGGAACGTGACTTCTTTCGGGAGGGGTCGCCAAATAAGATCGTATCAAGTAGTCATAGTAAATGGTCATTTCTATTCTTCTGCGAGCTGAAGGTGAGTGCCATGAAGCGCCTGGCCACCGTGGCAGTTTTATCGATGCTTGGGATCAGCGGCGCGTTCCCCGCGGCGGACGCGATCGCCCAGCGCCGCGCCCTCATGCATGATGATGGGATCGCCGCCAAGAAGTTGTTCGACATGGCGAAGGGCACGGTTCCCTTCAACCTCGCGGTCGTACAGGCTTCATTAAAGACTCTGGCCACCGGCGCCGAGAAGACGCCGCTCCTTTTTCCGGACGACAGCAAGACCGGCGGGGGAACCGCGGCGCTTCCGGCAATCTGGGAGAACAAGGCGGACTTCGACGCGCGGTTTGCGAAATTCAACAAGGATGTTGCCGAGGCAATCGCGAAAACCAAGGACGAAGCGAGTTTCAAGGCGATCGCACCGCAAGTGTTCGAAAATTGCAGCGGTTGCCACGAACGCTACAAGGCAAAGTCGAACTGATCTCAGCGCCGACGCCTCAGGATGAAGCGCCTTTCCTTCATCCTGGTTTCTCTGTTGCTCGCGAGCGGCGCCCTGCTTTGGTGGGTATCCTCGCCCAAGGCGCGCTTCTCGTCCCTTGAATGGCGGTCTCTTGGAATTTCCGGTGATCCCACCCGCGGCAGCCGCATGTTTTTTGCAGGTGGCTGCGATTCTTGTCATGCCACTCCAGGGCAGTCTGATCCGCTGCGGCTTGGTGGTGGGCTCGAGCTCCAGACTCCCTTTGGCTCGTTCTACCCTCCCAATATTTCGAGCGATCGGGTCGATGGGATCGGTTCATGGCGTGAGGTCGATCTTGCCAATGCGCTTCTTTCCGGCGTGTCGCCACAGGGACAACATTACTATCCCGCCTTCCCCTACACCTCATACCAGCGCATGAAGCCGAGCGATGTCGCGGATCTCTTCGCCTTTCTTCGAACGCTCCCTCCCGTCCAGGGGCGCCCGCCCGTGCATCACCTCAGCTTCCCGTTTTCTGTTCGACGAGCGGTCGGGTTATGGAAGTTGTTGTTTTTCGACAATTCAGGTCTTGCGCCCGACCCGGAACAAAGCCCGGAATGGAAACTCGGCCGCTACCTCGTCGAAGGGCCCGGCCATTGCGAGGAATGTCACACGCCGCGCAATTTTCTTGGGGCGACGAAACAAGCCCTGAAACTTGGCGGAGCCCCGGTCCTCGATGGCAGAGGAAACGCGCCCAACCTGACGGCGGCCGGCCTAGCCGATTGGACGAAAGCCGACATCGTGGAAGCGTTGACGAGTGGATTTACGCCTGACGGAGACGTCCTCGGGGGAGGGATGACGAGCGTTGTCCGAAACCTCGCCCGATTGCCGCAATCGGATCGCGAGGCCATTGCGGCGTATATCAAAAGCCTGCCTCCGATCGGCGGGCCTGTCAGGCGCAACCCATGAGCTTAAATGAGAATGCGGTTTCGCGAGGCCTATCGCATCAACTTCCGGTAAATGGCGACTCCCAGTCTCCTTGAGCAGTTCGCGGTAGACAACATTTCCTTGCCGAGGATCGACCGATGACAATCGAGAATTTCACGATTGACCTGCCCGAGGCGGTGCTTGCCGATCTATCACGCCGCATCGACGCGACCCGCTGGCCGCATGAAATCGAAGGCTCCGACTGGGAGGCGGGCACGAACCTCAGCTACATGAAGGTGCTCGCAGCGTATTGGCGAGATGGTTTCGATTGGCGAAGCCAGGAGAAGGCCCTCAATGCCCTGCCGCAACATCGCATTGTGCTCGACGACTTGCACATTCATTTCGTGCATCAGCGTGGCAAGGGCCCGAAACCTCTGCCACTCATCATGACGCATGGTTGGCCCGGAAGTTTCGCGGAGATGGTCAAGCTGGTCCCGCTCCTCAGCGATCCTGAGGTGCATGGCGCGAGCCCAAATGACGCTTTCGACGTCGTCGTACCCTCGCTCCCGGGCTATGGCTTTTCCGATCGTCCGCGTGAGCGCGGCATGAACCCGAAACGCATCGCGGCGCTCTGGGCGCGCCTGATGGCGGCGCTCGGCTACGCGCGTTTCGGCGCGCAAGGCGGCGATTGGGGTTCCGCGGTCTCGTCGGCTCTCGGACTCGACCACGCGGATAAGCTTGTCGGCATTCACCTCAACTATATTGCCGGGCGCTTTCTCCTTGGCGGGACGATCAACCAACCCCAGGAAGACGCGGTCGCGAACGAGTATCTCGCGCAGCTTCGCTCATGGTGGGACAGCGAGGGGGGCTACAATCATCAACAAGGGACGAAGCCGCAGACTTTAAGCTATGGCTTGAACGACTCGCCTGTCGGCCTCGCCGCATGGATTATCGAGAAGTTCCAAACCTGGACCGACTGCGATGGTGATCTCGAGCGTGTGCTCACGCGCGATGAGCTTCTGACCAATGTAATGATCTACTGGGCCACCGAGACCATCCACTCCTCGACGCGGCTGTACTATGAATCGCGTGAGCAGCCGCTGCGCCTTTCGCCGACGAATTACGTGAAGCCGCCGGTGGCGGTCGCGCTTTTTCCAAGGGAGATTCCCATGCCACCGCGTTCACTCGCCGAGCGCGGCTACAACATCACGCGCTGGACTACCATGCCGAGGGGCGGCCATTTCGCCGCAATGGAACAGCCCGAGCTTCTGGCGCAAGACATCCGAGAATTTTTCAGACCCTTGCGCTAACGGCCAACCCTGTCGCCCCAAGCGCCGCGCATCCCGACCCCCGAGGTGGGAAGCCTTCAGAACTGGGGAGCATTCTGCTGATAAACGCGCCGAAGCTGATTCGAGCTTGAGGGGTAGAGGGCCTGGCACTCGTCGTAATAGAGATTGCCGGGCGTGGGCGCCCTGGCTGCGGGGTCGGCGCAAATGCGCACGAGCTCGGCGCGATCATGCCCGGACGATTGGCAGGCGGCGAGAATCAAGACCGTCAAAAGCGACAGCAATTTCGTTCGCATGCTCTCTCCCTTCGATCGTAGTCGCTGAGTAATTTCTCAATTCCACGTCGCAGGGAATTGGCAGTTCCGGCTCGAGCTTTTCGGCTATCGCGCCGAGCGGGTGCTTTCCAATTCGACCAGGAGATGAAGGCGCTCGTGGTTTGAAGGCTCCGCGTCGGGCTCATATTTTATGGGAACGTGCTCGATATCGATCACTCGAAAGGTTTCGTAGGCCGTACCGTCGCGATCCACCATGGTGATCGCTTCCCCCACACGCGGCTTGGCGACGAAGCGGAACCAGCCCAGAAGCTTCGTGTGCCGATCCGTCCCGGTCTTCTCCACGGACGCGATAATCACCTTCAGCACCTCATTTTCGGGAGAGGAAAACCTGCAACGCACGGAAGAAACGCTTCGCTCCTGCGCAGCCCGATTCTCGCCCACTCGCCATCCAAAAGAACAGAGTCCAGAAGTTCGAGCCGAAACCGCGGGTGACAAAGTATATGTAAAGATCATAGATCAGCGCAACGAACCTACGTAAGCATAAGGAACAGAGGCGAGGCGCGGGGCACCATAAGTGAACCGGATGTCGGACAAACAGTAGCTTTGAAGCGAGAAAGCCTGTAAATTTCGCAGCGCGCCCCGGGGGCGCTACGCCGCGAAATCGACAGAGGGGCCCCATAGCTACCCAGCCTTGGAAATATGCCGGCAAGCATCGAATGGCCAGGCGACAACCGGATGACGTTCCGACCTCCTCGGGCACGCGTCTTCGAACGGTCGCCCTGATCATCGGTATTGCCGCGGCCGCATTGGCCATCGTCGCGTTCATTTCGACGTTGCTGATCTTCGGGCAGCCAAGCCAGCGCGGCCATACGCGCTCGCTCCCTCACACCACAACCAACTGATTTTGCTGGCGCGGCGGTTTCGGCTCCTGAAGCGTTTCAATCCCGATGACGGCGCTCTTCAACGCCCAGGTGTTCTGCTGGTATGATCGTTTGCCTGCGCTAAGGGAGTGCTGGGAAACGGATGCGCCCGCAAGGAGCCGTTCTCCATGAGTGACATCGCGATCAAGCCGCGCACCAAGGTCAAGACGAAGACGCAAAAGCCGCGTCTACATAAGGTCATCCTTGTCAACGACGACTACACGCCCCGTGAATTCGTCGTCCTGGTGCTGAAGGCCGAGTTCCGCATGAATGAGGATGAGGCGTATCGGGTGATGATGACAGCCCACCGCCGCGGTGTCTGCGTCGTGGCGGTCTATGCGCAAGACATCGCGGAAACGAAGGCTACCCGCGCCACGGAGGCCGGACGCCGCAAGGGGTACCCGCTTCTGTTCACGACGGAGCCGGAGGAATAAACGCCCGCGGAACGCGACCCGGCGTCGTGTGACGCAACGCGACGCGGCGAGCTTGCGCGGCAATCATTAAATCAAAATCGGCACCTTGCTGTTCGAGCTCGACGCCTCAATCGCCGCCGAACCGGCGCGCCGTGATAGAGGCCGAGTCCAATCCGTCGCCCGGTCGTCCCCGGATGCGTCACCTTCAAGCGGTTATTTCCTCGGTGAGCTCGAGATCACGCATCATGCGCTCCCGAATGACGAATTTCTGAACTTTCCCGGTGACCGTCATCGGGAATTCCTCAACGACGCGGATGTATCGAGGAATTTTGTAATGAGCGATCTGGCCTTTGCAAAAGGCCTGTATTTCTTCACCTGTCGCAGTCTCGCCCGGCTTCAGCTTGACCCAAGCGCAGAGCTCCTCGCCATAGCGTCGATCCGGCACGCCCACCACTTGCGCCGTCTCGATCTTGGGGTGGCGATAGAGAAACTCCTCGACCTCCCGCGGGTAGATGTTCTCACCACCACGGATCACCATGTCCTTTAGACGCCCAACGATGTTGCAATACCCGTCCTCATCGAGAGTGGCGAGATCGCCGGTGTGCATCCAGCCGGCGCGGTCGATAGCCTCCCCCGTGCGCTCCTCATCATCCCAATACCCGAGCATGACCGAGTAGCCGCGCGTGCAAAGCTCACCGGGGGTGAGAGGTGGAACGATGCACCCTTCGCCGTCGACGATCTTCACCTCGACATGCGGGTGAACGCGGCCGACAGTGCTGACCCTGCGTTCCAGAGAGTCGTCGTAGGAAGTCTGCATGCTTACGGGGCTGGTCTCCGTCATGCCATAAGCGATCGTGACTTCTGCCATATTCATTTCGCTCACGCAGCGCCGCATCACCTCGATGGGACAGGGTGAGCCCGCCATGATCCCCGTGCGGAGCGAGCCCAGATCAAAGCGAGCGAAATCCGGATGGGAAAGCTCGGCGATGAACATCGTCGGGACTCCGTAGAGCGCGGTGCAGCGCTCTTTTTCGACCGCTTCCAACGTGGCGAGCGGCTCGAAACCTTCCGAGGGATAGATCATCGCCGCGCCGTGTGTGATGCAGGCCAGATTGCCGAGCACCATTCCGAAACAATGATAAAGCGGCACCGGAATACAGACGCGGTCGTGCCCGCTCAGGCGCTGTGCCTCCCCGATGAAAAAGCCATTGTTTAGAATGTTGTGGTGCGTGAGCGTCGCTCCCTTGGGCTCGCCTGTCGTGCCGCTCGTGAATTGGATGTTGATGGGATCGTCGAATTGCAGGGCGCTCGCCAGCTTAGTGAGCTTCTCCAACTCAGGCGCCCCGCCCATGGCCATGACGTCATCGAAGCGGAAGAACCCGGGCAGCTCATCCGCCCCGAGGCGAATAAGGATAGAAAGCGCGGGAAAACGCTCCGCCCGCAAACGCCCCGGCGTGCTTCGGTCGATTTCGGGCGCCAACTCGCGCAACATGGTGACGTATTCGCTGCTCTTGAAGGCGTCTGCGGTGATGATCGCCTTGCATCCGACCTTGTTGAGCGCATATTCGACCTCTGCCAGCCTGTAAGCCGGATTGATGTTGACCAAGATGAGACCGGCCTTGGCCGTCGCAAACTGAGTCACGACCCATTCGGAATTGTTCGGCGACCATATGCCGACGCGATCACCCGGTTCGAGGCCGAGCGCCAAAAGACCCGCTGCGAAGGCATTGACCCGGCGCTGCAATTCACCATAGGTCCAACACAGATTCTGGTGACGCACGACAAGGGCGTCATGCTCGTTCCAGCGCGCCGCCATCTTGTCGAAATGGACACCGATCGTCTCGCCGATGAGCGGCACGGTGGAAACTCCGTGCACATAGCTTCGCGCGAGCTTGGTCATGGTATCCTCCCTGGAATTTTCGCTACGATAGCGCTGTGTCGTTGTCGCGCTCAAGAAGAGGCCTCGAAGCCAAGTGCTCGGTGAGCGGGTGGTGGCGAGAGCTGAGTGACACTCGACCGCGGCGGTTCTCCCCATTTGAACAAGGAGGAACAACCTCATGAGCACAAGGGTTCGCGGCAAACTCGAGCTCGAGCTCGCCGAAACGGCTAAGCAAGCGCTTCCTGGTGGTGAGTTCGGAAACGCCGTTCCCGGAATCATCGTCCGCGAAGGTCGCGGCGGGCGCGTTTGGGACGAAAGCGGAAACGAATATATCGATTTCCTTCTCGGCTCAGGCCCCATGCTCGTCGGGCATGCCCATCCGGAGGTCGTTGCTGCCGCGCAAGCACAACTCGCGAAGGGAACGACGTTCTTCGCCGATAATCGACACGGAATCGAGCTTGCTCGCGAGATCGTGGACGCTGTGCCTTGCGCGGAAAAGGTCCGTTTCGTCTCGACCGGCACTGAGGCCGATGCCTACGCAATGCGGGCCGCCAGGGCCTTTCGAAAGCGTGACAAGATCCTCAAATTCGAGGGCGGGTATCATGGCATGAGCGATTATGCGCTGATCAGCCTCGCGCCGAAAAGGCCCGGCAACTTCCCGCAGGGCGTTCCCGATTCCGCCGGCATTCCGGCGAGCGTTCAGAACGAGATGCTGGTCGCCCCCTTCAACGACGCCGAAACGGCCGAGAGCCTCATCCGAGAACATCACGAAGAACTCGCCGGCGTCATCGTCGAGCCGTTCCAGCGTTTGCTCCCACCGGTCGCCGGCTTTCTGGAGGCGCTGCGGAAATCCACATCGATCTACGGCATCCCCCTGATCTTCGACGAGGTCGTTACGGGCTTTCGGTTCGCCTATGGTGGCGCGCAGCAATATTTCGGCGTGACGCCTGATCTATGCACGTTGGGCAAGGTGATTGGCGGCGGCTTCCCGCTCGCCGCGGTCGCGGGACGGGCGGATATCATGGCGCATTTCGATCGAAACCTCGTGGGGGACGAAGCTTTCCTGACGCAAATCGGCACCTTGTCCGGCAATCCGATTGCCGCGGCCGCAGGGCTCGCCACTCTCGCGATTCTGAGGCGACCTGGAAGTTACGAACAGCTCTTTGCGACGGGCCGTGAACTCATGGACGCTTTGGGGCAGATGCTGAAGGCTTCCGGAGTTCCGGCGCAAGTGATCGGCATAGCTCCGGTATTCGACGTCGTTTTCGCCGATGGGTCCATCAGGGATTACCGGGACACCTTGCGTGGGAACGCCGAGATGATGAAGCGCTTCAATTTGTTGCTTCGTGAGCGCGGCATATTGAAGGGTCACTCTAAATACTACGTCTCTCTCGCGCATACGCCCCAAGATGTCCAACAAACTATCGAGGCTTGGCGCTCGGCAATCGAGGAACTCGGAAGAGCTCACAACGCCAACAATTGAGGAGAAAGGTTATCGATCGGCTTTGTCTTACGTTTTCACTTTCGATGCTCTAAATCCTGCTCGCTCTTCGGCGCGACACCATGGCGCAGACAGAGAACGCCAGGAACTCGACCTTGATCGCCACGTTGCCGTTGACTGAAACGAGTAACGGGGAGTGGGTGTCATGTTCACGAGGTCGATGCCTGTGGGTGCCGCGGCGCTTTTCCTGTCCGCCTTGTCGCTCGGGCCTGCGCAAGCTGAGCGCGGCGAGGGCTTCCATGGTGGCGGCGGCGCATTTCACGGAGGCGGCGGCTCCTTTCATGGTGGGAGCGGCAGCGCCTTTCACAGTGGGGGAGGGGCGGCGTTTCACGCAGGTGGAATGGGCGGCTTTCACGGTGGAGTGAGTGCCTTTCGGAGTGGGCCCAACGCGTTTCGTGGTGGCACAACGGCTTTCGACCGGGGCGCGACGGTCAACCGCAGCCGTGCGTCGGTGAGCCCGTTCCAGGGGACGGTGCACGCATTCAACAGCGGAACACGGGCCGGCATTCGGGAGCCATTCCGCGGAGCCTGGGCGGGACATTTCTATCATTGGCACCGATACGCTTGGTGGGGCGACGACTTCTACGACGAGCCTTACTACGGCCCTTGCGTCTGGCGGCACAGATGGATTTGGAACGGGTTCCGCGAAGTCCGCGAGCGCGTCCGCATTTGCATTTAACATCGCTTGTCGAGCCGAGCTTGAGCGCGTGACGAACGGAGTTCTTACCCGCTCTTCTTCAAGAAACAGGGTTTTCGCGAAAAGGCGAACCCGCTCGCGGAACAGTGGCAGTCGCGCGTGTTCGCAGCTTGGCTTGCTGTTTTTTTGGGAGTCTGGATGGTGGAAGGGGTCGGCCAAGTTTCCCTAGCGGAGCCGCAACCTCTTCCCCAATTCGGCGTTGTCACGCTGTCATCTGCTATGCGGACAAACTCAAAAAGAGGAAAAATCTCATGCACAAGGCAATTCTGGCCATTACCTTGGCCACCGCGCTCACAGGCGTTGCTTTTGCCGAGACTGCGGCTCCCAAGTTCATCACGCCTCAGTCGAACGACTTCGTCAGCTCGCGTGTGGTCGGACTGGATGTCTACGATAATTCCAACCACGATATTGGGAAGATCCAGGACGTCGTCTTCGATCAGTCTATGGCCGTGAAAGGTTACATCCTCTCGGTCGGCGGATTTCTCGGCCTGGGAGAGCGTTACGTGGCCGTCGACCCCTCTTCGGTCGCCGTCAAATTCGACGATAACGACAAGAAGTGGCATGCGAACATGAACGCCACGAGTGATCAGCTGAAGTCGGCGCCTGAGTTCAAATACACGGGCCGCTGGAACAGCAGCAAGAGCTGACTTCGTCATCACCGGACATGGTCCGGTGATGTACGCCTTGCTCCGCACCCAATCCCCTCAGCCTACTGACGAAAAGGGCCGGCGATCATGATCGCCGGCCCTTTTCTACAAAGGCGACATCTCACCAGGTTTGTGTGTTGTACCAGCTATCAACATCCCGTTGGATTTGGTCTTTGGCTTGACCATAGCGTTCCTGGATTTTTCCTTCGAGCTGATCACGACGACCATTGATGACGTTGAGATCATCGTCTGTAAGCTTCCCCCACCGCTCCTTGATCTTGCCCTTCACCTGTTTCCAATTTCCTTCGACGCGGTTCCAATCCATTTCAGATCTCCCGGTAAAATGATGGCGGATGAACGCCCGCGCGCCCGCATGAGTTCCTGTAGCGGCTGAACGGCTAAGCAGTGCAGCTTGCGTCAGAAGGGAGCTCTGCCAACGAGGGCCAGCACGATCAGGATGATGAGGAGCAGGCCGAAGATCCCGGAAGGCCCATAGCCCCAGTCCGAACTGTAGCCCCAACCCGGGTAGGTGCCTATTCCCCCGAAGAGAAGAATAATCAGAATAATGATGAGAATAACGCTCATGATGTCCTCCCAGCGAAGCTGTTTAGCTGAATATCGTCAACGCGCGACTCGCAAAAAAGGATCCGAATCGGGTGAAAACTTTTGTTTGCTTGAACACCTCCTACCGTCCTTTTGCGGAACCGGCTCTGGTGACGCGACGTTCACCTTCGAGGAGAATTGGCATGTCCGAACGGCCTCCGACCCGAGAAACAGTGAGAGAAGCAAGACAAGGCGTTACCGGCCATAATGTACGAATCGTACTTCTCGTCGGCTGCGCTTTGGCGGTAATCGGCATGGGCCTTGCTTTCCTTTTGGTTGGCCATCAGTGAGGGGCGCGCACACGTTATTTCCCCTTTGAAAATCTTTGGGAAGGCGGAACCCTGCCGGTCGCCATACGTTGGGAGGCTGTCAGCTTCGGTTGCCCCTCATCGATGCTGGCAACGGAGAGCGCCTCGGACATCGTCCGAGGCGCTCTTTCTTTGTGGTGCTCTCATCGGTCCTGGCGGGCCGGCAAAGGGCGATCTTCTGCCTGGTGGCGAATCTCCTCTTCAAGCTCGTTCAGCCCATCTGCAGTCTCAGCGGGAATGTCGGGACGCGCGCGCTCCGCCGTAACGAAATCGTCCATGGCAAGCTGCGTCTCGTCTTCGGTACGCGACTCCTCGCCCGGTGCCTCGACCCGTTCGGGGTCACCTTCGCGAGGTTCCAACTTTGCCTCGCGGCCGAATGCATTTTCGGAGTCATTATGCTGCGGCTCTAGGGATCGAGCCTCTCCATAGGCACGCGTCTCGCGCTCTTCGGTTTCGTTTGCCTTGATCGTGTTCACGATGAGCCTCCGATTGCTTTCTGTTTGGACAACACGTCTTTGCTCCCGGCGTTCCTTTTGGAGCGATGCGTCGAAAGGGCTCGCGATGAGTTCGGTGGAACCGAGTTCCGCCGCCGCCGTTCATGCCATCGCGACTGGAGGATACCGAGCGACAAGGTTCAGCTCCGGTGATTGCCATACACGATGAACACGTGTGCGATCGCAGCTTTGCCGTCATGAGCAGTCTGCCTCGCGGTCTGGGGTGAAAAGCATGGGCGTGAATGGCCTCGCGATATCCAAAGTCGTTCCAACGGCTTCACTTTCAATTGGAGCCGAGGAACCCCGTGCCGCCGCCGAGGCGAGCGGCCTCGTCTATGTGGATGAGCAGGGGCCCGGCATCACGCGCAAGCGAAAAGGAAGCGCATTCGCCTATTACGCGCCGAACGGACGGCTCATTCGGGACACGGCCCTCCTGAGGCGCATTCGCTCGCTCGCCGTGCCACCCGCCTACGAGGATGTCTGGATATGCCCTGACCCCAACGGGCATATTCAGGCGACCGGCCGCGATGAGCGGGGCCGCAAGCAATATCGCTACCACCCGAACTGGCGTGCGCTTCGCGACGAGACGAAATACGAGCACGTCGTCGAATTCGGAAAGCTGTTGCCGCGAATCCGCCAGCATGTCGCCGCGGACATGAGGCGGCCCGGCTTGCCGCGGCGGAAAGTGTTGGCGACGGTCGTCAGCCTTCTGGAGAAGACTCTCATCCGCATCGGCAATGCCGATTACGCGAAGGAGAACAAGAGCTACGGCCTCACGACCTTGCGCAACCGGCACGTCGCCGTCAAGGGCACCGAGCTTCGTTTCGAGTTCAGGGGAAAGAGCGGCAAGCTGTGGCATCTTGCGGTGAAGGACCGGCGTGTGGCGCGGGTCGTGCGCGCTTGCCAGGATCTTCCCGGTCAGGACCTCTTTCAGTACCTCGAGGCCGATGGCAGCCGGCAGGCGGTAACCTCCTCGGATGTGAACGCGTATCTGCGCGAGATCACTGGACGTGAGATCACCGCCAAAGACTTCCGTACCTGGGCCGGGACGGTCCTTGCCGCCATGGCGCTCGCGGAATTTGCAAATTTCGACAGCGCGGCGGCTGCCAAACGAAATTTGAAAGCCGCAATCGAGCGCGTCGCCAAGCGCCTGGGCAACACCGTGACCATCTGCCGCAAATGCTACGTGCATCCGGCCATTCTCGACGCTTACCTCGATGGCGAGCTTCTGGTGAACTGGCAAAGAGAGGCCGAGGGCGAATTGCGCGACGAGCTCGGCTCGCTGGGTTCGGAGGAAGCGGCCGTGCTCGCCTTTCTGCGGCGGCGCCTTGCCTCCGAGACGCGCCGACGCCAAGCCGCTGAGCGAACAAAGGCGCGAGCCGCGGCAGACCGGAGGCGAAAGAATGGAGGGTCCGAGCTACGACGAGACTTGAGGCGTTCTCTTCGACAGGGCTCGAAGGAAAAGGGCGATGGATTGGCGCAAAGTATGCGAGGGGCCGCACCTCGACTTCAATGATGGGGCTAGCTCGATATTCCCGCATGGCACCGAGCCGAATTCGAGACGAAACCTGTCGCCTAGCGCTCCAAAGGTGGTGGGCTTTTCGAAGTCGGTTCCCAAATGTTAACACAAACCTCGTCGAGTTGTCCTCTTGTCTGGCTTGAGGAAGCGAGTTGGTTTGCATAATGAACCGAATATGATCTTGGCTTGGTCTCCACGAGATCGTATTGCCTCGAGCGGGAACCGAAACGTGAAACGCGCGTTACGTCCGGCTGAAATGGAGGGCGGATGAGGATTGGCGTTGAGCTGCTCGAAATTTTGCCCGTCGCCATCTACTTGACCGACGACAAGGGGCGGATCACTTACTTCAACAGCGCAGCCGCCGAGCTTTGGGGGGCTTCTCCGCGAATCGGTGAGGACCGGTGGTGTGGGTCCTGGCGCCTCTATTGGCCTGATGGCCGGCCCATGGCGCATGCGGAATGCCCGATGGCGGTGGCTCTGCGCGAAGGCCGCCCGGTGCGAGGAGAGGAGGCCATCCTCGAAAGGCCAGATGGCACTCGCATCCCGTTCGCACCTTTTCCGACCCCGTTGAAGGATTCCTCTGGGCGCGTCACCGGCGGCATCAATCTCCTCATGGATGTGAGCGCGCACCGGCACGCCGATATCGAGGCGGCGCGGCTCGCATCAATCGTCGAATCCTCGGACGACGCCATCGTGAGCAAGACCCTCACTGGCGAAATCAAGTCCTGGAACAGCGGGGCCGCCCGGATCTTCGGCTACACGCCAGAAGAAATGGTCGGTGAGCACATCTCGAAGATTATTCCGCCTGAGTTGCAGCAGGAGGAGGTGGAAATCCTCGCAAGACTCAGTCGGGGAGAACGGATCGACCACTACGAGACCGTTCGGGTCACGAAAACGGGCAGGCGCGTGCACGTCTCGCTCACGGTTTCGCCCTTGCGCGACAAGCGCGGCAACATTGTCGGAGCCTCAAAGGTCGCGCGCGACATCACACAGCGCAAGAACGCCGACCAATTGCAGCGCCTCCTTTTCGAGGAGCTCAATCATCGCGTGAAGAATACCTTGGCCACGGTTCAGGCCATCGCCAGCCAATCGCTTGTACACGCCAAAAGTCCCAAGAAATTCGTTTCGGGATTTAGCGGACGCATTCATGCCCTTGCTCGGGCTCACACCTTGCTTACCCAAAGCGCTTGGCAAGGCGCGGAAATCTCGGGCCTCATTCGCGATCAAGTGACCCTTGGCGCGCAGGAAGACCCTCGCATCTCCTATTCCGGTCCGTCCTTCTTTCTCGATCCGCAGACAGCGGTGAAACTCGCGCTCGTTTTGCACGAGCTGGGAACAAACGCCCGAAAGCACGGCGCCTTGGCAGTCCCGGAAGGAAAGCTTTCGGCGAGCTGGGACCTTAGCTTGAACGGAGCGCGCGAATTTCGGCTCGATTGGGTGGAGACCGGAGGGCCGAAAGCAGCACCTCCCTCTGAGCATGGTTTCGGCACGACGCTGATCGAGCAGACGGTGCGTTCTTGCGGCGGACAAATAACGGTTGATTACGCAGAAGAAGGCCTGCGCTGCCACATCACTCTGCCTTATGTGGAGCCGATCCAGATCGACACTTCACCTGGCATGTTTGCCACAGGGGGGTTGATGGCGAGCATTTCTGCTTCCCCGCTCACTTCCTCACCCGGTGAAAAGCGCATTCTGGTCATCGAGGACGAGGTCCTGTTGTCGATGGACATCGAAACGAGCCTTACCGACGCCGGTTATCACGTGGTCGGACCGGCGGGCACGATCGATGCCGCAAAAAAGCTCATCAGCAACGAAAATTGCGACGCCGCCTTGGTTGACGCCAATTTGGGCGGGCAATCTGTCGATGAGCTCGCCCTTTCGCTTGCGCGCCAAAACATCCCCTTTGCTTTCGTCACGGGCTACGGTCGTGACGCCCTGCCACAGGAATTCCGCGAGAACATGCTGCTTGGGAAGCCTTTCAGCCCGGATCAACTCCTGAGCGTAGTCTCGAGCCTGCTCGAGAAGAGAGCTTCAGCGGAAACACTTTAAATTCTTCGTCTCGCTCAACGCCGCCAGCGAAAAGGCAACCCTCATCAAGCTTGCGGCGCAAGCTCACCGGATCGTTCGGCAATCATCCGGCTTGGGGAAATGAAGATCGCCTGCAGCGCTTTTCTCTCCACCGGCTTCTGCAACACCGGGACATGGGCGAACCGTTTCTCGATGTTGTCCTCCGAATAGCCGGTGACGAAGGCAAACGGAACTTCTCGTGCCGCGAGCATCCCCGCGATCGGGTAGACCAGCTCACCCCCGATGTTCACATCGAGTATGGCACCATCGATCTCGCCGAAAACGGCGGCGCCCAGCCGATAATCCAAGTTGCCGAAAGGACCTAGGACCTCGAAGCCGATCTCATTTAGCGCCTCGGTCATCATGGATGCGACAAGCGGCTCGTCTTCGACGAGAAGAATGCGGGTCCCTTTGAGTAAGATCGGCGCATGCGGAGGCTTATCGGCGGTGGGTCTGGTTGCGGCGCCCCCCATCAGCAAGGTCAGGTTTCGCGGCCCAAAAGGCAACGAGAGCCGGCAATGCAATCCCTTCGGCAACCACATGAAATTGACATCGCCTTGGAGCTGCCGCTCGAACGCTGCCGTCACCGTCTTGATTCCATAGCCCAAGGATTTGGGCGCGGAGGGAGACGGGCCGCCCATTTCGATCCAGTCCAAGGCGAGCCGTCCGGATTCGAGGGACCAGGTGAGATCGACCTTTCCGGCGAGCGCGGAGAGGGCACCGTATTTTGCGGCATTCGTCGCAAGTTCGTGCAAGGCAAGTCCCACGCTCTGACCGATTGCCGCCGGCAGCACGATGTCGGGGCCGGAGGCCGTGATTTTTTCCCCGGTCTTGTTGCGATATGGGGCGAGTTCCTGCTCCACGATACTTTCAAGCTTTGCCCCTTCCCACCGCGAGCTCGCCAGCAGGGCGTGAGCGCGCGACAAGGCGCCGATGCGGCCCTCGATCGCGGCCACATAAGCGGCGAGGTTCTCGGCACGAGTGAGGCGCACGATCGCCTGCACGACCGCGAGCGCGTTCTTGGCGCGATGATCGACTTCCCGCGCGAGCAAGAGCTGGTGCTCCTGTGCCTTCTCCAAATCGGTCATGTCGACCGTTACTCCGCTCAGCCTCGTGATCGCGCCTGTCGAATCGCGCTCCGCGGCGGCAATGCCGATGCAGGAGCGGATCTCGGCTGAGGGGCGCCGCACTCGGAATTTCGCCTGCAAGATGGGTGCGTCGCTCGCCGCTTCGCGCAGCGTTTTTTGGAAAACCGGCAGATCTTCCTCAACGATCAAGGGAAGCACCGATTCCGGCGTGGCGCGGAAGCTTTTGGGGTCCACACCGAAGATCCGGCATTGCCCGTCGTCCCAAGTGCTGTGATCGGCGGAGAAATCCCAATCCCAGGACCCCATCTGGCCCGCGGCAAGCGCGAGGCTGCGAAGTTGCTCGCTCTGAATGAGGCGAGCATTCGCCGCCTCGAGTTCCGAAGTCCTTTCTGCGACGCGTTCCTCCAAGAGCCGGTTCAAAGTCTCGAGCTGCTTGGACTTCCTATACAGCTCGGCAAAGACTTTGATCTTGGCCCGCAGAACTTCCGGGACGACGGGAACCGGAACATAATCGACTGCGCCCATTTCATAGCCCCGAAGCGCATCCACTTCGGTCAAGAGCACCGCCGAAACAAATATGATCGCAGTTTGCCGGAAGCGGGGATGCTCGCGCACCATCCTCGCGAATTCGAAGCCGTCGAGCTCCGGCATGCAGACATCGACGAGGATCACTGCAATCTCGCTGGTCAGCAATCGCTCGAGCGCCTCGCGCGCGGAAGTCGCCTTGATCAGGTTTTCTCCAAGCCCGGAGAGGATGGCCTCGTAGCTCAGGAGCTTGGCCGGCTGATCATCCACAAGAAGAATGTTGACCGGCGCATTGGGATCCACGACTGAGTTCCCCCGCCTCAGCGATGAAGCCACATCCGCAGCGCCGAGAAGAGCTGCTCTGTGTTCACCGGCTTCGCCAAATAGTCGGACGCGCCCGCCTCGAGGCACTTCTCCCGATCACCTTTCATCGCTTTCGCGGTGAGCGAAATGATGGGCAGGCGTCGCATCTTCGGCCTCGACCGGATCTCGTGGATCGTTTGGTAGCCGTCCATCTCGGGCATCATGATGTCGATGAGCGCGATGGCGAGATCAGGCGTATCGTCGACGAGGCGGACCGCTTCGGCGCCTGTCGTCGCCGTGAGCACCTTCATGCCGCGTCTCTCGAGCAGGCTGCTGAGCGCGAAGATGTTGCGCGCGTCGTCGTCGACGAGCAAGACCGTGCGCCCGACGAGGTCGTCATCCGAGCGACTCAAGCGCTCGAGCATGCGCTGTTTTTCCGGCGGCAATTGCGCCGTGACGCGATGCATGAACAAAGCGGTCTCGTCGAGCAACCGCTCGGGCGATTCGACGCCCTTCACCACGATGCTTCTCGCCATCTGATGGAGCCGGGCATCCTCCTCGGCCGACAGCTCTCGGCCGGTGAAGACCACGACGGGAGTTGATCGCAGATCATCCTGCCCGCCGATCTGCTCCAATACCTCAAATCCCGTCATGTCTGGGAGCCTCAGATCGAGCACGACGCAATCGAAGGGCCGCTCCCGCATGGCCTCGAGAGCGGCGCCACCGGTCGACACGCTGACGATCTCGATGTCGTCATGGGCGAGCAACGTCCTGATGCTGAGCTGCTCGGCCGGATCGTCCTCGACCACCAGAAGGTTTCGACGGCGAGGCTTGGCGTATTCCTTGATGCGATCAAGAAGCTGGCCGAGTTCGGTCGGCGCGGTGGGCTTCGTGACAAAGGAAAAGGCGCCCCGCGACAAGCCATGCTGACGGTCCTCGTCGAGCGTCATGACGTGGACGGGGATGTGCCGCGTCAGCGGATCCTGTTTGAGTTGGCTCAGAACGGTCCAGCCGAGCATGTCTGGAAGGAAGATGTCGAGGGATATTGCCGTGGGTTGGTACTGCTTGGCAAGATCGATCGCATCGGCTCCTCGCATCGTGACGATTACCTTGAAGTCGTGCTCGCGAGCGATGTCGGCGGTGATCCTCGCATAATTCGGATCATCCTCCACGATGAGCAAAATAGCATCGCCCGGGTCGATCTCCATGCGATCGTCCGCGATGGCCTCGGCCGCAATTTCGGTCGACGGCAAGCTGGCGAGCGTGGATTTGAGCGCTTCGCGTTGCGAGGGCGTGAGGGCACGCGAGGGGCCAACCGGATCCACATATTTGATGGGCAAATACAAGGTGAAGCAGCTTCCCGAACCCGGCACGCTGCGCAAGTGGATTTCTCCGCCCAGGAGGTTGGCGAGCTCGCGGCTGATCGCAAGGCCAAGACCGGTGCCGCCATAACGGCGGCTCGTGCTGGCGTCAGCCTGCTGGAACGCTTCGAAAATGAGTTTCTGCTTCTCGGGCAAAATCCCGATACCGGTATCGCAGACCTCGAAGGCGACGACTTCCGGCGCTTGCCTGAGCACCGGATGATCGAGATTCCAACCCTCGAAGGCGGGCCGGACTCTGAGGTTCACATAACCCTTCTCGGTGAATTTGAAGGCGTTCGAGAGGAGGTTCTTCAACACCTGCTGCAACCGCTTGGAATCGGTAACGATGCTGTGCCCGAGCTCGGGCGAGACCTCGACGTTGAAACCGAGCTTGCGGTTCTCAGCCTCGTGGCGGAAGGGACGCGCGACGGTCTCGATGACGTTGGAGAAGAAGATTTCCTCGGCATCGACCGAGACCGTGCCGGACTCGATTTTCGAGAGATCGAGGATGTCGCTGATAAGGTTGAGAAGGTCCGTCCCCGCCCCATGGATGGTGCGGGCGAACTCGACCTGCTTGCCGGTCAGATTGCCGTCCGCGTTTTCCGAGAGCTGTTGGCCGAGAATGAGGATGCTATTGAGCGGCGTGCGCAACTCGTGCGACATGTTGGCGAGGAATTCCGATTTGTATTTCGAGGTGAGGGCAAGCTCGGAGGCTTTTTCCTCGAGCGCGCCTCGCGCCTGTTCGATCTCCTGGTTTTTTCTCTCCACTTCGACATTGCGTTCCGCGAGCTGCTGGGCCTTCTGCCCGAGCTGCTCGTTGGTCTGCTGCAACTCGACCTGTTGGGATTGCAACTCCGCCGCCAGCTGTTGGGACTGCTTGAGCAAGCTTTCCGTTTGCATCGATGCGGCGATGCTGTTCAGGACGATGCCGATGCTCGCCGTCAATTGCTCCAGGAACGTGATCTGCAACGTCGTAAAGGGAGCGATCGAGGCGAGCTCGATGACCGCTTTGACCCCGTTCTCGAAGAGCACCGGCAGGACGATCACGTTGCGCGGCGCGATCTTGAAGAGCGCCGAGCCGATCTGCAATGAATCGACCGGCAAATCCGAGACGAGAAGTCGCCGTTTGTCGTGCGCCGATTGGCCGATGAGTCCCTGGCCGACCGTAATCTCGATTGGATATTGCGAGTGCGCGTCCTCGGCGTAGGTCGCCACGAGCTGCAGCTTCGAGTCCTCCTCGTCGCTCATGCGGTATATGACGCCGAGCTGTGCGCTCACGAGTGGTGCGAGCTCGGTCAAGAGCAAACGCCCGACAGCCTCGAGGTCGCGCTGTCCCTGCAGCATGTTGGTGAATTTCGCGAGATTGGTCTTCAGCCAATCCTGTTCCGTATTGCGCTCGGTCGTGAGGCGCAAATTGCCGATCATCGTGTTGATGTTGTCCTTCAGCTCCGCGACTTCACCGCGGGCCTCGACCTGAATGGAACGTGTCAAATCACCTTTGGTGACGGCGGTGGCGACCTCGGCGATGGCGCGCACTTGCGTCGTGAGATTGGCGGCAAGCAGATTGACGTTGCCCGTCAAGTCTTTCCATGTCCCGGCTGCTCCCGGCACATTCGCCTGCCCGCCGAGGCGGCCCTCGACGCCGACTTCTCGCGCGACCGTGGTCACCTGATCGGCGAAGGTCGCAAGCGTGTCGGTCATGTTGTTGATCGTCTCGGCAAGCGCCGCGACCTCGCCCTTCGAGCGAACGGTGAGGTTTTGCTTGAGATCGCCGTTCGCCACCGCGGTGACGACCTTCACGATGCCGCGCACCTGTTCGGTGAGGTTGAGCGCCATCACGTTCACCGTGTCGGTGAGGTCCTTCCAGGTTCCGGCAACGCCGGGCACCTGGGCCTGCCCGCCGAGCTTCCCTTCGGTGCCCACCTCGCGCGCCACGCGCGTCACCTCCGACGCGAAGCCGTTGAGCTGGTCGACCATGGTGTTGATCGTGTCCTTGAGCTCAAGGATCTCGCCCTTCACGTCGACCGTGATCTTGCGCGAGAGGTCGCCTCGCGCCACCGCGGTCGTCACCTCGGCGATGTTGCGCACCTGCGTCGTGAGGTTGGCCGCAAGCAGGTTGACGTTGTCGGTGAGGTCCTTCCAGGTTCCGGCAACGCCCGGCACGACGGCTTGGCCGCCGAGCCTTCCTTCCGTGCCCACTTCGCGCGCCACGCGCGTCACCTCCGCCGCGAAGGAACGCAGCTGTTCCACCATTGTGTTCAGGGTTTCCTTGAGCAGCAGGATCTCGCCGCGCACGTCGACCGTGATCTTGCGCGAAAGGTCTCCCGTGGCGATCGCGGTTGCGACCTCGGCAATGTTGCGCACTTGCGCCGTCAGGTTGCCGGCCATGGAATTGACGTTGTCGGTAAGGTCCTTCCACGTGCCGGCGACGCCGGGCACTTGTGCCTGACCACCGAGCTTGCCCTCGGTGCCGACCTCGCGTGCCACGCGCGTCACCTCGGAGGCGAAGGCGTTGAGCTGATCCACCATCGTGTTGATCGTGTTCTTGAGCTCCAGGATCTCGCCTTTCACGTCGACCGTGATTTTGCGCGACAAATCACCTCTCGCGACGGCCGTCGTCACTTCGGCGATGTTGCGCACTTGGGCCGTGAGGTTGCCCGCCATTGAATTCACGCTATCAGTCAGGTCCTTCCACGTGCCGGCAACGCCCGGGACCTGCGCCTGGCCTCCCAAACGCCCTTCGGTGCCGACCTCGCGCGCCACGCGAGTCACCTCACCCGCGAAGCGATTGAGCTGATCCACCATCGTGTTCAGCGTTTCCTTCAGCTGAAGAATCTCGCCCCGCACGTCCACGGTGATCTTGCGCGACAAATCCCCCGTGGCGATGGCGGTCGCGACCTCGGCAATATTGCGGACCTGGGCCGTCAGATTGCCGGCCATCGAGTTCACGCTGTCCGTCAAATCCTTCCAGGTGCCGGCGACTCCCGAGACCTGCGCTTGCCCGCCAAGCTTGCCGTCCGTTCCCACTTCGCGCGCGACCCGCGTCACCTCGGCCGCGAAGGCGTTGAGCTGGTCCACCATCGTATTGATGGTTTCCTTGAGCTGCAGGATTTCGCCGCTCACATTGACCGTAATCTTCTTGGAAAGGTCGCCGCGCGCGACCGCCGTCGCCACCTCGGCGAGGTTGCGCACCTGCGCGGTCAAATTGCTCGCCATTGAATTGACGCTGTCGGTGAGGTCCTTCCAGGTGCCGGCGACGCCACGCACCATGGCTTGGCCACCGAGCTTGCCCTCCGTGCCGACCTCGCGCGCCACGCGCGTGACCTCGGAGGCGAAGGCATTGAGCTGATCGACGGTGGTGTTGATGGTCTCCTTGAGTTGGAGGATTTCGCCCCGCACGTCGACCGTGATCTTCTTCGAAAGGTCAACGTTCGCGATGGCCGTCGAGACCTCGGCAATATTGCGCACCTGCGCGGTCAAATTGCTCGCCATCGAATTGACGCTGTCGGTAAGGTCTTTCCACGTGCCGGCGACGCCGAGCACATTCGCCTGGCCGCCGAGGCGCCCTTCTGTCCCGACTTCGCGAGCGACACGCGTCACCTCGCCGGCGAAAGCGTTCAGCTGGTCGACCATCGTGTTGAGCGTCTCCTTGAGCTGGAGAATCTCGCCGCTCACATTGACGGTGATTTTCTTCGAGAGGTCGCCGCCGGCAATGGCGGTCGCGACCTCCGCGATATTCCGCACCTGGGCGGTCAAGTTGCCCGCCATGAAATTCACGCTGTCGGTCAAATCCTTCCAAGTCCCAGCGACGCCAGGGACGGTCGCCTGGCCGCCGAGCTTGCCTTCGGTGCCAACTTCACGCGCCACGCGCGTCACCTCGGAGGCGAAGGCGTTCAGCTGATCGACCATGGTGTTGATCGTGTCCTTCAGCTCGAGAATTTCGCCCCGCACGTCGACGGTGATCTTGCGCGACAGGTCGCCACGCGCGACTGCCGTGGTCACGTGCGCGATGTTGCGCACCTGATCCGTCAGGTTGCCACACATGGCGTTAACCGAGTCCGTGAGGTCCTTCCAGGTGCCGGCGACGCCCGGCACGGTGGCCTGGCCACCGAGCTTCCCGTCAGTGCCCACCTCACGCGCCACGCGCGTCACCTCGGACGCGAAGGAGCGAAGCTGATCGACCATCGTGTTGATGGCTTCCTTGAGCTGGAGGATTTCGCCGCGAACGTCGACGGTGATCTTCTTCGAGAGGTCGCCATTCGCGACCGCGATCGTCACTTCGGCGATGTTGCGCACTTGCGCTGTGAGGTTGTTCGCCATCGAGTTGACGCTCTCGGTGAGGTCTTTCCACACACCGCTCACGCCGCGCACCTGGGCCTGGCCGCCAAGCTTCCCCTCCGTGCCGACCTCGCGCGCCACGCGGGTGACCTCGGAGGTGAAGACCCCGAGCTGCTTGATCATGGTATTCACGATCGTCGCCGATTCGAGGAATTTTCCCTGGAGCGGCCGACCGTCCACGTCGAGGCGCACCGTGTGCAAAAGATTTCCTTGGGCGACGGCCGCGATGGCGCGTGTCACCTCCGTGGTCGGCCAAAGGAGATCGTCGATAAGGGCGTTGAGCGTGCCTTCCATTTCGCCCCAAGCCCCGTCAATCGAGCCGAACTTGGCGCGAAGCCTGGTCCGCCCTTCGCGCCCGACCACTTGGCCCAGGCGGTCGAGCTCTCGCGCCATGCGTTGATTGGTGGCTCCGATTTCATTGAAGGCGTCCGCGATCTTGCCGAGAAGTCCGGCGCCGCTCTTCAGGCGGGCGGAGAAATCGCCGACCCGCATCGCTTCGAGCGCGTGCAGCAGCTCGATCAACTCGCTGGACGAGGCGCCGTCGTGAGCATCGGCGCCGTTCAACCGGGACGTTTTGGTGGGCAACCGGCGCGCTTTCGGCTTATGGAGCACTTGTTCGACGTCACCCATGGCGGTCTCCGTGACCTTGCATCGTTTTGGAAAAAGCGGGGTAGTTCAGGGCGGGGAGAGGAGATGTTGGGCGCCCAGCAAAAAATGGCGCCACAGGTAATCCCGTGTCGCAGGCCGCAACGGCATGAGCCGAGCTTCTCGGAATGCTAACCCCTCCAGGCAAAACACCGGCTCCGAACGCCTAGTACGCAGAAAAGTTCCCAGCAGGTTCAAAAACTTTTTGCTCTTTCCAAGGTCCAAGCGGTCATGTGGAAACCGGGGAAAAAGGACCTCATACAGACCGACGGAGCCGCGCCAAAGACCCAACGCTGGCTAATTGGCCCTGCCGCCGGCAGGCCCGAGGTAGGCCGATCGCGAAATTGGCTCTCGGGGTGGTATTGACCTCGGGAACTTCGCACGAACTTGCGACGTTGCTTCTGCGAACACCTCAGTAAAATTGAGAGTACCTCAAGACAGGGAGGAGCAGTCATGCGTAACATCGCGTTATTCGCCATGTGCGCGGCGCTCTCGCTTGCTCATGTCGGTGCGGCTAAGTCAGACGTTATTCGCACACCGCGGATGACGACTGCCTCGTTTTCCTCGATCAATGCTGTCGCTGTCATTAGCATCGAAGCTTTGTCGCAAGAAGCGCAAGAGCAGGTCTATGCGGCAAGCCTCCGCATGAGCGACGATCAGCTGCGCGCGCTACGCCGCTCGATCGACAATCTTCCGGCCGCCGCGGAGGCCCTGAAGGCCAATGATCTTAAAACCTCTGACGTTGTCGCGGCGGTCATCAATGGTGATGGGCAGTTGTTGTTGATCACAGCGATGGTCATCTGACCCGGAGGCGCTTCACCGACCCGCCACGTTAACTGGGCGCCCGAAGGCGCCCCTTTTTATGACCAAAGCCACGTCGGCGCAGTTCACTGCATCTTTCCGGAAAGATCCTGCGCCATCTTTTCGTGCTTTTGCACGGTAGACAGCGTTTCGCCCAACGCGGACTTCATCTGATCGTTCGTCGCGGCCGGCTCGAGCTGGGTTTGGATGGTGTTCGCCACATCCGAGTGCATTTTCGCCTGAGCCTCAATATACGCCTTGTCGAAATCGGTTCCCTTCGCGGCCTTGAGCTCCTGATCGCTGCTCTTGGCTTCTGACAAAAGCGAGTTCGTCGCATCGCTCGAGGCCGGCTTGAGCTTTAGCTGCCGCGCCAGGCCCGCCATGGTCTTCTCGTTCGTGCTATGGTCCTTGATCATTTCCTTGGCGAAATTCTTCACGTCGGCGTCCTTGCTGCGCCGCAGGGCCATTCTCGCGTCTGTAATCTCACCATGGTTGACCGTCTGCAGGAATTTAACGATCTGCCCTTCGGAAAGCGAGGGCGCGGTCGTGGATTGGCTCATGGCCGGAGAGGCCAGGAGGATTCCTGCAACCCCGATTCCGCAAAGCTTGAGGTGTCGCTCGATCATCTTGTATCCCCATTCCGTGGCAAAGCCCGCCAGCCCGGCGGTGTTCGGCAATCCAACGGGGCGCTCGCATCGTGGTTCCATGAAAGGCGCCTCGTCGGCATGCGTTTGAGAACTCTCCCGTTGCTCAGTCCAGGTAGTCGGAGGGCTTGGTTTCCGGGACCGAAATCCAAAGCAAGAGCGTCGCCGCGACCGCGACGCCGGTGATCCCGAGAAAGCCGATCGAGGTCCCGAATTTCGCAAAAAGAAAACCGGACACCGTGGTGCTGATTGCCGCGGCGGTCGCTTGCAGCATGCCGACCAATCCGACCGTCAGATTGAAGCGTCCGCTGCCGGTCGTCAGGTCCGTGATCACGAGGATAGTCAGGACCGTGATTATCGCCCCGCTAACCCCGTTGAGGACCTGCACCAGGATGAGGATCGGATAGAGGCTGAAAAGTGCGAGGAGCAGCGCGCGAAGCGCTTCCATGCCAAAAGCGACGAGGAGCAGCGGTTTGCGTCCGCGTTTTTCCGAATGATAGCCTGCCCAGGGCGCGAGGGCCGCGACAACAAGTTGAGGTACAACCACAAGCCCGGACATGTAAAGCGAGCTGAGACGGCCACCACCAAGCGCCAGATTTTCGCCAATTATCGGCAACATCGATGCGTCCGCGAGCTGCAGAAGCATCAGGCATGCGGCGAAGGCAAGAAGAGGGGGGTTCTTGGCCAGATCTATAAGTCGCGAGCGCTCGCGAGACTTGTCACCCGTTTTTGCGTTGCGAGCTCGGTGATAATCGATTTCCTTGGGCTGAATGAGGTTGAGCGCGAGAAGCGCCGGCATGCAAAACCCTGCCGTGGCGAAAAATATGGCTGGGGTCGAAAAGGTCGCGCCTATGAAGCCCATCAACCCCGCCGTGATCGCCGTACCCGCCGCCTGAAAGCGCTGATTGCGTCCTGTGCGCGAAGACATGGCTCGCCTGCCCACGAGGCCAAGGCTGATCGCGGAAATTCCGGGCCCGATCAAACCGGCAGTGATGCCGTGCAGAAGTTCGGCGAGCACCACCATTTGGAACGTCGGAACGAACGCGTAGATCAGAGCGGCGCCGGCGAGTGATATGATTCCGCAAGCGACCAACAGCCGCTTGCGCGCAATCTCATCGGCGAGCGCCCCTCCGGGAATCAGGCTGATCACCGCCGCGAGGCCACCGATCGTCAATACCAGGCCGACATCCGGCTTCGACCAGTTGAGCCCCGCCAAGTAGAATGCGACGAAAGAGCCGAAGCTCGTCTGAACGTCCGAGATGAAGAAATTTGTCCAATCGAGCCCGAGCCGGCTTCGCTTCGAGATCGGCTCGCGCAAGGATTTGCGCGCTCTTCGGTATTTGGCGGCCGTTTTGCGGAGCGGTAGTCGAGACTTGCGTTTCATGCGAGGCTAACCGGCCTCGGCGTTTGCGGGTTGCGCCGGCGTCGGGTTCTCTCGTTCTCGTGGCAGGAATCTCATTCCGCCGGCGGAGTTCAATCGTTTCTCACAGCGAGACGCGAACGCGCATTGCGGACGGTGCGTTCGGTAACGGGCATCGCCGCATGGCCCCAGCTGTTACGGATGTAAGTGAGGAGGGCAGCGAGCTCGGCATCGTTAAGCTGCCAACCGAAAGCGGGCATGCGCGGACCGATCGGGGCGGCAGACGTCGAGACGCTCTGTGCGCCGCGAAGCACGACTCGAATGAGGCTTGTCGGTTCGCGCGAAGCAACCGAGCCTGAAGCGGCAAGGCTCGGAAAAAGGGCTGCAACGCCCGCTCCATCCAATTTGTGGCAAGCAGCACACAGATCGCGATAGATCGCCGCTCCCGCTTGCATGCTCGGGTCATCAGCGGAAAGAGGCGCGGTCGCGGCGCTCTCGGCCGGAATGTCCTTGAGATAGGTCGCGATCGCCTCGAGATCGTCTTGCTTCATTCGCGAGGTCGAATACGAGACCCCCTCTTTGAGACTTCAGGACTTTCCTGACGCGTAGTGGAAATCCGGTGCTGCCTTGAGCTGATCCTTGGTCAGGCTCACCGTTCCGTGGTCGGGATAGTCGTAAATAGCCGTCCGCGGCGGCGCCACCGCGGAGCTGGCTGGCAAATTGCTCCCTGATTGGGATGCAGCTGGGCGGGTCGACGCCATCGAGGATGAATTACCCATTCCCGGTGCAGCGGGTTGGACGGCCGTCGCCGGCGCGGGGGTGGGTTCCACGATCGGTTCGTCGCTCCACTTCACCTCGGTGAAAGGAAGTGCGACGTCCTTTTGGCCCACCCCGAGGAAGCCACCAACCCCAACCACGACGGCTTTGGCCGAACCCGATCCGTCGAGAATGACGTCACTCACTTTGCCGATCGACTGATTGTCCGGGCCATAAATCGCAACGCCGACAAGCTTCGAGGCGCGCCATTCCCCTTGACTTGCCTTCGCGATGAACTGTTGATCCCCCGATGGCGTGGTTTGCGCCCACGCCGGGAAACCAGCCACGGCAATCGCTAATGCGAGCGCATGAAACTGAGCTTTCATGGTCCGATCCTCCGCCTGCTTCAGGGCGGGAGGCCCCGCCGCCCAACGCCACGAAAACCTGAGGTGGAAGGAAAGGTTCCGTCACCGGATTGCAGCGCGCTCATCGCGCCCCAATGAACAGGCGCTAACCTATGTTAATGCGCAGAGTTGGCGAGCGTCTCATACTTCGACAATTCGAGGTGGGAGGCTCGAAATGACAACCTATTACAACCTTTTTAGACGCGCTTCGCAGCCGCAAATTTGCTGCGCCGTTCCGCAGACCGAGCCCTTGCCTTCCTTTCTGAGTGGGAGAGCATGGGTTTACGGCGGGGTCGCTGACGAGACCGCCCTTGCCTCAGCTGGAATTCGACAGGACATTCCGGATTGGGCCAGCAATCACTACGCCTTCTACGTATTCCATGACCGCCGTCTCGAAAGGCGGCCGCTCACAAGATGAACACGGCTTCGATGTCATGGGCCGGCTCGCCGGAATCACGCGGGTCGTGGACGACGTGAGTGCAAGAATGAAGCGATCGCAGCTTGAAGGGGCAACTCTTCCGGCGGCTAGCGAGCGAGTGCCGCCCGAAGGCATGGTGGATCGTGAGCATGCCAAATCCTTCGCCACTCTCCAGAACATAAGCCATCTGCAAGCTTGCCGCCTCCTCGCGCGGTACGGATCGGATCCGGAAAGGCTCGAGGCGGCGCTTCAGCGCCTCAAGGAAGGTCGGTGAGAGTGCAGAACTTTGCTTCGCCCAGTGGCCCTTGCCCCTGCCGGCCCTTCGCGGCACTCTTCTGATTTCCGGCGCGAGGAGCTCAAAGGGTGAACCGCATGGACCCGCGGGTGCATATCAGGGCGACCGAAATCCTCGCTCGAGGCAAGGCGACCACCAAGAAGGTAACCTTCGATTATCGGGCCCACGACGGCAACACCGTGGTCAGCACGCGAGAAATTTATGATCGGGGCGACGCGGCCGCGGTCCTGCCATACGATGGGGCGCGCGGCACCGTCCTGCTCACCCGTCAGTTCCGGTTGGCGGCTTGGCTTAACGGCCAACAAGACCCTTTGATCGAGGCGTGCGCGGGGCTGCTCGAAGGAATTGATGCCGAGAGCCGTATAATGCGCGAAGCCGAAGAGGAGCTCGGATACCGGCTCCGGAATTTGCGCCAGGTTTTCGAGGTCTTCAGCAGCCCAGGCATTTTGACCGAGAAGATCACTTGTTTTCTCGCATCCTACTCTTCGGCCGACAAGGTCTCGCAGGGTGGAGGACTGCACCAAGAGGGGGAGCACATCGAAGTTCTCGAGCCGCTCCTTGAAGAAGCCATGACCCTAATCGAAACCGGCGTCATCGTCGATGCGAAGACGGTGGCTCTATTGCAAAAGGCTCATCTGCAATTTGGGCGTGTCGCGCTGTAGCCTGCTCGCTTCAGCTCTCTATGTCAGGAGGAGGGCTCGCCGTGCACCGGGATTTGAATGTGACCCAATACGTGATTCGCAAGCTCGAGAATTATGCTCCGCTCGAAAGCTCGGATAAGGAGGCCTTGGAAGGGCTTGGTCGCGATTGCAAATTCCACCCTGCCCATGTTGACCTCATGCTCGAGGGGGACGATCCGCGAGGCGTGATCCTGATGCTCGAGGGCTTTGCCTATCGCTACAAGAACCTGGATGACGGGCGACGGCAAATCATCGGATACTTCGTGCCTGGGGATTTTTGTGACCCGCACGTGTTCGTTCTTAGAAAAATCGATTATTCCGTCGCGGCCTTATCGAACGTTCTGGTCGCCAGAGTGCCGCGAGGAAAGCTGGTCAAGGTTCTCGATGAGCATCCGCGGATCGCGCGCGCCTTGTGGTGGAGCGCCCTGATGGATGAGGCAAATTTGCGCGAGTGGGTTGTAAGCATTGGGCGCCGCACCGCGCTAGAGCGCACTGCCCACCTGATCTGCGAGCTCTACCATCGCCTACAAGCAGTGGGGCTGGCTCGCGACAACAGCTACGAGTTTCCCATCACCCAGCAGGAGCTGGCGGATTCGCTCGGGTTATCGGCCGTTCACGTCAATCGGACGCTTCAGCTACTGCGAAACCAAAAGCTCATCGCGCAACGCAGTCGCTCTTTTGTGATCCTCGATCCAGTCAGGCTCAGCGAGCTCGCCCTGTTTCAAAAGAATTCTCTCCACATCTCGGATGAGGGTCATCCCTCGATATCGAGCATGCGGATTTAGGAGTTTGCGCGGTTTCGAGTTGTGCGTTTTTCAATGTTCACCAAGAGGAGGTCAAGATTCCCCACTTCTACTTCCATCTTCGAAATCGGGGTGAGCTCACACGGGATCAAGAAGGGCTCGAATTTGATGATCTCGATGAAGCCTATCTCGAGGCGTTTCGAGCGGCCCGGGATATTTGGCAGGAGCTTCTGACCGAAGGCGATGATCCGCGGCTTTACGCGTTCGAGATCACCGATCATTCCGGCCAAACCCTGCTTGAATTGCCGTTCATCGAAATTCTCGGAGCGACTCGCGGCAAACGGGGGGCGCTCTCGGCCTTCGAAGCGCTCGAACGGGCCAAAACGAGAGCCAAAAACCTTTCTGGTCTGGCTTCGGCGATCGCGCGCGAGGTGAACACGGCCCGCCTCGCATTGGAGGAATCCCGGAACGTGCTGCAACGCGCACGGGAATTGGAGACGATCGGGAGGAGGGCTGAAGAATCGCCCCCAGGCGTTTCATAGCGGGGTTTCCCTACACCCCGTGGCTGCTCCGGTCGCCGCCTCTTTGAGCCGCGGGCTCGTGCTGCGACGCGTGAAGGGGCAAAATCTCCTTGTCCCTTCGGGTTCAGCCCAGAGCTCAAAGGAACCTGGCTTCCCCGGCGTCGTTTTCCTTTCGTCGAATCACGAGGGGAGGTTCATTCCACGAAAGGTGAATATCATGAGCAGCAAGCTTTTGGTTTCCATGCTGGCCCTCGGCTTGGCCACGGGGACGGGAGCCGCTCTCGCGCAGAGCAATGGCGGAACGGAAAAACAGGGCACCGGAATTCAGTCGCAGACAGGCGGCACGCAGGTGCAATCTCAGACCTCGACGGGCCCCGGTGATGAATCCGCCACGGCCGGTCGCAAGGGTAGCCAAATCCGCCAAGGCGGCAAGCAGATGGGCCAAGCTGGACAGGAAAACGCACCTGGCGGCGCGAACACGCGCCACACTGGCGGCAAACAGATGGGGCAGGCTGACCAAGAGAATACGCCCAGCGGCATGCAGTCGCGCAGGCCGGGCGAAATGAAGCGCGGAAGCGCCGAGCGCTCGGGTCAAAACCAAGGCACGATGCAGAGCCAAACATCGCCCACGAACGGCACAACTCAGAATGAATCCACACGTTCGACGGGCGGGGCGCGGACGACAGGCCAAGCAACTGGACAAGCCACCACCACGGGCGAAACGAGCACCGCAAAGGCGCAGGGCACGTCGACCGGCGCTTCGCTGACGGGCGAAGAGCGGGGCCGCATCACCGAGGTGATCAAGAGAGAAAACATTCGCCCGGAATCGAATGTGAACTTCTCAATCTCGGTGGGCACCGCGGTGCCACGGACCGTTCATCTTCATCGCCTTCCTCCAGAGCTCGTTCGGATCGAGCCGCGTTGGAGGCCTTATGAGTTCATTCTCGTGGGCGACGAGCTCGTCATCGTCAACCCGCGCAATTTTGAAATCGTGGCCGTGATGCCGGCCTGATCGACTGGCTGTTACGACGTAATTCGCGACGCGCTCGGCTCGAAGAAGCCGGGCGCGTTTTCGTTTTCCATTTGAGAGTGCCAGCGATTCATTCGGAGGCGAAAGCGACCTCCTGTCCCTCCTCTTCGAGCTCCCGGGTCGCTGAGCCTCGCTCGTGCACGGCATCGGCGATGAGGCCGAATTTGGTCCGCGTGACCATGAGATTTTGATACCAGGTGACGAGGTCACCCCACGGATCCTTGATCGTCTGCATTCCCGAGATGAAGGCCACAACCGTTCCGACCTCCGTCTTTCCCGCGACGACAAGGTATCCGCCGATGCCCAGGATGGTCGCGATGCCGATGTGGTGCGAAAGATTCATTAAGAAGTTCAGCGAGAACTTGAGCTTGAACACAACCATGTTCAGTCGAAAGACATAGAAGAAGCGCGTCTCCTGACGCCTCAGCGCGGCGCGCATATCGGCGGGCTCCCCGACCATTCCCGCACTCGCGGCCCGCAACGTTGCAATTCGTCTCGACACCTTGCGATTGATGGCGCGCTGAATGAGAGGCACGAACAGGAACTGTGGCGAGAGAATTACAAGAGCGACGAGCGCCATGAGCGGGCGCAAATAGGCGAGATAGCCGAAGACGCTGCAAAGGATGCCGATCTGCAACAGGGGCTCGGACACGCTGGCGCCGACAAAGGTTCCGACGGGATCGGTTTCGGCAAGCACGATCGAGATTTCGGTTCCTTGCGCGCGCGGGTCATCCTTGTTGTTCCTAGGGTTGCGGGCGCTCGGAAGCCCACCCACGAATGACCTCAAGGCTCGCACCGAATTTTCGGCAATCCAGCTGCGGTAGATGTTCAAGAGGAGCTTCGTCAGCCCCTGCGCCAGAACAAGCGCTCCATAGATCATGGTCAAGATCAGGACAGGTTGGAACTCGTGGCCCTGAGTGATGCCGTTCACGATGCGCCGTTGCACTTCGATCGGCGCAGTGTCGAGAAGTGCGACAGCGATCGAAAGGAACGCAGCCCATATCTGATCAGTGGCGCTCAAATGCCAAACCAAAGCCCAAACGCTCTTCGGCATCTTGACCGCCGCGAGCGAGGGCAAGCGTCTCGACCTTATCGGTGAGGGCCAGGGATTCAAAGCCGCCTCGCATTCGCTGGAGGGATAGGTTGGCGTCGAACGACGCGGGCGGCCTTTCAAACGGGGCGCAGCCGGCAAAGTTCCCGTCTTTTCTTATACTTGTTTGTGTGTGTGGGAGCCTCAGGAAGCGGCTCGCGAGAAGCCGAGCATGCCAACTTAATCTGCGCCGTGACACGTCATCCAACTCTGGTGGAACCCGTTCTGGCGCACTGAGTTGTGGTCCTGAACCCGCTAAGAATTTGGGAGCTAAGCTTGGGCGAGCACGTATTGATCACGGGCGGGGCGGGCTTCATCGGACGTCACCTTTCTCAAAACCTCCTCGCGCGGGGACACGATGTGCGGGTGCTCGACTGTCTTGTCGAGCAGGTTCACGGAACCGAAGCAAAGCCTCCCGAGAGTGACGGAGTCGAGCTTGTCGTGGGGGACGTCCGCGATCCGCATGTGCTGCGCAGAGCGCTCGCCGGAATCGACAGCGTGGTCCACCTCGCCGCGGAAGTGGGTGTCGGGCAGAGCATGTATGCCATCGAGCGCTATGTCTCGGTAAACGATCTCGGCACTGCGGTACTCCTCGAAGCCTTGGCCAAAAAGCCCGTTCGGCGCGTGGTGGTCGCTTCCTCGATGAGCATCTATGGGGAGGGCCTCTACCGCGATGCGGACGGCAAGCTCGTCGAGGACGCGACACGCAAGCAGGCCGTGAGCTTGTCATGGGATCCGGTCGACGATTTGGGGCGCCCGCTACGCCCGATTCCCACGCCCGAATGGAAACGGCCGAGCCTTGCTTCCGTTTACGCGCTCACGAAATACGCTCAGGAACGCATGACGATTGCCGTGGCGCCCGCTTATGGGATGGAGGCCGTGGCGCTCAGGCTGTTCAACGTCTACGGTCCCGGCCAGGCCCTCTCCAATCCCTACACTGGCGTGCTCGCGATTTTCGCTTCGCGCCTCGCGAACGGCAAGCCGCCACTCCTTTTCGAGGACGGACGCCAACGGCGCGACTTCGTCCATGTGAAGGATGTCGCGGAAGCTTTTGCGCTTGCGCTCGAGACCGGCGCCGCGAAAGGCGAGGTCTACAACATCGGCAGCGGCCAGGATCGCAGCGTCGTGGACATCGCCGAGGCGCTCGCGACAGCGATGGGCCGGCCAAGCATCGCGCCGGAGATCGTAGGCAAAGCTCGCACCGGCGACATCCGCCATTGCTTCGCCGATACCGCGAAAGCCGCGCGCGAGCTCGGCTTTCTGGCGCGGCAGGATTTTACCGAAGGGCTCGCGCGCCTCAGCGAATGGGTTGCCGGTCAGCGTGCGCATGATCGGATCGGCGAGGCTCGTCGCGAGCTTGAAATCCGAGGGCTCGTCGCATGATCCGTGCTCCGGCGGTGGTTGGGCTCAGGCCCGTTCTGGTGACGGGCGGCGCGGGGTTCATCGGCTCGAACCTAGCAGATCGGTTGGCGCGCGAAGGTCATTACGTGATCGTCTTGGATTCTCTGGCGCGAAAGGGAGCCGAGCTCAATGCGGATTGGCTCAGCCGCCGACACCCCGACCGGATCACTCTCATTCGTTCGGATGTGCGAGACGCAGCAGCTCTGCGTCAGGCTGTTGCCGATACCGGCGCTGTCTTTCATTTCGCAGCCCAAGTCGCCGTGACGACAAGCTTCGCGGACCCGCAAGATGACTTCGGCGTGAATCTCGCCGGCACGCTTGGCTTGCTCGAAGAGGTGAGGCATCAGCAAAGGTCCATTCCTCTCATCTTCGCCTCGACCAACAAGGTCTATGGCGACCTAGCCGACCTCGCCTTCACTTGCGATGGCGACGCTTATCGCCCAAGCAACGTCGAACTGCGCGGCAACGGAATTTCCGAGACAAGACCGCTCGATTTCCACACGCCTTACGGGTGCTCGAAAGGGGCGGCGGATCAATATGTGCTGGATTACGCGCGCAGCTTCGATTTGCCCACGGCCGTGCTACGGATGAGCTGCATCTACGGCCCGCGCCAAATGGGGAATGAGGATCAGGGCTGGGTCGCTCATTTTCTCATCCAGGCGCTCAAGGGCGAGCCGATCACCATCTTCGGGGACGGGCGACAGGTTCGCGATATCTTATATGTCGAGGATGCGGTCGATGCTTACCTCGCGGCCTGGAAGCGCATCGGCTCGGTGAGAGGGCGTGCCTTCAATCTCGGCGGCGGGGTTGCGAATGCGGTTAGTTTGCGCGACTTGGTCGCTTTCATCGAGCACGAGCTCGGGCACAAGGTCGAGACGCGATACGAGGACTGGAGACCTGGCGACCAACGCTATTATGTTTCCGATCGCCGGCGCGCCGAAACTGATCTTTTCCTGAAAACACCCACGCCATGGCACGAGGGAGTGAAAAAGCTCCTGGCTTGGCTTTCCTCGCAAAGCTTCGCCCAGCCTTTGCGCCGGGTTTCCGCGTTCGACCATAAGTTCCAGCGCACGGAGGCGATGGGATGAAGGTCGCACTCGTCAATCCCGCCTGGCGCTTCGACAATTCGATTTATTTCGGCTGTCGCGAACCGCACCTTCCCCTCGAGCTTGGCGCTTCGCGCGTGCTTCTCGAAGCGGCCGGCCACGAGACCGCGCTTTTCGACGGCCATCTTTTCCAAAAAAGCAACGCAACCATCGCGGCTGAGGTCACGGCATTTGCCCCCGACATGACCGTGCTGACCACCGCTCCGACTTACCTTTTCTGGCGCTGCGCCCCGCCGGAGCTTCGGGTTCCACGCGAGTTCGTGGTGGCGCTCGCCGGGCACGGTGGGCGCGTTGTGGCCGTGGGACCGCATGGCTCCGTCACGCCGCAAACCACACTCGCGAAGCTGGGGGTCGACGTCATCGTCCGGGGCGAATGCGAAGAGGTCGTGACGAAGCTCGCCAATGGAGCAGCTCTCCACGACGTCTCCTCGATCGCCTTCGGACACGACGACGGGTTCCGGGTGAACGGCGAGCCGGCTGCGACCTGTTTCGTCGATCTGCCCCCGATCTTCTGGTCGCAAGCATGGATCGCGCGCCACGGGCATCATCATCACCGCTTCGAGGCGGCGCCCGATGGCCCGGGTGCCGAGGTCGAGGCCTCGCGCGGCTGCCCTTATTCGTGCAGCTTTTGCGCCAAGATCGATTACCGCGACAAGTACCGCCGACGCGAACTCACCCCTTTGCTCGCCGAGATCGACGCGCTCATCGAATTGGGCGTGACCTACATCTATTTCATCGACGAGATCTTTCTCCCGCAAAGGCCACTTCTGGAAGCCCTCGTCGATCGTCCGGTCAAATTCGGGGTTCAGACACGCATCGATCTGTGGAAGCCCGAGATGCTCGACCTTTTAGGTCGGGCGGGGTGCGTCTCGGTCGAGGCGGGAGTCGAGAGTTTGACGGCGGAAGGCAGAGCCCATCTCGACAAGAATTGCCGTCTCACGACGGATGAACTCGCCGAGCGCCTCGTCTATGCGCGAAGCCGCATCCCCTTCGTGCAGGCCAATCTCATCAAAATGGCAGAGGATGACCCTCGTCTGATCCGCGATTGGCGGGCCAAGCTCGAGGCGCACAAGGTTTGGGCCAACGATCCGGTGCCGCTCTATCCCTATCCAAGCTCACCCGATTACCGGCGGCTTTGGGGAATGCCCGACTCCAAAGCCTGGGAGCGAGCCCATGACCATTATCTCAACCAGTTTCAAAGCTTCAGCGACATTCAGGACGAACGGCCCCTGCCTTTGAACGAGCTGGAATGTCAATGCCTGCCGAGCTGAAGCCGGCACCGTGTCATGTTCTGATGACGGCCGATGCCGTGGGCGGCGTCTGGAACTACGCGCTCGACCTCACGCGCGGCCTTTGGAATCAAAATGTCTTCGTCACGCTTGCAGTTCTCGGGCCTGGACCTTCCCATGCGCAAAGGTGCGAGGCCAGGAGAATGGCGGGGCTCGAGCTCATCGAGACCGGACTTGCGCTCGATTGGCTCGCCGAAACCGAGGCGCAGGTAAAAGAGGCCGCGGACGGACTTTCCAGAATCGTGCAAGAGACCGGTGCGAACGTCGTTCAATTAAACGGTTCTCCCTTGGCGGGCCTTGCCGCCTTCTCCGTTCCGCTCGTCGGAATGCATCATTCCTGCCTTGCCACCTGGTGGGCGGCGGTGAAACGAAAACCGCTTCGGCGAGATTGGGGTTGGCGTCGCGATCTCGTGCGCCGTCACCTCGCGTCGGTCGACCGCGTCGTCGTGCCGAGCGCTGCCTTCGCGGACATGGTGACCGAGACGTATGGGCCCGCCGAGCGGCCTTTTGTGGTTCACAACGCGCGTTCCCCGAGCGCTTCCCTTGCGCAGGTCGACGGTCAAGGTGAGGCCCTCCTCACCGCCGGTCGCCTTTGGGACGAGGGCAAGGACATCGAGACGCTCGATCGGGCAGCGGAGCGCCTCGACGTTCCAGTCTTTGCGGCGGGACCGCTGCGAGGTCCGAACGGCGCCAGGATCGACTGCTCCCATTTGCGTCTTCTTGGCGAGCTCGCAAGCGAGGAGATGCGAGCTCGGCTTGCGGCCCGCCCGATCTTTGCTTCCACCTCTGTTTACGAGCCGTTCGGCCTTGCGGTCCTGGAGGCGGCCCAAGCCGGTTGCGCGCTTCTCCTGTCGGACATTCCCACTTTCCGCGAGCTTTGGGAGGGAGCGGCACTTTTCGTTCCGCCCCGGGACCACCGTGAGTTCGCCGCGGCTGCTCAGCGGGTGCTTTCTGAGCCCGTCCTGCGCGGCAAGCTTGGCGAGGCCGCGCGGGAGCGTGCGAAACGCTACAGCGTGGATCGCATGGCGTGCGCCATGGCGGGTCTCTACGCCGCGCTCTTTCAGGATAAGCGCGTTGCTCGCCGCGAAACTTTCGCGGCAAGCGAGCCGCGTTCGACGCTTTCGGAAGGTGCGCCGGCGTGAAGATTGCCTATTTCAGCCATTCCCTCATGTCTTGCTGGAATCACGGCAACGCGCATTTCTTGCGCGGCGTGTTGCGCGCCCTGATGCAAGCGGGAAACGAGGTTGCGGCCTTCGAGTCGCGCTCCGCCTGGAGCCTTTCCCATTTGCTGACCGATCATGGTGAGGAAGGCCTCGCGCCTTATCGCGCCGCCTATCCTGAACTGTCCTCATTGCAATATGACCGCGATCTCGACCTCGCCTGCGCCCTTGCGGGTCGCGATCTCGTCATAGTGCATGAGTGGAATGAGCCTTGGCTCGTCGCGGCCATTGGGCATTTGCGAAAGCACGGTGCAAAATTCACCTTGCTTTTTCACGACACCCATCATCGGGCGGTGAGTGAGCCGGAGGCAATTCGCCGTTTCGATCTCGACGGCTATGACGGCGTGCTCGCCTTCGGCGAGGCTTTGGCGCGGGTCTATCGGCGCTGGGGGTGGGGAGATCGGGTTTTCATTTGGCACGAGGCTGCCGACACAACCGTCTTTCACCCGCCTGCCGAGGAGGAGCGGCGAGAGGGTCTTGTTTGGATCGGAAATTGGGGAGACGGCGAGCGGACCGAAGAGCTCGAGAGTTTCCTGCTGCGCCCGGCAAGCGACGCTGGATTGCCTCTCGACATCTACGGCGTGCGCTATCCAGACGAAGCGATCACCACTCTTGGGCGCCACGGCGCGCACTATCGCAATTGGCTGGCGAATGTGCTTGTGCCCGAGATCTTCGCCCGCCATCTCGCGACCGTGCATGTGCCACGACGCTATTATGTCGAGGCGTTGCCCGGCATCCCGACCATACGCGTCTTCGAGGCGCTCGCTTGCGGCATTCCGCTCCTTTCGGCGCCCTGGCACGACACGGAAGGTCTGTTTCGGCAGGGCGAAGACTATCTCCTCGCGAGCACCGAAAGCGAAATGGTGGCGCATATGCGGTCGCTGGCTCAGGACCGCGAACTTGCAGCCTCACTGGCGAGGAGCGGACTTGCCACCATTCGTGCGCGCCATAGCTGCGCCCATCGCGCCGCGGAACTTACGGCCATTGTCTCGCACCTCAAATCCGACGCAAGGCTGGAGGTCGCACAGTGAAGATCGCCTTTTATGGCTCCAGCCTTCTCTCCTCCTATTGGAACGGCGCCGCCACTTACTATCGTGGCCTTCTGTTCGATCTCGCGCGGCGCGGCCACGAGATCGTCTTTTACGAGCCGGATGCTTTCGATCGCCAGAAGCACAAAGACATGGAAGCGCCGGATTGGGCGAGTGTTCGCGTCTATCCGGCAACGGAGGCGGCGATGCGGAGCGTCGTCGCCGAGGCCGCTCACGCCGATGTGGTGGTCAAGGCCAGCGGGGTCGGCGTGTTCGACGAGGAATTGCTGGCCGGGGTTATGCAAGCGGCGCACGCCATGGCGATCCGCGTCTTTTGGGATGTCGATGCGCCGGCAACACTTGCGCAGATGAAGCGCGACCAGAACCACCCTGTGCGGCGCGCGCTACCGTTGCTCGACATCGTCTTCACCTACGGCGGTGGGCCGCCGGTGGTGAAGGCCTATCGCGGCTTCGGCGCCCGAGAATGCGTGCCCATCTACAACGCGCTCGATCCGACTACGCATCATCCGGTCGCCGCGGACCCTCGCTTTGCCTGCGACCTCGCCTTTCTCGGCAACCGTCTTCCCGATCGCGAGACGCGGGTCGAGCATTTCTTCCTCGAGCCCGCCGCGAGAATGCCCGAGCGCGTGTTTCTCCTTGGCGGAAATGGTTGGGACACGAAGACGATGCCGTCGAACATACGCTCGATCGGCCATGTTTATACACGCGATCACAATGCCTTCAACGCGACGCCTCTTGCGGTTCTGAACATCGCGCGCGACAGCATGGCGGATATCGGCTACTCGCCCGCTACCCGGGTATTCGAAGCGGCGGGAAGTGCCGCTTGCCTGATTACGGACGCCTGGGAAGGGATCGAACTTTTTCTGACTCCTGAGAGCGAGGTTCTGGTGGCGCGCGACGGACAAGATGTCGTGGAGCTGCTTGGGTCGCTGACGTGGGCAAGAGCACGCCGGATAGGCGAAGCAGCGCTGCAACGTATTTTGTGCGAGCACACCTATGAACGTCGCGGTGCCGAAGTCGACGCGATCCTGAAAACGGCCGCGGCCATGAAAGCCGCAAGGAGTGCCGCGTGATGAAGCCGATGCGCGTGGTCGTGATCGGGCTCAGCCTCTCGTCATCCTGGGGGAACGGGCACGCCACAACCTACCGGGCCTTGTTGCGCGGCCTGGCTGGCCGGGGGCACGAGGTCTCGTTCCTGGAACGTGATCAGCCCTGGTACGCGGAACATCGGGATCTCAGGCGGCCTGATTTCTGTGCGCTTCACTTCTACCGCGACTTACGGGACCTCGAGCGCTTCCAGAGCACAATCGTCAACGCCGACGCGGTCATCGTCGGGTCTTACGTGGCGAACGGGGTGGCGATCGGCGAATGGGCGCAGGGCCTGAGGAGGGGCGTCACCGCGTTCTACGACATCGACACGCCCGTCACGTTGGCGAAGCTCGAGGCCAAGGATTACGAATACCTATCGCCTTCGATCATCCCGGGCTACGACCCTTATCTCTCGTTCACGGGCGGACCGGCGCTCCAGGTTCTGGAAAGCCGATACGGAGCTCCCGCCGCACGAGTCCTCTATTGCTCGGTCGATGAGGCGCTTTATCCGCCCCTCCGGCTCACTCCGTGTTTCGATCTTGGTTATCTCGGTACCTACAGCCCTGATCGGCAGCCGGTGCTCGAGCGGCTTTTGCTCGAACCTGCCCGGAAGGCGCCCGAGCTTCGCTTCGTGGTGGCAGGCGCGCAGTTTCCTGATCATTTGGATTGGCCGAACAATGTCACGCGGGTGGCGCATGTGGCGCCTTGTGAGCATCCCGAATTCTATGCGCGCTGCCGCTTCACTCTCAACGTCACGCGCGCTTCCATGGTGCGGGCGGGGTTCAGTCCGAGCGTGCGCCTTTTCGAGGCGGCGGCTTGCGCGAGCCCGATCATTTCCGATTGTTGGCCGGGCCTCGATACGATTTTCCGGCCCGGAAAGGAAATCCTGCTTGCTGAGACGACCGCGACCGTGCTCGGCCTGCTTCGCGGAATGAATGATGATGCTCGCCGTACCCTTGCGCACGCGGCTCGCTGCCGTATCCTGACCGCCCATACCGCGCAGCATCGAGCAGGTGAGCTCGAAGGTTATCTGCTCGATGCGATGGAGCGGCGAAGGTGCACCGCTTTTGGTCCTCGGGTCTTTTCCGAAGCTCGGATGCGCGAGCATCCGGCCTCCCACAGCAAGGTCGCCGCTTTGCCGAGGTGAGCAAAGTGACATTGCACCGGTGCTTCAGAGACGGTGCTCTCCACTATCAGATTTTCCTGATCGGAGAGATCGAGCAGGGACCCGCCGGAACGGAAGATAGCGAGCAGCGTTCACGGATGGAAAGGGCGCCTTGGGTTTTTGAGCAATGACGGTCAACCTTTATAAGGTCAGCGGAACGGGTCAAAGCTGGACGCTTTCTCGCAACGGCGAATTGGGTGCCAGCTATACCTCCGAGGAGGGCGCGTTCGAGGCCGCGGTTCTCGGGGCCACCAATGATTTGCGCGCCGGTGACGAGATCACGATCGAGGTCAAGCGCTCCGACACTCGCCAGATTGACGCCGCGGCAACTCCCGAACGCGGGTGATCTCCAGCTGACGGCGGCTTGCGCCGCCACGCCGAGGCTGGACGCGCTTCGGAACCTTTCGGCTTTCGTTCTGTTGAGTTCTGGAATCGGGTCACGTCGCGATTTCGGGAGGAGCTCTTGGGCTCGGGAAAGCTGCGCGTCGGCATCGTCGGCGTGGGAAATTGCGCCTCCTCTTTTGTCCAGGGGCTGACTTACTACCGAGGCGCCGCGTCAAACGAACCGATCCCTGGGCTTACCAATCCCATACTCGGCGGGTATCATGTCGACGACATCCAAATCGCGTCGGCCTTCGACATCGCGGCCTCAAAGGTCGGCCTCGATCTCGCGGACGCAATTTACGCACCGCCCAACAATACCTTCCGTTTCGCCGATGTGCCGAAATGCGGCGTTACTGTCGAGCGTGGAAGGACGCTTGATGGGTTAGGCCTATATTTGCGCGACGAGATCGCCGAGGCCGATGGGCCCGAATGCGATGTGGCACAAACGCTGCGGCGCACCGGAACGCAAATCGTCGTTTGTTATCTTCCGGTCGGATCGCAACAAGCGGTCGAATGGTACGCCGAGCAGGCTCTGCAAGGGGGCTGCGCTTTTGTCAATTGCGTGCCGGTATTCATCGCCTCGAACCCTTGTTGGCGCGAGCGCTTCGAGAAAGAAAAGCTGCCGCTCATCGGGGACGACATCAAAAGCCAGGTTGGCGCCACGATCGTGCATCGAGTGCTTACCAACTTGTTTCGCGAGCGCGGCGTAAGGCTCGACCGGACCTACCAGCTCAACTTCGGGGGAAACACCGATTTTCGCAACATGCTCGAGCGCTCGAGACTCGAGTCGAAGAAGATTTCAAAGACGCAGGCGGTCATGAGCCAACTTGACATCCCGCTCGCTCCAGAAAACATCCATGTCGGGCCCAGCGACTTCGTACCTTGGCTCACCGACCGAAAATTCTGTCACATCCGCATGGAAGGTACCACATTCGGAGGCGTGCCCATCACCGCGGAGGTGAAGCTCGAAGTTTGGGATTCCCCTAATTCGGCCGGCATTGTGATCGACGCGGTCCGCTGCGCCAAGCTCGCGCTCGACCGTAAAATCGCAGGTGCGCTTATCGGCCCGTCGAGCTACTTCATGAAGTCGCCACCCCGGCAGTTCACGGATGCGGATGCTCGCGAGCGCACCCTGCAGTTCGTGTCAGGCAACGGCGCCACTGGTCGTCTTTCGTGATGGCCAATTTTTATCTCATTCGACACGCGGTGCATGACGCTTTGGGCGAACGCCTCACGGGCCGCAGCCCAGGCGTAAGCCTCGACCGGGAAGGGCGCGCGCAGGCGCAAGAACTCGCGGAGCGGCTGAAGGGCGAGCATGTCACGCGGGTGCAGGCTAGCCCGCGCGAGCGAGCCAGCGAGACGGCCGAGTTCGTTGCGCGAGCTTGCGGGCTGACCCCGATCGAAACTACTTCCGCCTTGGACGAGGTCGATTTCGGCACGTGGTCCGGAATGGAGCTCGCGGCGCTTTCACGTGATCCCGCCTGGCGCGACTGGAACGAACATCGGGCGAGCGCGCGCACTCCTGGTGGTGAAACGATGCTCGACGTCCAAGAGCGCGTCGTCAGGCACATGGCTCGCATGGCTTGTGAGATGCGCGATGAAATCGCGGTTCTTGTCACGCACGCCGAGGTCATCAGAGCCGCGCTTCTGCACTGGCTCGAGCTTTCGCTGGACGATTGGCCGCGCATCGAGATCGCGCCTGCCTCGATCAGCAAAGTCGCGCTCGACGAGCAGGGCGCGCGCGTCATCGCCATCAACGAGGTGGTGGCCTGAATGTGCGACGCGGAGGAATTTCTCCAATGAAGCTGGTCGTGTTCGGCCTGACGATCAGTTCGTCTTGGGGGAATGGGCACGCGACGTTGTGGCGCGGACTTCAGCGCGCTCTTGCGGTTCGCGGATGGCGGGTGACGTTCTTCGAACGCAACACGAGCTATTACGCGCAGAACCGGGATCTCGATGAGCTGCCCGAAGGCGAGCTCGTCATCTACGATGATTGGCCCGAGATCGAGTCTCGCGCGCGTCGCGAGGTGGCCACAGCCGACGTGGCCATGGTCACCTCCTATTGTCCGGACGGCATCGCGGCGAGCGATCTCGTCCTTGGTGGGCCGCACGCCTTGCGTGTCTTTTATGATCTCGACACGCCAGTGACGCTCGAGCGCCTGCGGCGCGGTGACCCGACAAGCTACATCGGGCCGCGAGGCTTGGCGGATTTCGATCTGGTGTTGAGCTTCACTGGGGGTGTCGCCCTCGAAGGCCTCGCCTCTCTTGCGGGCGCGCGCGAAGTTCACCCGCTTTATGGGCATGTCGATCCGCAAATCCATCGGCCGGGAATGGCCGCCGCGGCCTATCGTTCCGATTTCTCGTATATCGGCACTTATGCGGCTGATCGCCAGGCGGCACTCAATCGTCTCTTCATCGAACCTGCGAGCCGGCGCCCCCACTTTCGCTTCGTGCTCGCAGGTGCTCAGTATCCGCAAGGCTTCCCCTGGACGGCAAACATCTTTTTTGTACGACATCTGCCGCCTGCACGGCATGCCTCGTTTTATGCTTCCTCTCGCCTGACCCTCAACGTCACACGAAGCGACATGGCGAGGATGGGGTGGTGCCCCTCGGGTCGCCTCTTCGAGGCCGCTGCGTGCGGCACCGCGATCTTCAGCGATAGCTGGGAAGGCCTTGACTCGTTTTTCGAGCCCGAGCGCGAAATTCTGACCGGCGCGAGTTGTGGCGATGTGATCGCCGCGCTCGACCTGCCCGCGGAACGCCTTGCCCGGCTTGGGGCCAACGCGCGTGAGCGCGTGCTTGCCGAGCACACATCCGCGCATCGCGCTCGGCAATTCGAGGACATGATCGCCGCTTCTGGCTTAACGAGGAAGCAGCCTCGGATCGGAGCGGATTCGCGCGAAGCCACGGCGGAGGCCTGAAAGATGTGGGGTATCGTTCCGGCCGCCGGACGCGGCACACGCATTCAGCCGCTCGCCTTTTCCAAGGAGCTTCTGCCGGTCGGAAGTTGTCGCAAGGGAGAGGGCGAACGTCCGTGCGCGGTGAGCGAATACCTCGTCGAGCGCATGATTCTTGCGGGGGCCGACAAACTCGCCTTCGTGATCGGGGCGGGCAAATCCGACATCGTGAGCTACTACGGCGCAGGTTACGAACATGCCATGGTTACTTATGTGGTTCAGCCGGCGCCTCTCGGCCTCTGCGATGCGATCTTCCGCGCCGCCCCTCTCGTCGGCAGCGAGCCCGTCCTCGTTGGTCTGCCCGATACGATCTGGTTCCCAAAGGAGGGCTTCAGCGCTCTTGCGGAGGACAAGCTGTCCTTTCTTCTTTTCCCCGTCGCTCGGCCGGAGCTTTTCGACGCGGTCCTGCTCGACCAGAGGGATCGCGTAACCAAGATCGAGGTGAAGCAGCCGGGCGAGGCTTCCCGCTGGGTTTGGGGAGCTTTCAAGCTGCCGGCGCGCGTCTTCCACGAATTGCATGCCCTTTGGGCGCGGCCGGAGAGGCGCGATGAATACATGGGTACGCTGGTAAACGCCTACATCGCCGAGGGCGGAGAGGCGGTCGGCATCAAGTCAGGTGAAGCCTATGTGGATGTCGGGACGGTGAACGGTTACGAGGCGGCACTCAAGCTCCTCGCCCTAGGAGGTCGGCAGGATCGGGAGAGCGAGCGCGTTCGACTCTCCATCACCGAGCCCCTTGGCAAAACTTTCGCTCCGGCGGCCTAGGAGGAGAGATGCCGATGCACTACTCCGCCGACGAGATCCGCAGACGGGCGGAAGCGCTCGGCCCCTGGTTCCACAACATCGAGCTTGGGGGAATCGTCACCGCGCCAAACCATTTCCTCGGTGACTATCCGGCGGTCAAATGGAGGAAGTTTGCCGATTCGATCCCGGCCGATCTTTCCGGCAAGAGCGTGCTCGATATCGGTTGCAACGGCGGTTTCTACTCCATCCAGATGAAGCGGCGCGGCGCCGCGCACGTGCTCGGCATCGACAGCGATCGCGAATATCTCGAGCAGGCGCGATTTGCGGCAGCGGTCGCCGATCTCGACATCACGTTCGAGCAGCTGTCGGTGTACGATGTCGGCGCGCTTGGTCGGCGCTTCGACATCGTGCTCTTCATGGGGGTTTTGTACCATCTTCGACATCCGCTGCTCGCGCTCGACCTCATCCGCGCGCACGTGGCAGGCGACATGCTGGTGTTTCAGTCCATGCAGCGGGGAAGTCCCGAGGCAGAGCCGGTCGCCGCAGATTATGAATTCTGGGACGCGGCACCTTTCGAACGCCCGGATTTTCCGAAGCTCCACTTCATCGAGGAGCGTTACGCGGCCGATCCGACCAACTGGTGGATTCCAAATCGTGCCTGCGTCGAAGCCATGTTGCGCAGCTCCGGCTTCGAGATCGTGTCGCGGCCGGAGGAGGAGGTCTATGTCTGCCGCGTGGCGGCGACGTCGGCGGCGGAAGGGGCTGTGCATCCGGCAAGGGGTCCAAGGCCATGATCGAAGCCGCGATGATTTGGAATGAGCCCAACAACAAATCCCATTGGGATCCCGAGATCGATCCGGATTGGAAGCTCTTCGCGGAGATGGCGATTTGCGCGGCCGACGCGATCGCGGCGGAGAACGCAGCCATTCCAAGAGTGCTCGGCGGTCTTTCACCCATCGATGCGCAGTTCGTGCGGAATATGCAAGGTCGCGGCGTGCTCGATCATGTGGACGCCGTCGCGGTGCACGGCTTTCCGCTCGACTGGAACCTCTGGCAGATCGACGAATGGCCAGCGAGACTCGACGAGATCCGGGCGGTCACGGACCTTCCGGTCTGGGTGAGCGAGGTCGGTGTCTCGAGCTTTGGTGCCGACGAGGTGCAGCTTTGGGGACTGCAGAGGACGGCGGAGCTTCTCATGGGCCGTTCGCCGCGGATCCACTGGTATAGCCTTTACGATCTCCCAAGGACCTGGCAGGCGACAACGCGCCACCGAGAGGCCGAGGGTTCCTCCTATTATCGTCATTTTGCCATGGGCTTGCTGCGGGACGACGGCACGCCCAAACCCGCGCTCGAACGCTTTCCGGATTTCACGCCGCAGATCGGGCTGTGCCAGTGGTTTCATTTCGAGGACCACCGCCTTGACGACGCCGTTGCTCTGATGAAGCGGCTCGGTGTCACCTATTTGCGCACTGGCCTTTCATGGGCCGACAGTTATCGCCCCAATGCACTCGCCTGGTTCGATCGCCAAATGCAGGCCCTCGCCGATTTCAATGTGACGGTGACATTCTGCTTCACCCCCGAACATCGAGGTATCGCGCCCCACCACACGAGCGCCCCGCTCGACAAGCAGGAGTTCGCCGATTTTTGTGCCGCCATGATGAAGCGCTACGCGCCGGCGCCGAAGCGCGTCGTCGCGCCAGCGCTTTCAATGGCGACCTGACGAGGATGCCGGTTCGTGTCGGCGCCTTCGTCCAGCAAGGCTTATCCGGGGCACCCCAGGCTTGGTCTGTCCGAAGCGCTGGGTTTGAGCGGTCGGGGCTCCTCCGAGGCGATGATCGTCGTCGCCCATCCCGACGATGAGACCATCGGAATCGGCGGGCATTTGGCGGAGCTGATATGCCCGCTTGTCGTGCACGCGACCGATGGCGCGCCCCGCGATATGGCGGACGCACACCGTCACGGCTTCTCGACCCGAGAAGAATATGCGCGCGCCCGCAGAGGCGAGCTCGAGGCGGCGATGCGGGAGGTCGGCCTTTCCGCCGATGTTCTCGTCGAGCTCGGTTTGGTGGACCAGGAAGCCGCGCGACATTTGCCGGAGCTCGTCCACAAGCTCACCGCGCTTTTTTGGACGAGGAAAACGCGCCTTATTTTCACCCACGCTTATGAAGGCGGGCATCCCGATCATGATGCGGTGGTCTTCGCGGTGAATGCGGCGCTTCACCTCATCGAGCGGCGGGGCGGAAAACCGGCGATTGTGATCGAGATGCCGCTCTACCGCCCCGGAGCAGAAGGAATGATTACTCAGAGCTTCGCCCCATCCCCTCACATGCCGGAAATCGTCTTGCCTCTTCTTCCCGCAAGGCGTCGGGAGAAGCAGCGCATGCTCGCGTGCTTTCGCACCCAGCAACAGACCTTGGCTCCCTTCCGGATCGATGCCGAGCGCTTTCGCCGCGCGCCCGCCTATGACTTCGCAAAGCTCCCCGTCAGGGTGCCGCTCTATGAGAGTTTTTCCTGGGGAGTTAAGGCGTCCGAATGGAAGACGCTCGCTCGAGCTGCCCTTGCCGAGCTCGACCTCGCACCATGTCCCTGACGGTCGTCAACGTGGCCTACCCCTTCGCCGCGGTCGGGCCGGACGCGGCCGGCGGTGCAGAGCAGGTGCTCACCGCACTGGACAAAGCGCTCACGCAAGCCGGGCACCGCTCGATCGTGCTTGCGAGCGAAGACTCGGTGGTCTCAGGAATGCACTGGCCCGTGCGAAAACAGGAGGGCGCGATCGACCAGCGCGCAAGAGCGCGCGCCTGGGGAATTTATCGCGAGACGATCGACACGATCAGGCGCAGCTGCAAACCGGATATCGTCCATCTGCACGGCATCGATTTTCATTCCTACTGCCCGAATGAAGGAGCAACCCTGGTCACTCTCCATCTGCCGCTCTCCTGGTACCCGAAAGCGGCCCTTCAGGATGTTCGTCCTGGCTTGTGGATGAATGGGGTTTCCGAAACACAGCATCGCTCGTCGCCCAGAGGCGCGCGGCTCCTGTCACCAATCGGAAACGGGGTGGATGTGGATGCTTTCTCTTCGCGACACGCCAAACGAAACTTTGCGCTCTTCCTTGGCCGCCTCTGCGCCGAGAAGGGAGTGCACCTTGCGATTGAAGCTGCGCGAAAGGCCGGCATTGCGCTCATGATCGGCGGTAAGGTATTCGCCTATGAAGAGCACGAGCATTACTTCAAAACGCAAATAGCGCCTGGTCTTGGTCCACTGTGCAATTTCCTGGGCGCGCTCACCTTCACCCGCAAGCGCCGGTTTCTCGCGGCTGCCCGCTGCCTCTTGATCCCGAGCCTTGCCGAGGAGACGAGCTCTCTCGTCGCCATGGAAGCCATGGCCTGCGGAACTCCCGTCATCGGCTTCAGGCGCGGCGCGCTTTGCGAGATCGTGTCGGACGGCCGTACCGGGTTTCTTGTCGAGAACGCCGAGGAAATGGCCGAGGCGATTGGCTCTGTCGCCAAGCTCGACGCGAGCCTTTGCAAGGCCGAAGCCCAAGCGCGGTTCTCCCTGGGCGCGATGTGCACAAACTATATCGAACGCTATCACGATCTTGTCGGCCGGTGGGCGGCAGCGGCGTGACTGCCATGTCCCCGATCGAGACGAAGCTCGTTATGGATCTCCCGGCGCTCGCGGCGCTCGAGCCGCAGTGGTGGGAGCTGTGGGCACGTTGCGCAAAGGCAACTCCGTTTCAATCTCCTGCGTGGCTGCTGAGCTGGTGGGAGGAGTTCCATCCCGGCAAATTGTTGTGCGGCACCGCTACCGTCGGGGGGCAACTCGTGGCGCTTTTCCCTTTCTACCTCGAAGATGACAACAAGGCAGCACCGCGCTTGTTGCCTATCGGCATTTCTCTCAGCGACTACATCGATGTGCTGCTTGACCCGAATTGTCCTGGAGCAGGCGACGCGGTCGTCAAGCTCATGTCGGACGCCCGCTGGGGAAGCTGGAGCTTCGAGGAAATGGCGCCAGGGTCAGCGGCGGCTGATCTCGCCTGCCCCGAATGCTCCAGCGACGCTGTTTCGCGACAGGAAACTTGTCCGGTATTGGACATCCGCGAAGCTCGCGATGTCGAAAGCAGCGTGCCGGCTCGACGGCGCCGGCAGTTGCGCCGCGCGTGCGTGCTCGCAGCAAGGCTCGGTGAAATCCATATCCGCCGTTGCGAAGCCGACAGCGAGCATTTCCTCGACCGACTTTTTGCCTTGCATGGGGCGCGCTGGCGCGAACGCGAGGAGAGTGGAGTGCTTGCCGATCGCCAGGTGCAGAACTTCCACCGGGCGGTCTTGCCCCGGCTTTCCGCGGCAGGTCTCGCGCGATGCTACATTCTCGCGCTCGAAGGTCAGCCGATCGGCGCCTATTACGGCTTCATTGATAACGAGCGTGCCTACGCCTATCTTGGCGGCTTCGACCCGAATTTCGCCGAAGCCAGCCCTGGCGCCATCCTGGTCGGCCACGCCATCGGCGATGCAATCGTGGAAGGCGCGAAGGAATTCCACTTCCTCCGAGGCCCAGAGCCTTACAAATACAGCTGGGGCGCGCGCGATCGATGGAATGCGCGCCGCGTCTGGACGAAGGCGCTCGCACATGCCTGAATTTCGCGGCCATTCTTCGCCCTTGGATCGGCTTTTGCGCGATTATTGCGCGGGGGAGATGCCGCCAGGCATTGCGTTGCTGCACCTCGCGATGGCGGCAAGGAATACCGAAGAACTGGCGAACACTCTCGACGATCGAGGTTTGCGAAAAAGTTTCCGAAAAAATATCGTGGCAACTCGGCGCCTCGACGAGCTCGTCGGACTTGCTTCTTTAAAGGCCCTGGAAATGGTGCGCAGGGTTTCATCGACTCTCTCGCACGAGGCCGCCCCTCGATCGAATGCGCGGGCAGGAGCAAAGGCCATCGCCGAAGCTTTCGATCGCGCCGTCTCGATTTCGCCCGAGGGGAGCGTCGCGCTCTACAGTTTGGGCCGTGCGGATCTCCTCGAGAAGTCGACGGCCGAGATCGTAGATTACATGCGCGCGCACGGTCTCGTTGGGCCCAAGCGGGCGCTTTTGGATATAGGATGTGGGATTGGCAGGTTCGAGCTTGCTCTCGCATCCCAAGTGGGCCGCATCATCGGGGTCGACATCTCTCCCAATATGATCGACGTCGCGCGCCAGCGTTGCGTCGGGCTCGACAATGTAGATTTCCGTTTGATGAAGGGCGCACGGCTGCCGAGATTGCCAAAAGGCAGCCTCGATTGCGTTTTTGCGATCGATTCTTTTCCCTACGTCGTGCTGGCGGGTTCTGCCCTCCCGGGCACTTACGTCAAGGAAATCGCGCACCTGTTGAAATCAATGGGTGAGCTGCTGGTCGTGAACTTCTCTTATCGCGCCGATCCGGGCGTGGATGCTCGTGACGTCAAGAAACTTGCAGGCCTTCACGGTTTGGAGATCCTACGGATTGATGAACGTCCGTTCCATTTGTGGGATGGACGTGTCTTTCATCTTCGAAAGGCGCGCTGAACTTCGCCGTGTGAGTCTTCGCGTCGAAGTTCCCGCAGGGTTCCCGATAGGGAACGAAGCGGCGTTAGCTGCTTCCTCGGCAAAATAGGCGATCGTCCGCCGCAGACCCTCCTCCAGCTTCACTTGCGGCGCCCAGTTCAACAACCGCCTCGCAAGAGAGATATCGGGGCAGCGCCTTTGCGGATCGTCGACCGGCAAAGGACGACGCACGACGCGGGATTCCGAAGAAGTGAGGCGCAGTACCTTCCCAACGAGTTCATGAATGGTCATCTCGACCGGGTTGCCGAGATTGACGGCGCCCGAGTAATTCCCGTCATAGGCCATCAGGCGAATTAGGCCTGCGACGAGATCACCAACGTAGCAGAAAGAGCGCGTCTGCCGGCCAGAGCCGTAAATTGTGATGTCATCGCCTGCCAGAGCCTGCGTCACCACGTTGGAGACGACGCGGCCGTCGTCGGCGCGCATCCTCGGCCCGTAGGTATTGAAAATGCGCGCTACGCGCACTTCGCCACGTTGCGCCCTGCCATAGTCGAAAACGAGGGTCTCGGCTGCCCGCTTGCCCTCGTCGTAGCAGGCCCGGGGTCCTGTCGGATTCACATAGCCCCAATAGCTCTCGACTTGGGGGTGCGTTTGCGGATCCCCATAGATCTCGCTCGTCGAAGCCAAGAGGAAGCGCGCCCGAACTTGCTCCGCGAACGCAAGGAGGTTGCGGGTCCCCATTACGCTCGTGAGCAAAGTGTGCTCAGGATCGGCTTGGTAATGCGGCGGTGACGCTGCACAGGCGAGATTGAACACCCAATCGATACCCCGCTGGCGCCGCAGAGAAGTCGGTAAGGCTTCGATGATATCGGCTTCGAAGAAGGTGAAACGCGGCTCCCGTTTGAGAGCTCTGAGATTGTCCATTCGACCGGTGCGAAAATTGTCGATGCAAATCACGTGAAGGCCGTTCGCAAGCAGCGCCTCGCAGAGGTTGGATCCCACAAAGCCTGCGCCCCCCGCAACTACACAAGAGCTTTTACGTTTCATTGGATGGTGACCTTTCGCATACTTTGCCTCAGGCGAAGTTATTTCAATCACGGGGACCCCTTCCGCGACTGAAACAAAACGGAGCATCCGGAGGGAATTCCGTCCGGCGAATACGAGGATCATTAAAAAGGCGGCCCCGGCCGCCGGTGAGTTGCCGAGACAACTGCGGACGAACTGAAAGGTTCGAAGAAAATTTGTATTTCTTCTAAGCCGGATAAACCAACCCAAATATTTTTGTGCCTGTCAGCCTTTCACAAAATCACTTCTTCACAAATCGAAGAACCCGTGCGGTATTCTTTGTAACAGGGTTGAGACATCCTCCGACCTGATCAGTCCCGGGCGATCCGCCTGAACTGTACGCCACTCGGCCCGAGGCCCTCGTCGTGAACTCGCGGTTCACTGCCGGCACTCAACGCAGCATGTCACCAGAAGCGTTGCATCGCCTTCAGCTTGACCCAAGCCTTTCGGGCCTGCGGTGCCGCGGCGCGGCGCTCCTTCGCTTGCCATTTGCGCAACGAAGCGGCGGCGTGAGCCAGCGAGCGGGACGGGCTCGCTTCGAGAAGTTCCTGCAAGAGCGCCGCAGTCGTGATCATGTCGCTGTCCTTTCCCAGGAGCTTTTGCAGAAGAGCGAGCTGTTTTTCGTATCTTTTCACCTTGCGCTTGCCGAAGATTGGCTCGAAGAACTCGCTCGCAAAGCGGAGTTTCTTAAGGGCGACGCGGACCCGATGGCGCTTGCGAAGACTGAGCTTGTTGAAACGTCTTCCTTTTCTCCAGGCTTTGCGCAGCAAGGTGGTGAGAGGAGAGGGCGCGACTTTTTGTGAGGGGCGCGCGATCTGCGCGTGGGCACTTTTCCCAATGGCCTCGCGCCAACCATGGCATTCGATCAAGTGGCCGAGCGAAAGCTGAAACTTGACGTAGCGCTGCTGGGCGAAGGTCTTGCGTAATGCTCCATAAGCTTCATCTCTCTTCGGCGCGGCGGCTCCTTGAAGAATGGATCGTTCTTCGTCGCCGATCTTCGCTTTGGCAAGCGTTTCTGTTTCGAACACATCCCAGTCGCGGCACGCACCAAGCTTGTGGGCCAGCCATTTCAGCTCACGGTCGTAATTTTTGAATGCCTTTGTCTCGAGCTCGTTGTCAAAGAGCGCAAACGCCGCCCGCATCCGCCGCACCGCGACGCGCATCTGGTGAACCCCTTCGGAATCGCGCCCATCCTCGGCGGCAGGTTCATTCGCCAAGAGATGACGTTGGCAGCCGGCGAGCACCGCGGCGACTGCGTCGTCGAACACCATATCCTCGGTGAGCGAAGAGGGCGACGCTTTCGCGGTAGAGGGGGGGCGGCCCTGGGCGAGCGCAAACCCCCGCTTGAACTTGCTTTCGGTGCTCCAGCGAAGAGGCACGAGATCGAGAAGCTCGAGCGCAAGCTCATAGAGACGGGTCGCATCCCCCTTCTTCACTTCGATCTCGAGCTCGCTGATGGGCCGTTCGCGTTCTCCTGCCGCGATCACGCCTTCATCCAAGGCAAGCTCGAGTATCGATTCTTTGAAACCGATCGGTATGACTCGACGCCTGACCGTGGACGAGCATAGCGGAACCAAAGCCTTGGCTCGCAGCCGCGCGGCGACAGGCCCGAGCGCCGAGCCCGGAAAGTCCGAAAGTTCAGGCGCGCTGCCCTGAAGCGGCGTCTCCCATTCGTGACGCGAGAAGGACTTCTCCTCCTGCGGCGCAAATTTCAGCGTTTGCACAAAGGTGTCTCCATCCCTGCGCACGCGCAACGAGAAGCCGTTTTCGGCAAGCGTATGTTCGGCCGTGTCGTAGTAGACGCTGTGCAAGCGCTTTTCTTGGCCGGGGCCAATGACACAACGAGAGATGAGGTCTGATTGAAGAAAGCGCGGCTGATCCTGCGGCGAAATGAGGAGCTTCAGCTCCAGCTCCTTCGAGAATCGCTGTGACCGCACGAAGTCCCCTTGCATTCGTGACCGAATCCCGAACCATTCCACAGGTTTCATTCGGTCTTTCGGCTGCGAAGAGCGGGCCTGTCCGGAATCTCACGGCGCAGGCGGGCGCCTTTCCAACGCGGGATGACCGGCAAGGTTCACCGCGGGTTAGCGCGAACGCAAACCCGATCGGTCCCGACTTCCCGGAACCGATGACTATTCGCGGGAGTTTCAGCGTGGATCGGTCGAGCAATGGGCCGATAAATGGCTCGTCTTTCACCCATCGACGAGCCCGAATTCGCTCCCACCAAAGCAAGCGTCGAGAGGAACAGAAGATGGCTTCAAAAAACCTTCAATCTCTATTCGAGGACACCTTAAAAGACATCTATTTCGCCGAAAAGGCGATCGTAAAGGCCTTGCCAAAAATGGCGAAGGCAAGCCAGTCAGAAGAGCTCGAACAGGCTTTTCAGACGCATCTCGAGCAAACCAAGGATCACGTCGCTCGCTTGGAACGGGTCTTTGAGATGATCGGAAAGAAGGCGTCGGCAAAGACCTGCGAGGCGATCAAGGGGATCATTACCGAAGGCGACGAGATCGCCTCGGAGTACAAAGGCAGCGAGGCGATCGACGCGGGCCTCCTGGCGACAGCGCAAGCCGTCGAGCACTACGAGATCGCCCGCTACGGCACCCTGCGCAATTGGGCGCGTGATCTGGGCGTGGATGAAGCGGCCGAGCTGCTCGAGCAGACGCTCGACGAGGAGAAGGAGACCGATCAGCTTCTCACGAAGCTCGCCGATGCGAAGATCAACGAAAGCGCCCAGGCCCAGTCGTGACGCCAGAAGATTGAATTTCTGCCACACGTAAAGACGCTTGGATTTGAGGCATCGCCCGGCCGAAAAGCGGATGGACCGCTTCGGCCGGGCACCTGGGAGGGCGCTATTCGCCGCACAAAGGCGAGGCGAGCCTCCGTTTTGTGGGGGTGCACGTCAGAAGCAGTGTCGTTTGCCCACAAGTCACGCCTGGAAATGAGCGAGGCTGCAGTTGGGCCCTCGCGCTGAAGGAAAATCACGCGGTAAGAGTAGCTCAGCGCGATCGCGCTGCTCGCTTAACCGACGGTGAAGCCGATTCGCCGGGCGGCGCTGCCTCGGCGCCGGCGACCTTGCTTTCGCTCAACGCCGCCTCGAGCGCTTCCTCGATGCGCTCCACCCAAACGAAGCGAACGAGTTCGCGCGCCCGTTCGGGCACGTCATCGAGGTCCTTGCGGTTGCGGGTGGGGAGCAAGACGGTCGTGATGCCGGCCTGCAGGGCGGCGAGAACTTTTTCCTTTACCCCTCCGATCGGCAAAACGAGGCCGCGCAGGGAAATTTCGCCCGTCATCGCGGTGTCGCTGCGTGCAGGCCGACCGGTGAGCAGGGAGACGAGCGCAACCAGCATGGCGACGCCGGCGCTGGGCCCATCCTTTGGGACAGCGCCGGCCGGCACATGGATGTGAACGTCAGACACCTCGAAAATATGCGGATCGATGCCGAGCTCGACCGCCCGCGCCTTCACAAGGCTCAATGCCGCCTGCGCGCTTTCCTTCATGACCTCGCCGAGCTGGCCGGTGAGAATGAGCTTGCCTCGCCCGGGTGCACGCGTGGCCTCGACGAATAGAATGTCCCCGCCGACCGGCGTCCAGGCGAGGCCCGTCGCGACACCTGGCACGTTGACGCGCATCGCGACCTCGTGCTCGAAACGCGGCGCGCCCAGGATTTCGGTGACGTCCTTTGCCTTGATTCGCAGTGTGTCGGCTGTTCCCTCCGCAATCCGCATGGCGGCTCGTCGGCAGACCGCGCCGATTTGCCGCTCGAGATTGCGCACGCCGGCCTCGCGCGTGTAATCGCGGATGATGAAGCGCAGTGCCGCTTCGTCGATTTCACATTGTTCCGGCTTGAGGCCGGTCGCCGCGAGCTGGCGCGCCACGAGATAGCGCTTGGCGATCTCGAGTTTCTCCTCCTCGACATAACCTGGAATTTCGATCACCTCCATACGGTCGCGGACGGGACCGGGGATATTGTCGAGGAAATTCGCCGTGCCGATGAACAGCACCTTCGAGAGGTCGAAGGCGACGGCGAGATAATTATCGCGGAAAGTCGCGTTCTGCTCCGGATCGAGCACTTCGAGGAGCGCGGAAGAAGGATCGCCGTGAAAACCCGCGCCGAGCTTGTCCATCTCGTCGAGCATCAGCACTGGATTTCGCGTGCCGGCCTTGCGGATCGACTGGATGATATTGCCCGGGAGGGCGCCGATATACGTACGGCGGTGGCCACGGATTTCCGCCTCGTCATGGACACCGCCAAGGCTCAGGCGGGAAAATTTGCGCCCGGTGGTGCGTGCGATGCTTTGACCGAGCGAGGTCTTGCCCACGCCGGGCGGGCCCACGAAGCAAAGAATGGGACTTTTGCCTTCCGGGTTCAGCTTGCGCACGGCAAGGTATTCGAGGATGCGCCGCTTGACCTTCTCGAGGCCGTAATGGTCCTCATCGAGGATGCGCCGTGCCTCCGCGATGTCGATGCGCTCGGGGCTCAAAACCGACCAGGGCAAGTCGATAAGCCAATCGAGATAGCTGCGGATCATCCCATATTCGGCGGCTGCTTCGGGCATTCGCTCGAGGCGTTTCAATTCCTTTTGCGCCTGCTCTTGCGCCTCGGCCGACATCTGCGCTTTTTCGATAGAAGCCCGAACTTCCGCGATCTCGGCGGTCTTATCGTCTCCTTCGCCAAGCTCCTTTTGAATCTGACGCAGTTGCTCGCGCAATATGTGCTCGCGCTGCTGCGAGGAGAGGGATTGCTGCGTCTGGTCGCCGATCTGCTTTGATAGCCGGAGCACCTCGAGGCGTCGCGCCAACAGGGCAAGCACCTTGTCGAGGCGCTCCTTCACGTCGATCGCCTCGAGCACCTCCTGTTTTTCCTCCGGGGTCGCGTCCATGACGCCGGCGACGAAATCGGCAAGGCCAGAGGCCGATTCGATGCCCTCGATGGCGGCCTGAATTTCACCAGGCGCGTTTGGAAGGAGCTGCACCGCCTCCCGTGCCCGCTCGCGCAAGAGCCGAAGCCGCGCCTCGATTTCGGGCGTGATCACCTCGGAAGTGCCGATCTCTTCGACGCGCGCAGCGAGGAACGGATGGCCAGGGACAAATTCACGAATGCGGAAGCGTCGTGTGCCCCGGCAGATGACGTGATGAACGCCTTCGGGGGAGGTGACGTAGCGCAGGATCTGAGCGATCGTGCCAACACGGTGAAGCTGGCTCGGAGCGGGGTCCTCGACTGTGGGATCGGTTTGCAGCACGACGCCTAGCATGCGCTGGCTGCGCGCGGCCTCCTGGGCTCCGGCAATCGAGGCCGGCCTTCCAATCGCAAGGGGCAGAATGATCCCGGGGAACAAGACCGCTTGACGGATGGGCAGGAGAATGAGCTCGGCCTCCCCGGGCGGCTGTGCGTCAGGTTTGGCGGTCTCTTGCTCCGGTTCCTTTGCCATGCTCACCCCCATCAAGGATGTTTGGCCAAGCGAAGCATCAAGCACCCGCGTTCGAGCTCGAACTGGGCGATCGCGAACGCAGGAATCGAAAGCCGAATGCGCCGCTCGAAGCGGCCGTGCGGAATCTCAAGCCGGTGGATGGCCGTGTTGCGCGTAATGGGCGGAAGCTGCCGCAATCCGCGGATCACGACTTCATTTCCATCGACTTCGATTTTCAGATCCTTGGGTTCCACGCCTGGCAAAGCCGCGATGATTTCGAGCGTGCGGTCTGTCTCGAACACGTCGATCGGCGGTTCCCAGCCGGGAGATGGAGAGGAGCCGGCCGCCGGTTGAAAAAATCGGCGTTGCATCCGGGCCGCCCGCTCCATAAGCGCGCAAGCCTCATCCCACATCCAGTCTCGTGGATCACGTACTGTCATGAACCAAACCTTTGGAGCATAAGTGGTGAATACACCGATTAGTTTCCAGAGAAGCGCATCACGGATGTCGTTGCCGATGAATGCGACGACCAGTAAGCGCGTGGCGCTTGACGGTTTTCACTTTCGGCCACAATCGTGACTTGAGCGAACGCCCGAAAGCTGCCCCGGATATATTTTCATGGTAGGTTGTCCTCGCCAAGATGGCGATCGCCCTTCAAGAAATCGCGGGTTCGCGCGATGATCGCAAAAGATCTTTCCTCGCGCAAAGCTGTTCGCGACGAGCAAATCGTCGAGAACACTGATGATGCGGTCGAAGCGACTTCGTTGGATAGCTTTCCGGCAAGCGATCCGCCAAGCTGGACGCCCATCATCGGGAGTGGAGCACCAAGCCTCGACCGCAGAACCAAAGGGGGCGCTACAAAAAGAACGACGCGGACGACGTCGCGTAAGAGGCGCTTGGGATGAACAAGAACGGATAGGCTCGCGCTGCGCTCTTCTTGGTGACGCACGACTTGTTATTGCCTGCAAGGTGGCGTCCCGACGGCCAGTCGGCGTCAAGCAGCTGGTGAGGATTGCCTTGCGGAGCCGCCTTCCACAGCAAGCTTGGCAACGCTGCTCGCCGAAGGGGGCGGCAAGCTTCATGCTTTCATGATCTGTGATTGAGAAGTTGGCAATTATTGCGGCAAGATCGGAAAACCGGATTCATCACCTCGCCGCCGCCAAGTTCAGGTTGGTTGCGTAGAATCGGGAAGCCGTCCAAGAAACAGAATAAAGCCAATAGATTGCGAGCTCATGCATGGACATCCTGGTGACCGGCGGCACGGGGCAAGTGGGATTGGAGCTCAGACGCCATGCCTGGCCTGAAGGCGCAAGAGTGCACTTTCCCGATCGCGCCGAGCTTGACCTTGCGCAATCGAAGGACATCGCGCGGATCATCGCCTCGCGCTCCTGGTCGGTCGTGATCAACACGGCGGCGTTCACGGCCGTCGACAAGGCCGAGACCGAAGTGGACGCGGCGTTCGCACTCAATGCGCGCGCGCCGGCGGTGCTCGCCATCGAGACCGCGAAAGCGCAGATTCCGCTCGTGCATGTCTCGACGGATTACGTCTTCTCCGGATCAAAACCTGAGCCTTACGTCGAGGATGATGCGATCGGCCCGCTTTGTGTCTATGGCACCAGCAAGGAAGCCGGTGAGCGCGGAGTGCGCGGCGCCAATCCGCGCCACGCCATCGTCCGCACCGCCTGGGTGGTGAGTGAGCATCGAGCGAACTTCCTCAAGACGATGCTGCGTCTCTCGCGCGAGCGCGAGCGGCTCAAGGTGGTCGTGGATCAGTGTGGCTCACCCACCTCGGCGCGGGACCTTGCCGGCGGCTTGGCCCGCGTGGCGCTGGCACTCGCGGAAGATCGCTCCGCCCCAGCCGGCACTTTCCATCTGGTGAACGCAGGCGAGACGAGTTGGCACGGATTCGCCGTCGAGATCATGCGGCTCGCCTTCAAAGCTGACGGTAAACGGCCCATTGTCGACCCCATCCCGACGTCCGCATTTCCGACCCCGGCGAAAAGGCCTGCCAATTCGCGCCTTGCGACGGCGAAGATCGAGAAGGCGTATGGCATCAAGCTTCGGCCGTGGCCGGAGGCGGTCGCTGAGATCGTCGCGGCGCTCGAGAGCTGATCTCTAATTTAAGCTCCAACGCGAAGCGCGTCGCAACGCGAATTGCGCAGAGCAAGCTCGCGCTTGAACCGCGGCGAGGTTTGAGTAGTGTGAACGCCAACTTCAGTGAAATTCGGATGTCGCCTTGAGCGTCCGAGGGAGGATGAGATGACGCGCCTATTGGGATTGAAGCTTGCGGTTATGGCAATCGGCCTTGCGGCCACGACGGCGAAGGCGGATGAAATCACGATTGCAATCGTCGGGCCCATGTCAGGCCCGGTCGCGGCCATCGGCGAGCAATTCAAGCGCGGCGCCCAGGCTGGGGTCGAGGCGGTGAACGCGGCCGGGGGAATCAACGGCAAGATGGTCAAGCTCGACGTCGAGGACGATGTCTGCGATCCGAAGCAGGCCGTCGCCGTCGCCAACCGCCTTGCGGGCCTGCACGTCAAATTCGTGGACGGACACGCCTGTTCCGGTTCGTCCATTCCGGCCTCCGGTGTCTATGCCGAGAACAACATTTTGATGATGACTCCTTCCTCGAGCAATCCGCTCCTCACCGATGAAGCCGCCAAGAATAAATGGTCCACGATCATGCGGCTTTACGGCCGCGACGACGCGCAGGGCGAGTTCATCGGGCCGTGGATCGCCGAGAAATACAAAGGCAAGAAGATCGTCATCCTCCATGACAAGTCAGCCTACGGTCAGGGGCTCGCGACCGCTGTCAAATCCGCGCTCAATAGCGCCGGTACGAAGGAAGTTCTCTTCGACAGCATCAATCCCGGCGAGAAGGATTATGGCGCGCTGGTCAGCAAGCTGAAGGCGCTCGGTGCCGAGTTCGTCTATTTCGGCGGTTATCACCCCGAGGCAGGCCTTATCCTGCGCCAGGCAGCCGACCAGGGGTTGAAGTTCACCCTCATGATGGGAGATTCGCTCGCGACGCCCGAGTTTTGGCAGATCTCGGGGCCGGCAGGCGAGGGGACTTTGTTCACCTTCCCCTCCGATCCGCAGAGCCGGCCCTCCGCCGTCAAGGCCGTCGCGGACATGAAGAAGGCAGGGTTCGTGCCCGAAGGCTTCACGCTCTTCTCCTACGCCGTAATCCAGGCGATGGCCGAAGGCATGAAGCGCACGAACAGCGAGGATCCGGTGAAGGTCGCGGCTGCGCTCAAGAGCGGACCGCCGGTCGAAACCGTGGTCGGCCCGGTTTCCTTCGATCAGAAAGGCGATTTGAAAAACGCGACCTACGACATCAACGTCTGGCACGACGGCAAATACGCAAAGCTTCAGTAAGCGCCAAGAAGATTTTCCTCGACCTCGCGCTCGATGCGAGCGCGAGGTCGAGGAAATTTTGCGCCCAATTGTGAGAGCCCGATTAGCGGAAGGTTTTCGACGACATGATGATCCTGCGTTCCAGCCCTGCCTCTCCTTTTGGTCGTAAAATACGGATTGCGGCCGCTCTCCTCGACCTTGCCGATCGCATCAGCGTGGTTCAGGCCGATACCGGCAAACCCGATGATCCTTTGCGCAAGGACAACCCGCTCGGTAAACTCCCTGTGCTCGTGCCGGAAGGCGGCAAGCCCATCTACGATTCGCGCGTCATCCTGGAATACCTCGATTATCTCGCGGGTGCGGGCAAGATTTTCCCGAATGGTTCGCGGCGCTTCGAGGTGCTCACCTTGCAGGCGCTCGCCGATGGCATCCTCGATGCATCGATCCTGCGGGTTTATGAAGTTCGCATGCGCTCGGAAGATAAGCGTGAAGCGAACTGGGTTGCCTATCAGGCGGACAAAGTGGCGCGCGGCTTGCGCGTTCTCGAGGCCAACCCGCCGGCGCTTTCCAGCGGCATTCCCGATGCGGGACAGATCCCGCTCGCTTGCGCGCTCGGATATCAGGATCTCCGCTTTGAAGGAAAATGGCGGGAAGGCCATCCCAATCTCGTTGCCTGGCTCGACGCTTTCGCCAAGGCCGTGCCCGCTTTCGAGGAGACCCGCTTCACGGGGTAGCACGGTCGAGATGCTTCAAGACTGAAGCGGGTTTTCGCCGCGATCCGTGGATATCGTTGGCGCCGCAACCAAGGAGGCTAGATCCGTGCAGACACGACAGCTTGGCGCCTCGGGTCCACGCGTTTCGACGCTCGGTCTCGGCTGCATGGGCATGTCGGATTTCTACGGTCCGGCCGATCGGGCCGAAGGCATCGAGACGATTCACGCCGCACTCGATGCGGGCATCAATCTTCTCGACACCGGCGATTTCTACGGCATGGGTCACAACGAAATGCTCATTCGCGAAGCGCTGGCCGAAAGGGCGCGCGGCGAGATCGTGATCAGCGTCAAATTCGGCGCACTCCGCGATGTCGGCGGGAATTTCGCCGGCGTCGACACGCGCCCGGTGGCGATCAGGAATTTCCTCGCCTACACACTGCGTCGTCTGGGCACCGATTACGTCGACATCTACCGGCCGGCGCGCCTCGATCCGAGTGTGCCGATCGAGGAGACAGTCGGTGCGATCGCGGATCTGGTGAAGGCTGGGCATGTGCGCCATATCGGACTTTCCGAGGTCAGCGCCGCGACGCTTCGGCGGGCGCGAGCCGTGCACCCCATCTGCGATCTGCAAATCGAATATGCGCTCGTCTCGCGCGGCATCGAAGCCGAAATCCTTCCCACCTGCCGAGAGCTCGGCATTGGGATCACAGCCTATGGCGTGCTGGCACGCGGCTTGATCAGCGGTCATTGGTCAAAGGAAAGAGCGGCGGCCGCGGGCGACTTTCGCTCCCGCAATCCGCGCTTCGGCGCGGAAAATATCGACCGCAATCTCGCCCTCGTGGAAAGGCTGCGCACGACCGCTCGAGAAAGGGGCATGAGCGTCGCCGAGCTCGCCATCGCCTGGGTGTTGTCGCGCGGCTCGGACATTGTGCCGCTCATCGGGGCGCGCCGATGCTCTCAGCTCGACGAGGCGCTGCGAGCGCTCGCGGCGCATCTATCGGTGGAAGATCTCTCTGAGATCGAACGCGCCGCCCCTCCCGGCGCGATCGCAGGCGAGCGCTACGATCCTCGCCAGATGGCGGCTCTCGACAGCGAGCGGGGTGCGAATGATCAAGCGTGGGATCGAAAGACGCGAAGACGTGCACCCGCCTATACTACCGCGCGCGGATCACGCGTGCTTGCCGCTCTCGAACGCATTTTTCGCACATGGGTTGTCGTCTTCCCAGAAAAAGCACTCGCGCAAAATCCATATCCCCGCGACATCGTTTTTTACGGAACGAGAAAATCGCATCAAACGCTGCTTCAATGAACGCAAACATTTTCGCGTCGCAACCCGCTTCGATCTTGCGCGCGCTGTGCACTTTCTCGCAGCATCCATTTCGCCATCGTTATGATCTGGTCCGATGAATGTCGGATCGCCTAAAAGGATCCAAGCATCGAACCCAACAGGATAACGACAGCCAAGGCGATGATCGGCCCCACGATGTTGGCCATCGCGATGTCGAAGTAACTCTGGCGGTGGGTCGAGCCGCAGACCGCAAGTAGTGTCACGACAGCGCCATTGTGAGGCAGGCTGTCCAGTGTGCCGGAGCCGATCACAGCAATGCGGTGCATGAGTGCGGGCTGGATACCGGTCGTCTGGGCGATTTGCAGGTAGGTCTCTCCAAGAGCATCGAGCGCAATCGTCAACCCACCGGACGCCGATCCCGTTAGGGCAGCAAGCACGTTCGTAGCGATCGCAAGCGATACGAGAGGTCCGCCCGATATCGATAGCACCCAGTCGCGCACTGCTTCGAAGGAGGGCAACGCGGCGACAACGGCGCCGAAGCCAACCAAGCTGGCCACACTGAAGATGGGAAGCACCGAGGCGTTTGCGCCGGCATCCATGCTGGCGCGCAGATTCGGCAATCGGGCTCGATGGAGGACGACAAGTGTGGCGGTCGCGGCTGCGAGCGCGACGGCGACCGACCAGACTCCAGCAACGCCAGCAAGGGATGTGCGGCCCCAGCGCTCTTCTGCGAGAAACGAGAAGTCGAGACGGGGCAGGACAAGCAGCGACATCAGCAGGTTCACGCCAATAACGACGACGAGCGGGGCGATCGCGTAGCCGATCGACGGCGGCGCGGCGCTGTGTTTGCCATGTGCTATCTCAGCCGGGTCGAACTCATGAGAGGATGTCGCGCGTTCACGAATGAATTGATCGTCCGCGGCCGTGCCGCCGCCGAGTTCCGGTTGTGCGCCGTAGCCTTCACCGGATTTGCGCGCCGCCGCCTCGGCACGCCCGAGCCACAATAGGCCGAACACCAGCATGACCGTCGAGGCAATGATCCCCAATCCCGGCGCTGCAAATGGCGTGGTCCCGAAGAAGGGCATGGGAATCGTGTTTTGTATGGCCGGCGTTCCGGGCATTGCAGACATCGTGAACGTGGACGTGCCCAGCGCGATCGTAGCCGGCATAAGCCGGCGCGGGATGTTGGCTGCACGGAACAACTCCTGCGCCATCGGCGCCAAGACGAAAAAGGCGATGAAAAGGCTAACGCCACCGTAGGTGACGAGAGCGCCCGCAAGCACGACGGCGAGGATGGCGCGCCGATGCCCGAGTTTGCCGTTCATGAAATGCGCGATCGCTTGCACCGATCCGCTGTCGTCCATCAGCTTACCGAACAGCGCTCCGAGCAAAAATATGGGGAAGAATTGTGCGATGAACTGTGCGGCACTGCCCATGAAAGTCTGCGTCCAGTGGGCGAGCAGGGGCTCTCCGGCGAAAGCCGCGGCGATGAGTGCAGCGGCTGGTGCGAGGAGCAGCACGCTCCAGCCGCGGAATGAAAGCCAGATGAGAAGACCAAGCGCAGCTACGATTCCGACGAGTCCCATTCGTCAAACCTGCTGCAACAGCACGTTCAGATCCATCGAAGAGCGCTTGCCGATATTCTTGCTGTCCGATGTCAGGAAAGTCTCGGCAGCACGGCGTCCCTCCTCGCGGAGCATGCAAAGGAAGTCCCATTCGGCGTTGAACTTCGAGGATGCACCAAGCTCGGCAAGAACCTTGCTCGAGATGAGATGAATGCGCATTTTGGCCCATTTGCGTCCCTCGGAGCTCCCCGGGTCCGCCACCTGCCGCAACAACGCGATCATGCGCAGTTCCTTGAGCAGGGTGGCATTGAACGAAACTTCGTTTAGCCGGTCGAGGATTTCGCGCGCGGAGCGTGGTGTCCCAGGTCGTTCGATCGGATTGACCGCGACGAGAAGCGTATCTTGCGACTCGCAATCGCGCACGAGTGGCGAGATCGTCGGATTGCCAGAATAGCCGCCGTCCCAATAAGGCTCGCCATCGATCTCAATCGCGTGGAATAGAGTTGGCAGGCAGGCGGATGCAAGCAAGACATCCGGCGTAAGCTCGGAGTTTCGAAACACACGTCCCCGGCCGGTGTGGACGTTCGTCGCGGTCACGAACAACCGGATCGGAGAGTTCGCGACCTGCGCAAAATCGACCGACTCGGCAAGCGTTTTGCGCAGAGGGTTGGCGCCTGCAAAATTCAGGTCATAAGGCGAGAGGACCCGGCTCGCCAAATCGAAAGCGAGGTAGAATGGTGATGTATCCAGGGTCCAGCGTCCGAGGAACATGTCCAGGGGGCTTCGCCGGATGGGACTCAGCTGCGCCGAGTCGGCGACCCGCCGCCAGAACGCGCTCAGTGCGGATTTGGCGCCTGCGGCTCCGTCAGCAGCAAAACCGCTGGCCAGCACGACGGCATTCATCGCGCCGGCCGACGTGCCGGATATTCCCTCGATGCGCAACCGCGGCTCCTCCAGGAGCCTGTCGAGCACCCCCCAGGTGAATGCGCCATGCGATCCACCGCCCTGCAGCGCGAGATCGATCAGCACGGGATCGCGCGCTCTACGGACGCGTCGTCTTTGCGGTTCCTTCACGGGCTTGGTCGCCATTGCGGACTTCAGCCGCTCCCATGATTTATAGCGCCACGCCGAACTTGAATTCAGCAAAGTCGCGACGCACCAGATGGCTTCAGCATGGCCAAGATCCTGAAGCATATTGCGGCAGCGTCGCCAAGCAAAGCTGCTCCTGCTCGGCATCCCCGCGCGCAGGTGAGAAGGTCGATGAGTGGGTCGACAAAGTAATGGGAGTGCAGCCGCAGTAATCCAGACGCGAAACCTAGTGGGCGCGACCGGTCGGTGGGTATCGGTCGCGCCGCCTCGCGCCAAACACGGGAACTAATTTTTTGCGGCTTTGGAAATCAACAGCTCGCCCTGGCGCGTTCACCCCAATGCGCAGATACACCCGCCTGGATCATGTCATGTGATCCGAGATTCGAGTCCAATCCTGTCTAGGTCTCAACCAGCTTGGCGCGAAGACGCGAGAATTCCTGGTCTGTAATGGTCCCGGATTTCTTGAGCCGATCGAGTTTCTCGATTTCGTCAGCAACACTGAAGCCGAGTGTCCGGCGCAGCTCGTCTCGCGTGTGTTGAGCCTGCTGCGCATTGCGCTGCGCCATGCCCCGTCCTTGTGTGATCAAATAGATCAATACGCCGAGATACGACGTCAAGATCACAACGATTACCCAGGCCGCCTTGCCCCATCCAGAAATGTCGTGGCGTCGAAAAAGATCGCCAAAGATCGTGATAAGTAACCAAAACCATATGACGAAGGCGAAAATCGTCACCACGTCCGTGAGGAAGTTGGTGAAACTGAAGCCACCTTCAAATAACATGACGTCCCCCTCATTCGCGATCTGCGACGGAATCAATCACTACGCCAAAGGCGCGAAATGGAAAAGCCCCGTGGAGCGCAGCATCTTTCCAGGACCGCTCCGCGAGTGCTTGGATTATTCGCAAGAACGCGCGCTTTGACTCGCTCGCAACTACGCTCGACGATGGTGAAGCAGCCCGCGTCCGCTCAATGTCGATGCGCTGCTCCGCTGGCGAAAGCAACCTTTTGCGCCTCGCTCGCCTCTTTCTGATAGCGCGTCCGCCATTCCTCGTAAGGCATGCCGTAGACAAGCGCGCGGCTCTCCTCTTTGGAGAGCGGTTTGCCGGCGGCATCGGCCGCGTCTTTCAACCAATTCGAGAGACAGTTGCGGCAAAAGCCCGCTAGGTTCATCAAATCGATGTTCTGCACATCGGTGCGCTCGCGCAAATGCCCAACGAGCCGGCGGTACACAGCGGACTCGAGTGTAGCCATGAGATCGGCAAGAGGAGCCTGCGCTTGCTTGCCGCTTGCCTGCCGGCGACTGGCGCGGCTCACATGCGGCACGAGCCGATGAACGCCTGTGTCGCGTAGTGTAGGGCGCAGTGCGGCGGCGAGGCGCTCGCCCCATGCTCTGGCCTTCTCCTTTGTATCGATCAGATCTTGGCGGATCTCGACGAGAACATTGGGCAGGCCGCGGCTGCCCGTGTGGCGATCGAGCGTGTCGCCCTCGAGTGCACCGTCATAGGGTTCGTTTGCGCCAACAACGAGGTCGCCAGAAGCGGACAAGGTCGCGATCAGCGGCTTGGCAATCCGTTCATCGCTGTCCCACAACAGGCCGCAATGCCAGGGTCTCGCCTTGCCCTTCATCGCGGGCGTGAAGCTGTGGATCGAGATCACGGCTGGCACGACATCGGCCTCGAGGCTCGCCCCGATCGCGGTCGTGATCGCCCGGTCGTAAGGGACGTAGAAGCGTTCAAGCCTGGCTTCGATATCGGCATCATCGATGTTTGCGTTTCCGGGGATCACCGCGCCATCGGCAATGCGCATGACGAGGGTCGGATCGTCCCGCCCGCGATTGGGATCGATCAGAAGGCGCGAGAAGCGCGACAGAATCGCCGGGGCGCCGAGCGCTGCGCTGAGGGTGCGCGCGACTTCGGCCGCGCCGATATCGTAGGCGATGTGGCGCTCGAGATCGGTTTGCGAAACTCCAAGACTGCCGAACTCGGCCGGAATGGCATTCAAAGCGTGATCACACAGAATCAGCGCGCCTGCGTTGATGTCGCCCGGGATCTGCTCGGGAGTTTCGATGGTCGCTTTCGTCATGACGCTTCAAATCCTCGACTTCGGAGAGCCGCCGCGAATGATCATCCCGCCGCGCGAAAGGCAAGTGTGGGCCTGGGTCGGGGGTGAAAGCTCAAGCGAGCGGTGTTCCGTTCTCGAAGCAATAGTAAAGCTTGGGAAATGAGCGCCGCAGCGCCACCGCCTCGGCTCGCACCCGCTCCGGCTCCTCACCTTCGACCACGATGCGGGCGATGAGTTCGGCAATTTTTGCCATCTCGACTTCCTTCATGCCGTAGCGGGTGACTTCGATCGTGCCCATGCGAAGTCCGCCGGGATAGTCCCAATCCTCCTTGCGGTCGGACGGCAGCAAATTCTTGTTAACGATAATGTGGGCGCGCTCGAGCGTCTGCGCCACCTTCAGACCGCGGCCGAAGGCAGTCACGTCCGCGATCGCCTGATGTGTTGTGGTGAATCCCTTATGCGCGCCGAGCACGGGGATGCCGCGTTCGTGCAAATGCCGCGCCAGGGCTTTTGCGTTGGCGACGATCTGCGCCTGCAGCTTCTCGCCGAAAGCGAGGGCTTCGGCCGTCGCCATGGCGAGCGCGGCCACACGATTGACCTGGTGCGTTGCCGCCCAGACGGGGAAGATCGCGGTGGTGACCGGCCTTGTGATCTCGGGATCGTCCCACACGATGATGCCAGATTGGGGACCGGAGAAGGTCTTGCCGGCCGAGCCCGTCATGATGTCGGCGCCTTCCCGCAAGGGATCCTGGAATTGGCCCCCGCCGATGAGGCCCAGTTGATGGGCGGCATCGAAGAACAGCCTGCCACCCCATTCGCCGATCACTTCCTTCATCTCCACAACCGGCTGCGGAAACAATGTCATGGAAAGGCCAAGGGCGACGAGCTTCGGCCGGACCAAGGGTGCGATGTTGCGAAACAGGTCGATATCGACAACGAGCTCTTGCGGATCGAAAGGAATATCGACGATCTTGCGGCCCATCGCGCCGGCAGGACCATCCATGCGGTTCGACGAATGGCCGCCGACCGGCTGAGCCGCGGACATGATCACGTCGCCCGGCTCGCTGAGCGCGGTGTAGACGACGGCGTTGCCGATCATCGAGGCACATAGCCGATGATCGGCATAAGCGCAGCGAAAGTGCTTTTTCAGAAGCTCGACGCAAAGCGCCTCGACTTCGTCGATATGGCGCGTGCCGGCAAACCAGCGGTTCACCTTTCCGATATGGCCTTCCGCCGCACGTGTGCCGATCTCGGCCGACAGGAGAGCGCGCACCGTGGGGCTCGTCGGCGCCTCTGGCGCGAGAAGGTTGATGCATTCCTCCCCTCGCCAGGCGGCGTTTCGCGCTACCGCTTCTTGAATTTTTTGGCCCATCTCACGCGCGTCGGCGCACGCTTCGATGAGGTCACGCGCGGCAGAAAGCGCATCGTTGTCATGAATTTCAAGACGGTTCGGGCGTTCGGGGCGATTCATCGAGCTCTCCTTCGGGGATGCCGCTCTCCTGGGTCGACTTGAATACTTTACGAGCTTCAGCCTTTCGCGCATCAAAAACGAGACCCGCATCCGTTCGACTGAAGCTCGGCGCGTCGGCCCTCGCTTGCCGGCGCACCGCGCTTGCGCGCTCTGCGCGCTCGATTAAGTTCAAGAGTTGCCGACGCCCCGCCGGCCCAGATCCCAGGAGTGCGTCATGTTGAATCTGTCCGAAATTATGCAGTCGGCCCAAGGCGGCCAAGCCATCCCCAATATTTCAAAGCAATTCGGGTTGACGCCTGAGCAAACTCAAGCCGCCATTAACGCTCTTCTTCCTGCTTTTTCAGTGGGCTTGCAGAATCAGGCCCAAAACATGGGTTCGTTGTCGCAAATTATCGGCGCAATGCTGGGAGGCCAACACGCAACCACCTTCGATGATCCGAGCTCCCACCTCAACCAGCAGACCGTGAGCGCCGGCAATGACGTTCTCGGCCAGCTCTTCGGCCCTGGCCAGGCGACGTCGGCGATCGTGCAGCAGGTCTCGAAGGCGACAGGCATCAACCCGGGCACGCTCATGGCGATGATGCCGATCATCGCGAGCATGCTCATGAGCGGGATGTTCAAATCCGCCACGAACCAGGGTCTCGGCGGCCTTCTGGGACAACTCGCTTCAAGTGCCTTCGGTGGTGCCGCCGGCACGATGCCCGCGGCGCAAGCGCAGCCGGCAGGAGGAGAACTCGGCGGCATCTTGAGCAACGTCGTGGGAAACATGATGCATGGTGTTCAGCCGGGTGGAGGGGCCGCTGCGCCACAATCCGGAGCTCCCGCGAGCGGCGTGCCGGGCATGAACCCCGCGATGCAAGCGGGGCTCGAAGTCTTGACTGGGATGTTCAAGACGGGAGCACAGGTGCAGAGCGCGCATATGTCAGCGGTGCAGGACATCCTCAATGCTTACATGAGAGGCGTGAGCGGCAAAGGTTCATGAAAACGCTCATTGCGGAGCTTTGTGGTTACACTCTCGCACGATACCCATTTCGACCGCGGGCACGAAGATCGGGGAATAAGACGCCCGGGCGTGCGTGCAGCGATTGTCGCGAATTCAGATCTCCGCCTCGGTGAAGATGGGGTCGATCTTCTCGCCCCATTGCTTGTGATAGGCCTCGAGCCAAACTTCGGCCGAGCTTCGCTTGCGCTCGACGAAGCTTTCGAGCGGCGCGAGATAGCGTGTCTCATCGAAGCTGTGGTGGTCGCGGCGGGCGCGCTGCTTCAGTCCAGCGCGCGACAAATCGAGGGCCTGGCGGGCAAGATCGTTCACGATCCCTCCGCGAAAGGGGGCGCAGAGCGCCAATTTGGGCACGGCGTCCCGCATCGCTTGGCGCTCGGAGGCGGTCCAATCCTTCACGAGCTCGTAAGCGGCATCGAGGCTCGTTTCGTCATAGAGTAATCCCACCCAGAATGCGGGCAATGCGAGGATATGGGCGGGTAAGCCGCAATCGGCGCCGCGCATCTCGAGATAGCGCTTGAGCCGCACTTCCGGGAACAAGGTGCCGATGTGGTTCACCCAGTCCGACATCGTGGCGCGCTCGCCCGGAAGCGCCTCGAGCTTGCCGGCTAGCAGGTCGCGGAAAGAAGCCCCCGCTACATTGTGATAGGTGTCGTCTCGCTTGACGAAATACATCGGCACATCGAGCGCGTAATCGACGTAGCGCTCGAACCCCATCCCGTCCTCGAAAACGAACGGCACCATGCCGGAACGCTGGTTGTCGGTGTCGCGCCAGATTTCCGAGCGCATGGACAGATAACCGTTCGGCCTTCCTTCCGAGAACGGCGAATTGGCGAAGAGCGCGGTCGCCACGGGCTGCAAAGCAATCGACACCCTGAGCTTCTTCACCATGTCGGCTTCGGAAGAAAAGTCGAGGTTGACCTGCACGGTCGCGGTGCGCAGCATCATGTCGAGTCCGCGCCCGCCGACCGTCGGCATATAAGCGCGCATAATGTCGTAGCGTTGCTTTGGCATGATCGGCGTCTGGGCGCGCGTCCATGTCGGGGAGTGACCCAGCCCAAGAAACGCCACGCCGATGGGACGGGCGACCACATGCAGCCGGTCGAGATGATCCTTGAGCTCGAGCTCGGTGTCGTGAACCGTCTCGAGCGGTGCGCCGGACAATTCGAATTGACCGCCCGGCTCGAGTGAGATCGCCCCTAGGCCCGCTCCATCGGCAAGGCCAATGAGCTTGTCGCCATCAAGGATCGGCTCCCATCCAAGGCTACCTTGCATGCCGGCAAGCAGCGCGCGAATGCCGCGTTCCCCCGCATAAGGCACGGGCGCATGGTCAGCCCGATAGAACGGAAATTTTTCATGCTCGGTGCCGATACGATACTCGCTCCTTGGCTTGCAGCCTTTCGCGATCCAGGCGACGAGCTGGTCGCGGCTCTCGATCGGCGTCGTGTCCGAGACGTCGCGCGCCATGCCGAACTGCTCCTCTTACGAATGATGCGAATGGGGCAATGTCGCTCGGCAAGCCGCTGATGCGATCACCCGCCCGCCTTGGGGAAAAATCTACATATGTGCTTCGCAAGGATGCCGCAATGTCGCCACGCGCCGAAGGGGCGGGAACACACGATCTCGTGTTCGCGCAAGAACATCGGGGCCGCCCGGCGTCATTCGAGATCAGGCTGGACCGCTGCCCCAATCCCCAAGGCACGCTTGCACGAGAGCGAGCGCCGCGACGGCCGCGGTGTCGGCGCGCATGATACGAGGTCCAAGCGAGAGGCGCAGCGTTTGCGGCCTTTGGAGAAGCGAGATGCGCTCCTCCTCGCCAAAGCCGCCTTCCGGACCGATGAGGACAGCGAGCGGGCCCCGTCGCGCCGTCCCGAGCATGCGAATGGGGTCGTGGCTTTCCGCGGCCTCGTCGCAGAAAATCAAGAGACGGGAGGGCTCGAGCCCGCCGACCGCCTTTCCCAGCGCGAGCGGGCGCGCTTCGAACTCGGGGACGGAAAGAATGCCGCATTGCTCTGCGGCCTCGACCATATTGGCCTGAAGCCGCGCCCCATTGACTTTGGCAACCTGCGTGTGGCGGGTGACCACGGGCACGAGCCGTGAAACGCCCATTTCAACCGCTTTTTGCACCATATAGTCGAAACGCGCTTGTTTAAGCGGCGCAAAGAGAAGGTGAAGATCGCCCGGCGACGTCTGTTGGCGCGTCGCGTTTACGAGTTCGAGCCTGGTCGTTCTTTTGCTTTGGCCGGCAATGCGAGCGAGCCATTCGCCGTGGCGCCCGTTGAAGACGCGAAGCGCCGCACCGGCGCCAAGGCGAAGTACGTGGCGAATATAATGGTCCTGCGGCTTCGAGAGTTCGACCTGTCGACCTTCGGCCAGATCGGCCTCGACGAAAAGCCTGCAGGCACCAAGGTCTTGTGCGCCCATGCCGTGCTGATCCTGTGCGGTGTCCGCGAGGTTGAGGGTGCGTCATGGCCGCGCGACCTCGTCAAGGCAAGCCAAACCCTTTCCCATCTCGGATTTCCAGCCGATTTTCGCCGGGCTGCTCCACCCCGATCGTGGGTAGCGCCCTCAATTGCGCCTTTTTTTCTTGCAACTTCCCCGCGCTCGAATGTTGGGTTTGACCGAATCCAAGCTCCTGCAGGTTGCGCCGCATCGCCGTGACCGTTAATGACCGCTCCGATTTGGGGAGGATCTTGATGCCAGCATCGATACGATTTTCACCGCATCTGCGCAGGCTTTTCGGCGCGACATTGTTCGCGACGCTCGCGCTTCCTCCCGCGGCGTTTGCACAGGTGTCATCGGATTGTCAGAAGGGGGGCGAACTCTTCAAGGCGCGGATCGTCTGGATCGAGAAGATCCAGGGGTTGCCGAGGAAAAAGACTGACCCGGTTACGGCCTGCACGCTTTTCAACAATCTCAGCAGCGCCAACGCGAAAGTGCTCGCCTGGGCCAAGGCCAACAAGGATTGGTGCGCGATCGAAGACACTCAAATCGCGGGTCTCGAGGCGGAATCGACCAATGTCGGGAATATCCGCGGCAAGGCATGTGCCGCCGCCGCGCAATACACAAAGCTGAAGGCCGAGGCCGAACGGGCGGCCAAGAATCGGGACAATGATGCGTTCAGCGTCGACATGCATTCCGATCCGCTCGCACCGCCTGTCAAGATACCCCCGAGCGCGCTGTGACCGCGACGGGCTCGCCGGCCCGTCTTCTCGACACCGCGCCAGGCACGCTCGCAGGACGATTTGCCCCCGGTTGGGCCCGTCCCTATGCGCGGCTCGCGCGGCTCGACCGCCCGATCGGCTGGCAGCTCCTGCTCTTGCCTTGCTGGTGGTCGGCGGCCCTCGCCGCCATCGCGGCGGAGAATCCTTGGCCCAATCCCTACCACCTCTTTCTTTTTCTCGTTGGCGCGATCGCGATGCGCGGTGCGGGTTCCGCCTGGAACGACTTTCTCGATCGAGACATCGATGCGAAAGTGGAGCGCACGCGCGATCGTCCTTTGCCGGCCGGCGAGGTGAGTGCGCGCGCAGCCTTGCTCTTCATGGCCGGTTTGGGCTTGCTCGGCGCCCTCGTGCTCGTGACGTTCAACGGGTTCAGCATTGGGCTTGGCCTGGCTTCGCTCGCGGTGGTCGCGGTCTACCCTTTGATGAAGCGCATCACCTTCTGGCCCCAGGCGGTGCTTGGGATTGCCTTCTCCTGGGGCGCCTTGATGGGGTGGGCCGCCTTGTTCGGCAGCCTCGATTGGCCGCCGCTTCTTTTGTACGCCGGCGCGATTGCCTGGACCATCGGCTACGACACCATCTACGCGCTGCAGGATTTGCGCGATGATTCGATCATCGGGGTGCGCTCCACTGCGCGGCTCTTTGGCGGTCGCGTCCGCCTCGCGGTCGGATCGTTTCAGACGCTGGCGGTTTTGCTCGTGAGCGTGTCTCTCTTTCTCGTTCGCGGGAATGTCTTCGGGTATCTCGGTTGTGCCGGTTTTGCGGCCCATCTTGCCTGGCAGACGGCTTCCATCGACGTCCACGATCCCGCGAAGGCGCTCACGCTCTTTCGCTCGAATTGGACGGCGGGCTTGATTCTGTTCGCCGGCCTCGTGGCGGATGCGCTCGTCGCCAGCGCGTAACAGGCGCTCGCGTGAGGCGAGCTCAGGCCTTTGCCATCGCTGCTCGTCCTGGTTTGCGTCGCATGAGGAAGCGCGGCCTGCGATTGGCGACGCATCTCCTGCGGCGACTTGGCGGCCGACGTCCAAGCGTCACGGCGCCGAGCTGCTGGTGCAAGAATTCCGTTTCGCCGTTCGCATGACAAAGAACCCCCGGCAGGCCAAGGGCCTGCGCCCATCCGCGCCAACGCGCCACGACTTCATCTTCGCCGAGGTCGCGAGCCAGAAGCACATCTTCGTGGCCCCCGACGGCGGCGAGCACGATCGCGTAGCCTTCAGAGGCTCGCAGGGGGGGCACCTTGAGCATGACGCCCTGAAACGCGGCTCGCGGTTCGCGGCACGTGATTTTCGCGCTGCCAAGTGAGCGCGTCACGACAAGCTCGCCCGTGGCTCCCGCGAAGGCTGTTCCGAACTCGAGGCGGCTTTGCCGCGCGCGCTTGATTTTTTCGCCAGCCGGGTCGGAACGGCTTGCACCCTCCGACCCGGCCCGCGGCCTGGCTACATCCGACATTCGACGCCCCTGTTGAAGGCTACCGGGCTTTGTTGCGAAGGCGCCCGGCGTTTGTTGACGTGATCTTGCGCGACAAACCGCTGGCGAAAGCTTAAGGGGCGTGGTTAAGACAAGGTGCTCGAGCTTTTTCAGGCCGGCTCGTCGAGTCTTGCTTGACGAAGGATTATCGAGCTTCTTCGAAAGGAAGCGAAATGTCTCCCAATGCGTCGCTCGGCGCGGCGATGTTCCACGCGGCGTTGCTGATGCTGATGCTCGTCGCACTCGCCATCTTCGTGATCAGCCGTCGGCGTGCCGCCGGCGTGGGAATCGGGGATGGCGGCAACAAGGCCCTGGCCCGAGCGATCCGCGTGCATGCCAACTTCGCCGAATATGCTCCGTTTGCAATCGCAGGGTATATTCTGCTCGCGCTCGCGGGTGTTTCGGCCGGCTTCATCCATGCGCTGGGGACCATTTTTCTCGTCGGACGCGTCGCTCACGCCGCGGGTCTCGCGCGCCATGAAGGGGCTAGCGTCGGGCGCGCCATCGGGGTCGCCGCCACCGTCCTGGTGCTCGTCGCCGCCGCCGCAAGGCTTCTTTGGGACGCGTTTGGATGAATGAAGACAACACGCTTCATGCCGAGGCGATGCAGACACTCGAGGAGAGAGTCCGCGCCGCGGCGATCGAAGCGGGCCTTCTCGCGATGCACTGGTTTCGGCCGGGCGAACGCACGATTGCACGTGTCTGGACCAAGGGAAAAAGTTCGCCTGTCACGGAGGCGGACATCGAAGTCGATCGTTTTCTGTATCGCCGCCTCATGCCCGCCGGCACGGAATATGGCTGGCTGTCGGAAGAAACGGCGGATTCGCCTGAGCGTCTCGAGCGCCGTTTCGTATTCGTAGTGGATCCGATCGACGGAACGCGCGCCTTCCTCGAAGGCGATCCGCGTTGGTGCGTTTCGATCGCGCTCGTGGCCGACGGCCTGCCGATCGCCGCCGTTGTGCACGCTCCGGCGCTTCAAATGACGCACCAAGCAATCCGTGGCGGTAAAGCTCTCCTCAATGGCCAAGCAGTGCGTGCCTCGCAACACTCTTCCCTTGCGCAAGCGCGGGTCGCCGGCCCCCGATTTATTCTCGACACGCTCGTTGGGGCTGATGCGGGTCTCGTTCCGGTCCCGAAGATTCCCTCGCTCGCTCACCGTTTTTGCAAGATCGCCGATGGCTCGCTCGACGCCGCGCTGGCCTCCGCCAACTCTAACGACTGGGATATCGCGGCGGCCCATTTGATCATCGAGCGCGCGGGTGCCAGGCTCTCCGATCTGGAAGGTGTTGCGCCTGTTTACAATCGTCGTTGCACTCGGCACGGGCGGCTCTTCGCCGCTTCCACTGAAGGGTTCACCGGCATGCTCTGCCAGGTGAGGCGCTCGCTCGGCTTGCCCGATGGACCTTTGCCCGCTACGCAATCCGCGAATCGCGAATCGGCTCGTGGATAGGGCGGGGTGGCGGAGGAGACGAAAGTCCGGCGATGGCGGAGAACAACGCGACGGGGGCTGGCAAAAAGCAGCTCCTGCACCTGGTTTTCGGCGGCGAGCTCACGAGCATTGAGGGCGTGGAGTTCAAGGATCTCGCGGCTCTCGATATGGTCGGTATCTTTCCCGATTACGCAAGCGCATTCGCTGCCTGGAAGGCGAAGGCCCAATCTACCGTCGACAATGCTCAGATGCGCTATTTCATCGTGCATCTGCATCGTCTTCTCGATCCTGGGCAGGGCTCCTGAATCTTCGTTCCGCGGGAACGGCCAAGAGCACCTCATGCTCCAGAGCACCTCATGCTGAAGCGAATTGCACGAACAGGACCTGTGCTGGCCGCGCTCGGGTTTGGTCTTGCGAGCTATTTGCGCCTCCTGCGCCGCACCACACGTTTCACTTTCGATCCGCCAGACCTTTACGTCGACGTCGACGCGGACAAGCCGTTCATCGCGGCGCTCTGGCATGGTCAGCACTTCATGCTGCCTTTCATGATCCGCAAAGTCGATCAGTGCACCTGCTTGATTTCGAAGCATGCCACGGCCGAAATCAATGCGCGCGCCGCGCGCCATCTCGGCATCGGCGTCTTGCGGGGCTCGGGCGCGGGAAAAGGCGATCCAAGGCGCAAGCAGGGTGCGCGGGCGTTGCGCGAAATGCTGGATGCGTTGGCCTTGGGGCTTATCGTCGGCGTCACAGCCGACATTCCAAAGACTTCACGCATCGTCGGCCCAGGGATCATCTTGCTCGCCAAGCTTTCGGGCCGGCCGATCAGGCCATGCGCGGTGGTCACCAGCCGCCGCATCGATTTCAACACCTGGGATCATGCGAGCTTGGGCTTGCCATTCGGTCGAGGCGTCATCGCGCTTGGCGAAGCGGTCCGCGTCGCGCCTGAGGCATCGCCCGACGAGATGGAAATCGCAAGGCAAACTCTCCAGGATGGCCTCGACAGATTGCATGAGCGCGCCTACGCCTTGATCGGGAGCGCCGATCCTGGCGCGAGCGGGGGGAAACGCCTATGAAAGCCGCCGAACTCCCGCCCACTTTGAGGCTTTATCGAGCGGCGACAGCCGTGGCGCAGCCCTTCGCTGGAGCGCTCCTCGCCTACCGGGCTCGCCGCGGCAAGGAGGATTTGGCCCGCGCCGACGAGCGCAAGGGGATCGCGTCGAGACCTCGACCCGAGGGTGTCCTTGTCTGGCTGCATGGGGCGAGCGTCGGAGAAACGATCTCGCTCTTGCCGATCATCACGCGGCTTTGCGAAAAATCGCTCAATGTGCTTGTCACCTCCGTCACGACGACCTCGGCACAAGTGCTGGCGCGGCGCCTGCCGGCGGGCGCGCTGCATCAATACGCCCCCTTAGATACTCCGCTTTTCATGCGCCGCTTCTTCGATCATTGGCGCCCCGATCTCGCGCTCTTTGCCGAATCGGAATTGTGGCCGAACGCGATCGTGGAGGCGCGGCGGCGACAAATCCCGCTGGCGCTGGTCAATGCGCGCATGTCGGAACGATCGCTGGCGCGCTGGCGGCGCTTGCCGCGCACCATCGAGGTGCTCGCCGGGAGCTTCGATCTTTGCCTCGCACAAACCGAAATCGACGCGGAGCGCTATCGGTTTCTCGGCGCGCATGGGGTGGTCACGGCCGGCAATCTCAAATACGACGTACCGCCCCCACCCGCCGATCAAATCGCTCTCGCTTCGCTCAAAGGAATGACGGCGGGGCGGCCCGTCCTCCTGGCCGCCAGCACTCACGCCGGAGAGGAGGCGATCGTCGCGGAAACGCACCGGATGCTCGCCCAGCACTTTCCGAGCCTCCTCACGATCATCGCCCCTCGCCACCCTGAGCGAGGCTCTGAGATCGCCTCGACCGTCAAGGCCGCGGGTTTGCGGCCGGCGATGCGCTCGCGGCGGCTGGGCCCCGACAGTGCTTGCGACATTTATGTGGCCGACACGGTCGGAGAGCTCGGCCTGTTCTACCGGCTGACGCCGATCGTCTTCATGGGCAAATCCCTGGTGCCTCATGGCGGCCAAAACCCCATCGAGCCTGCGAAGCTGGGAGCTGCCATTCTGCACGGCCCGCATGTGCAAAACTTCGAGAGCGTATATCGAGCGCTCGACGAGGCGGGGGGCGCGCGTGAGATCACCGACGGCCGAACGCTCGCGCTCGCCTTTGCGCAGATGATTGCGGACCCGAAGAAGTTGCGCGAGATGGTGCGGGCCGCAGGCATGGCGGTCGAGCGGCTGACGGGCGCAGTCGATCGCACCATGGGAGCCATCGAGCCCTATCTCGTGCATTTCGCGCTGGGAGCGCGTTGAGAGGTGGTTTGCGGGTGATGGTAAGGTCGCCCCTTTGGGCTCTGCGGCACGAGCCATGTGTCTTGCGGGCCTTGCGCTTGCGGCGCCCCGCCTTCCAAGGAAGCGCACCCTGATGCGAGCCCCTGCCTTCTGGTGGCGCTCGCCGGGGCCAGGGGCAAGCTTGCTGCAGCCGCTTGGTGCGCTTTACGGAGCGATTGCGGCGAGGCGCATGTCACAACATGGAATGCGCTCGCCGCTCCCGGTGATCTGCATCGGCAACTTCAGCGTCGGCGGTACGGGCAAGACGCCGTTTGCAATCGAGCTTGCTCGTCATCTTTTACGCATCGGCGAGCGCCCCGCGTTCCTGACGCGCGGTTACGGCGGAACGCACCCCGGACCCCTGATTGTCGAACCGTCGAGGCACTCCGCTCGCGACGTCGGCGACGAAGCCGGCTTGCTCGCTCGTCACGCCATGACGATCGTGGCAAGGGCCCGCGATGCGGGTGCAAGCCTCGCCGCAAAAGTGGGCGCAAGCGTCATCGTCATGGACGATGGTTTGCAGAATCCCTCCCTCGCGAAAGACTTCACCTTCGCCATGGTGGATGGCGAGACCGGAATCGGGAATGGGTTCTGCCTGCCTGCAGGCCCCTTGCGGGCACCCTTGGCGGCGCAATGGCCATTCGTGCAGGCGGTCGTAATGGTCGGCAAGCCGCGCTCCTCGGGGCAGGCGCTCAAGGAAGAGGCGACGCGCCGAGGTCTCCCGGTGCTGCCCGCCAATCTCGTCCCGGACCGGGAGGTAACGGCGGCGCTGCGCGGCCAGCGCGTGGTCGCGTTCGCGGGCATCGGCCGACCGGAGAAATTCTTCGCGAGCCTGCAAACACTCGGCGCTCTCCTCGTCGCGCAGCTCGGCTTTGGCGATCACCACCGGTTCACGATGCGCGAGCTTGCCCGGGTGTCTTCAATAGCCCGCGCCCACAACGCTGTTCTCGTCACGACCGAAAAGGATGGCTTGCGTGTGAAGGACGTGATCCGTCCGGCGCCATCGAATCAGCCGGATCCCGAGGGCCCAGCGATCCTCGGCGTGAGATTGCTGGAGCTTCCCGTCCATTTGCAGGTCTGGGAGGAGACGGAGCTCCAGAAGCTTATAGCCCGCGCGCTTTTCATCCGCCGCGGCAGCGGAGCCGAGCCGGCGCGCGGCTGAAGTTTCGCCCGCCGATGGCTCCCGAGGTTCGAACAAATTTCTGGAGTAGCTCGCCAGCTTCGTGAACAACTCCGAGTTCAGTTGGAAGCAGCGATAACCTTTCACATCCGGCGGCAGCGTTGATTCGAAAATTTCCAAACGTTTTAAAGTATCCAAGCCTTTAATTCGCCAGCTCGCGAGGCATATTGATGAACAGAGTCTTTCAAAAAATCGGGGTTGCGGTCCTAAACTCGTGACAATCTTGCAACATCTCTGCGAAAACACCGCTTCGTCAGGGCAAAACTATCGCAAGAAGGTTGAACATGCCTTCGCCACGAGTATGGTGGCGATGTGGCGGGAAGGTCCTGCCGCTTCCGTTATCGACTTCCTGTTCCTTTGGGAGCCTGAGGCGAGAGCGGGTCTAGGTTAGGGATGCCAAGGCAATGCTCCCCTTGGGAGCTGCGGCGGCGGCGAACCCCGATCCTAATGGGTCTAAATTTTGGAGGTCTCAATGAAGCTCGGTAAGAGCCTTCTCCTCGGATCGGCCGCCGGTTTTATAGCGGTTACCGGGGCACAGGCCGCTGATCTTCCCACTCGGAAGGCGGCTCCTGTCGAATACGTCCGGATCTGTAGCGTTTATGGTCCGGGCTTCTTCTACGTTCCGGGAACCGACACCTGCCTCAAGATCGGCGGCAAGGCCGAACTCGATCTCGAATGGGATGAGCCGCGTGCTCACTCTGATCCGAGCTTCGGCGTGAACGTGCTGGGCCGTGTCAATTTGGACTCGCGCACCGCGACCGATTGGGGCCTCCTGCGCACCTTCGTGCAGCTCGACATTCGTCGTCGTTCAGGCGCCTGGTACGGTTCAGGTACCTCGATGCGCCAAGGCTTCGGCGTCGGTTACGGCGGCGGTGTGCAACCCGCGGGTGTGAACGCGTTCCCG
>JAFBAS010000100.1 GCA_019247605.1 Hyphomicrobiales bacterium
CCTGCCGGCCGAAGAATTCTCCGTGCTCAACGGGCTCGACAAGACCGCTCATATAGACGCGGGAACCCAGTACAAGGTGGTGGGGGAGTAGCGTCCCGATTTGCGCCCATCACCGCGGAATTGCTCCGCTCTTGCCCGTGAAAGCCGGCATCCAGAATTTCATTTCGTAAGCCGGAAAAGGTCTGAAGCCTCGCTCGCGCGAGGATGGGCGGAGGCGCTGGTGCACGGTTGAGCGGAACGTGGAGGCACGTGGACACGCGTGAGCGGATCGCCCAGCCCCGCCTCAATCCCAGCCGAAGGCCGTGCTCTCGTAAATGGATTTGCCGAAGCGCCCGGTCGAGCGCTTGAGGATGCGTCCGCCGAGGCGCGTGTAAAAGGCGAGCGCTCGTTCGTTGCCGCTCAGTGCCCAGACGGCAACGCCCTTCAAGCCGGCGCCGCGCGCATTCGCTCGCGTGGCGCGAAACAGTCGCACGCCGAGGCCGAGCCCCTGGAATTCCGGGGCGAGGTAGAGCTCGTAGATCTCCGCTTCCTGCGTCAGCCAGGGTGAGCGGTTGCGGCCATAGCTCGCATAGCCCGCGATCCTGTCCTGATGATCGAGCACGTTGATGCGAGCACCGCGCCGGATCGCCGATCGCCACCACGAGGCGCCGCGCCGCGCGACCATTCGCTCGAGCTCGACGCCTGGGATGATGCCCCGATACGCCTCGCGCCAGGCGGCATCATGCACGCTCTCGATGCCACGTGCATCGTCGACCTCCGCCGGACGAATGGTGATGGCGGTCTGCGTCATGACGACAAGCGTAGGACGCGTTCGGCGCGGGTGCAAGCCCAATGCGAAGCTTGTGGATGCGACGCGCAGGCTTGACCGCTTTGTCGAAATGCGGCTCCCGTTCCGAACCGTCCCGTGGCGGTTTTGTCACCCGACATGCGCGGCGGACGAGGTGACCGGCGCGGCGCCGCATGATAGTCGGATGCCAAGCCTAGCCATGCCACTCCCGCGATCTTGATTGCCATGACTTTCTTTCGCCCCAGCAAAGCACGCCGCATGCCGGCTCTCGCGCTCCTCGCCTGCGGCGCGCTCGCCGGCCTTTGCGCGCGCGCCACCGCGCTCGCTGCGGAGACGCGCCCAGCGCCACTTGCGGTCGACGTGACCAATGCGAGCGAAGCGGAGAGCTGCGCCGAGAAAGACAATGTGACGGTGACGTTCGCCTCGCCACGCCTGCGGCGCTTTCGCATCGAGGCGGTGCACCCTGCCTATATCGGGGCGGTCACGGGCGATGGCGAAAGCCGCGAACCCGACTGGACGGATTGCGACATCGCCCATGGCGAGGAGACCGCTGCGCCGACCGAGCGCCGCATCACCTTTTATGAATCGCCGTTCCTTTGGGTGACGGGTTATGAATTCTCCGATTACTGGCGCCGGCGCGACGTGCCGGTGCGCATCGGTGACCGGGTCGAGCACAACCTCACCATGGTGCAGCTTTGGATTTTCGTGCACGGCAAGGCCGAGCAGGTCCTCGTCTTCTACCCGACGGACGGCATTTGGCGCATTCACCCGCTGCCTCCGGCGCACCTTCCCTGGAGCGCCTATGGTTCCTCGTTCTTCGTCGGGCCTGTCCAAATGAAGGAGAGGCCCGTCGTCGAAATCAAGGAGGTCGGGTTTGATCCGGCAAGCAAGAGCTTTCGTCTCACCTTCGCCGATGGCGGTCATGGCGAGGTGAAGGTCACCGACGTCGACGAGAGCCACATCACGCTCGATGTCGCCTTCGACCAGGCGATCGAGAACGAGCCCTTCGCGGCCTTGCGCTCGATGTACGTCACCGAATTCAACGCGGACGTGGCGCGCATCGCGCTGCAACGGCCTGAGGCCAGGAGCTGGCTCGAAGAGCCGATCATGAACTTTCACGGCGCCAAGGCGACGAAGGCGTGGATGGGACGCCTCGTGCCTTCGCGCCACAACATCAGCGCGCCGGACCTCGTCTTCAGTGGCTTCACGTCGGGTGAGGCCGCTCCATGAACGACCTCACGAGTGCCTTCCAGGAGCTTTCGGCCCGCACGGGCTATTCGGTCAATCCAATCGAGCGGCTTTCCGAGCGGCGCGAGGATGCTGGCTTCGTTGCCGAATGTGCGGCGGACGCTTCGGCGCAGACGCTGCTCGTCGCCGGGGAAGCGATGATCCTTCGCCGGGAGGGCGAAACGATCACGTCGTTTTTTCCCTTGCGAGGCATCGAAGCGCGAGAGACGAGGCTCGAGCGCGCCTTTCTCGGACTTGACGGCAAACGCCCGGTCTTCGCAACCCTCATCGCGCCCGATCGCGCGGAGGCGCTCAAGCAAGAGGGGCTTCTCGCGATCGACCTGCGCTCGATCGCCATGCAAGGCCTCGTGCCGCCGCCCGAGCTCGGGCTTCTCGCCGAGGCCAAGGCGCTGATGAACTGGCATCAACGCCACCGCTTCTGCGCCAATTGTGGCGCGCCGAGCCGGCCCTCCGTATCCGGCTTCCGGCGCGATTGCCCAAGCTGCAACACACAGCATTTCCCGCGCACCGATCCGGTCGCGATCATGCTTGCCGTGCGCGAGGACAAGTGCCTTCTCGGTCGCAGCGCGCGGTTTGCGAGCCGCGTCTATTCGGCGCTCGCCGGCTTCATCGAGCATGGGGAGACGATCGAGTCGGCGGTCCGTCGCGAGATCAAAGAGGAGGCGGGCGTCGCTTGCGGGCGCGTGACCTATCTCGCCTCGCAACCCTGGCCGTTCCCGATGTCGCTCATGATCGGCTGCCATGCCGAGGCGCTCACGGACGAGATCGTCATCGATCGCGAGGAGCTCGAGGATGCGCGCTGGTTCAGCCGTGCCGAATGCAGCTCGATCCTCGCGGGCACACATCCGCAAGGCGTGGCCTGCCCGGCTCCCTTCGCCATCGCGCATTGGCTGATCAGGAGTTTCGTCGAGGCGGGCTGAATTTCACAAAAGCTTTGCGCCTCGCTCCGCGAGAAGCTCGCGAAGCACGGAGCGGTGGCAGCGCTGCTCGTTCTCACAATAGCAGCCGATCGAGAACCGCGCGTCATGCGAGAGGGCCGCGAGAAGGTCGAGCGTCCGCCTCGGCATCGGCTCGTTCATCTCGGCCCGGAAAGCGCGAACGAAGGCTCGCCATTCTTTTTCGCTCCGCGCAGATCTTGCGTGCGAGACAAGATCGGCGCTCGGGGCGAGATCGGGGTACCAGACGTCGAACCAATTCTGAGAGGCGTAGCTCTGCTTGGGGACGCCGCGAGGCGGGCGCCGCACCGCGCCGATTCGCGTACCCTCCTGCGGGAAGCGAGGGGTGCCGAGACGCAGGATGCGTAACGCCATGAGATCACCTCGCGAGGATTTGCGCCGGCGAGGCACTCTCGCACGAGCGCGCCACACGAAGAATGCAAAGCCTAGCGCATTCTGATGCGATCTCGCCAGCCGACCCAACGGCGCACTTCGCCGTTTCAAGCTGCGACCGTCGCCCGGCTCGTCTGCGGCCTTGCCAGCCGGGCGGGGCTTGCCTATGGCATCACGCTTCCTTCTCGGACGGACAATTCTCATGACTCACAAGCTTCTTCTCTTGCCCGGCGACGGCATCGGTCCCGAGGTGATGGCCGAGGCCGAAAAGACCTTGCGCGCGCTCAAGGAGATCGGCATCGCTTCCTTCGAGACCGAGCGCGACCTCGTGGGTGGCTGCGCCTACGACGCGCACAAGGTCGCGATCACCGAGGACGCGATGCGCCGCGCCGAGGAAGCGGACGCGGTTCTCTTCGGTGCCGTGGGCGGTCCCAAATGGGACAAGGTCGGTTACGATGTGCGCCCGGAGGCTGGGCTTTTGCGGCTGCGCAAGGATCTCGGGCTCTTCGCCAACATCCGTCCCGCCATCTGCTACCCCGCGCTCGCCGACGCCTCTTCGCTGAAGCGCGAGGTGGTCGAGGGCCTCGACATCGTCATCCTGCGCGAGCTGACGGGAGGGGTTTATTTCGGCGAGCCCAAGGAGATCGTGACGCTCGAGAACGGTGACAAGCGCGCCGTCGACACGCAGGTCTACACCACGCCCGAGATCGAGCGCATCGCGCGCGTCGCCTTCGAGCTCGCTCGCAAGCGGCGGAACAAGGTGACCTCGTCCGACAAGCGCAACGTGATGAAATCGGGGGTGCTGTGGACCAACACCGTCAACGCCTTGCATCAGGCCGAATATGCCGACGTCAAGCTCGAGCATCAGCTCGCCGACGCGCTCGGCATGCAACTCGTGCGCTGGCCGAAGCAATTCGACGTCATCGTGACCGACAACCTCTTCGGCGATATGCTTTCCGACGTGGCGGCGATGCTCACCGGCTCGCTCGGCATGCTGCCTTCGGCTTCGCTCGGCGCCGAGGACAAGAAGAGCAAAAAGCGCAAGGCGCTCTACGAGCCGGTACATGGCTCGGCGCCCGACATCGCCGGCAAGGGCTTGGCGAATCCGATCGCGATGATCGGCTCGCTCGCGATGTGCCTTCGCTATTCCTTCGGCCTGGGGGAAGCGGCGGACGCGCTCGAGAAAGCGGTCGCGAATGTGCTTGCCTCGGGCTTGCGCACAAAAGACATCGCCGCGCCGGGCGCGAATGCGATCGGCACCACCGGGATGGGAGATGCGGTGGTCACGGAGCTGCGCCGCACGCTCAAGTGAGACAGGCGCTACCCCACCTGGGTAGCGCAGAGAGTCGCTCGAAATCCCTTCCCCGTTCTTTCCCACAAAACGGAGGGAACGCTGCGGCTGGGCGGGAATATTCGAAGGTTTGTGCTCAGGGTCCGCTGAGCGGACCGAAATCGAGATGATCGATGAGCGGAACGGGTTGCTCGGGAAGCGGCGGGCGCCCGTAGTGATTGGTGTACGAGTAGATCGGAAAATACGGGTATTGCGACGCGTACACGTAATTCGACAATGAGCCGACCGGCACGACCGGTCCCGGGTCGAGGAAGCTGCGCGGCGGCACTTCGACCACGAAGGGCGCATGCGCGGGCACCCTGTAACGATAGCGATGCTGGCTTGCGGCGTCGGCCGAAGATGGCCCGAAAGCGCCGGCAGCCAGGACGGCGATCGCCAGAATTGCGGAAAAGCGCATTAGGATATTCCTTCGTGTCGATCGAGCATGTTGGCGTCCGATCGAGTCGCCATCAGGGCTTCGCGTCCTGCTTTGGCGATTCGCCTCGGTCAGTTCATGTGGACCGTTCAGGCGCCCTCGTCAAAGGGGCACACGAAGATATGATCGTCACGGTATACGCCGCCGGCGCGGCTTCGTTCCCCTCGGGCGAGGCACAATGGTCTCAAGAAGCGCCTCCATGCTGGCCGCGGAAGCCGAAATCGAAGGCGAGCTCTTTCCCACGACGGTCGAAGCGGCCGCGGGAAGCGCCTTGCATTCGAGGCGCCGGGCGCGCGCCGACGCGAAGGCTTCCCGCATCGCCTCGTCCTCCATGTTTCCAGAGATCTCGAGGCGGTCGATGAGGCAGGAAAGCTCGCTGGTGAGCACATGAGTGCCCTCGGGCGGGCAATACCAGCCGAGAAGCCGCAACGCCTCACCCGGAACAGCGCGGCGGAAGGCGAGGCAGGATCGCTCGACGCCATTCGCGGACAGCCTCGTTTCGGCGCTCTCCATTTCGCCGAATCTGCTCAGCAACGGCTCGCCCGGCGAAGCTTTTGCGACGGCGACCCCGGCCGCCGCGGCGCGCCGTGAAAGATCGACGAAGAACGGCGCCGCCTCACCCGCTTTGTTTCCGCTATTCGAGATCGCGACTTCCATGAAGAGCTTGTCGGCACGCGAAGCCACACCGAACACGAGCCGATCCTCACGGCCGTTGCCGAAGGTCGAACGCACGGCCTCATAGATCCTTTCCGTGTTCGAGAGCTCGGCCGCGTCGAGCGAGAAGAGCGGGGTGGGATGCGCGATCTGCGACCAGGACGGCGTGCCGCCAGCCGGCGATGCCTCCCGCGAAGCCAGCCTCGGCTCCTCGGCCATGCTGGCCCCGCCACGCGCAGGCAGGAACAGGAGAGCGGCCAGCAACATGCAGATGAACGCCGATCCGAAAAGCATGATGCTCGCAGAAGCGCCCGCCCGGCGCCTCCCGAGGCTTTCGATACGCGCCAGACGCGCCGCCTCGCCCGCGCTCACGGCTCCGAGCTTTCGCGCCGCCCATTCTCCCGATCCGCGCGTCAGGGCACCAACTGCCCTTTCGGCTCTTGCGTCCCGCATGACGAAAGTCGCTCCCCGCATCCCGCGCCAAAACGGCGAAGGAGGGAAGCTGTGGGAGAAGCTTCACCTTGCGGTTACCGCCTCAATGTTCGATCCAAACAGGGTGAACGCCCGGTTACCGAGGGCAGCGATGACGCAAGGGGCAGCGCCGCGCGGCGCGCCGCATCATTGAAACCGGGAGAATTTGCTCGCGCGCCGCCGTCGAAGCTTGCTACGCCGCCTTCGCGACCGGCGGCAGCGCGGCTTTCGCCTTCTCGACCACGGCGTTGAAAGCCGCCGGCTCATGCATCGCGAGGTCGGCGAGCACCTTGCGATCGACGCCCACACCGGCCTTCGTGAGGCCATCGATGAACCGGCTGTAGGTGAGGCCGTGCTCGCGCACCGCCGCGTTGAGCCGCTGGATCCACAACGCTCTGAAATTGCGCTTGCGCACCTTGCGGTCGCGATAGGCGTATTGCATCGCCTTCTCGACCGCTTGCTTGGCGACACGAATGGTGTTCTTGCGGCGGCCATAATAGCCCTTCGCCGCCTTGATGACTTTCTTGTGCTTGGCGTGAGAGGTCACGCCGCGTTTCACACGGGCCATGGGTCAAGCTCCAATATTCATGAAGGCCGAAGGCTCAGATGCCGTTCGGCAGGAAATATTTGCGGATCACACGTCCGTCGGACTCCGACAGGACCGTCGTGCCGCGCTGATTGCGGATCTGCTTTTGTGTCCGCTTGATCATGCCATGGCGCTTGTTCGCCTGGCCAGATACGACTTTTCCGGTCGCGGTGAGCTTGAAGCGCTTTTTGGCGCCCGATTTCGTCTTCAGCTTGGGCATTTCGCATCCTTTCCAAAAGGCCTCGGGTTGCTCCCTTCGACGGGAGCTCTTCCGGCCGGAACTGCTCTTCGGAGCGTTCGGAACCGCCACGGCAGCCCTTTTGGCCGGGCGGTTCGCTCAAGCGGCGGTCTATGGCAGAGCACGAGCGGAAATGCAACGCCGACACGCCGCACAACTACTGCTTTCGTCAACGAATGCCGGGGAATTCAACCCGGTGGGCACGGCGCCCGCCATGCCGTTCGGCTGCGGTCCGATCACGGCGCCGAGATAGGCCGAGAAGGTGAAGAGCGGCCCCGGTACGGCTTGGGCCGCGCTATAGCCCGCGAGAAACAAATCGTTGCTCACTTTTGTGACGCGAGGGCATCGACAGCCATGAGGCTCAAGCCATGTATTGTCCGCCGTTCACCGAGAGCGTCGAGCCAGTGATGAAACCGCCCTTGTCTCCGGCGAGGTAAAGGACGGCGGCTGCGATCTCATCGGCCTCGCCGAGACGTCCGACTGGAATCTGCGGCAGGATCTTGGTCTTGAGCACCTCGGCAGGCACGGCTCGCACCATCTCGGTCGCGATGTAACCGGGAGCGATCACGTTCACGGTGATCCCCTTATTCGCGTTCTCCTGCGCCAGGGCCTTGGTGAAGCCGATCACACCGGCTTTCGCGGTCGAGTAATTCACCTGGCCCATTTGACCTTTCTGACCGTTGATCGAGGAGATCGAGATGATGCGCCCGAAACCGCGCGCCCGCATGCCCTCGATCACCGGGCGCGTCATGTTGAACAAGGAATCGAGATTGGTGCGGATGACGGCGGACCAGTGCTCCGGCGTCATGCGATGGAACATCGTGTCTCTCGTGATGCCGGCATTGTTGACCAGCACATCGACCGGCCCGAGCTCGGCCTCGACCTTGGCGACGCCGTCGGAGCAAGCCTTGGGGTCACCAACGTCCCATTTGTAAACCGCGACACCCGTTTCCTTCTTGAATTTCTCGGCTGCAGCGTCATTGCCGCCATAGGTTGCAGCCACCTTGTAGCCCGCCTCCTTGAGCCCTTTCGAAATCGCTTCGCCGATGCCTCGCGTGCCGCCGGTGACGATCGCAATCTTGGACATGATGATCCTCCTTGCCGCTCGCTCGCTCGATCATGACGGTATTCGCCGCATTTGTGATCGTTTCACAACAGGCGGGGGAAAGTCCACCTTGCGCCAAGACTTCAATTCAAGCGTTCGCCGGCGAGGCTTTCGCCGATGAAGCTCGGCTTGAGAGGAGAATATCTGGGGTCGTTTCGGAACGGCTCGGCGCCTTCGTCGCGGCGAGTGAGGGCTCGAGCATGCGATCGGTGGCTCGATTGATGAACGCCACCCAGCGCTCGTTGAAAAGCGCGAATGGCACGGAAGCGAGGAACGAGCCGAGGATCGTTGCGACACCAGCGGCGAGGCCGGCCGTAAGCGCGCTAGACACCGGCGTCATCAAAATCAGCACCATGCATCCAAGCGAGCATAGGATGAGGATGTGGACGAGGTAGAGGGGAAACGAGAGCACGCCCAGAAGATGGGCGGCGCGGCCGGACATTCGCCGATGCAAGCCATCGGGCGCGAGTTCGATCGCGGCGATGAGGAGCGCGCTCGCCAGGATATGGATCACGGCCACGAAGGTAAGGTCGTCTGCCGCATGGCGTGAATGGAGCGCGCGCGCCAAAATCGAGAAGGCGCCGGTCTCGACGCCGGTGTAGCCCAGAAGATAGACGGCAAGGCCGAGGGCGACAGCCACGGCCCAGCCGGGCAGGAGGCGCGTTCGGGCAGGCAGAAAGGCGGCAAGCGCCACACCTGTCGGGAAAGCCGCGTAAAGCGACGAGCCAAAATAGCAAAAGAGCACCACCATCGCGATCATCGCGGCGCGCAGGGCCACGAGGCGCGAGGGCACCAGCGACACGAGCAAGGCGAGCCCGAAAGCAATGAAGCTTCCCGTCAATTCGGGCCGCATCGTCCACAGATTGCTGTCGTAATACGCCTTGCCGCGAAAAAAGGTGAGGAAGGCCCCCTGACCGAGCGCATCCCAGAACCCAGGCTTGAAACCTTCCCCGATCCCATAGGCGAAAAGGCTCAGCCATTCGGAGCCCGTGATCGCGCCACCTTCCTTGAAGCGATAGGCGCCGAGCTTGAACAAGGCCCAGGAGGTGAGCGCCGCCAACAGCGCGGGGCCGGCAAGACGTGGCCAGCGCTTGATCGCGCCGCGCAGGATGATCTGATGATCTCCGTCGATAAGAAAGCGCCTCGTCAACACGAACCCCGAGAGCACGAAGAACAAGGTCACGGCACTCGGGCCGTGAATGAGGCCGAACCAGATTTCGCCATCGAGCGAGGCTCCCGGCCATTTCTCGCGAAACACGCCCGACCATTGCGGAAAGAAGCCCACCGTTACATGCCAGAAAAGCACGGAGATCGCGGCAAGACCGCGCAGGGCTTCGAGAGGCAGGCTTTTGTGGCTCCCCTGGTTCATCGCGCGAGACTGCTTCATGGCGTGGACCCCGATTGAAGGAGCGAGGGCTTCCGCGGGCGCGGCTTGTGCATTCGCTTCCTTCATCCCGGCTTGCGGTCATGGCCGCCGATGGTCGTCGAACGGGCGAAAGGCGTCGCGGAAGCTTCGGCAGCAATGAGCGCATTCGAGCGCGCAAGGGCGCGAGCGGGCGCGATGGTTGCTGCAAGGTCGATCGCCCTCGCTTTACGGGAAAGGACGCGCGCAAGAGCCGAGAAGGCAAGCGCCACCGCGATCGCGACGCAGGGCATGGCCGTGATCTGAAAACGGGGAATGTTGAGAGAAACGAGCGCGTGGAAGACTTCGTTGTAGATGCCGACGGACAAGAGAAGAATTTTCAGCGTTTCGCCTCGCCGCCAGCTTCGCCACGTCGCAAAGAACAATGCCGGAATTCCGATGAGCGCAAATTCATCGATCCAAAACCCCCTGTAGAGCACGGGAAATATCGTGGCCGCATAGGCGAGCGGATGCTCTGAGATCTCCCCGATCACCTCGCGCTCGATTCTGGCGCTCGCCGCGAGAATATCGATATGCTCGGCTGTTGCGAGGGCCTCGACGCGTCCGTTGTAGCGATCTTGACCGCCCAGGAAAAAGCCGTCCGGTTCCTCGAGGCCGAGCGGGGCCGTGAGCTCGGGCCCAAAGAGCCGCCGGGCCAGGCCAGGGCCGGGGCCGCGCGTCCAGTAGATGAAAGACGCCACGTATTGCGTCGGCGTCATGTGGTCGAGCGCCTCCCGCGTGCTCAGCATGAGGCCGGCGCGGTTGTCGGTGATACGCAATTCCCCCGAGACGGCAAAATTGCGAAGCACCCAGCCGCCGACCAGGACGGCGTAGACACAGGTGACGAGGCCGAGAATGCGGAGTTTGCTTCGGACGTCCGTCGGACGAGCGAAGATCCACAAAAACGCGCCAAGTCCGGCGAGAACCGAATAGGGCAAAAACACCGCTTTGGTCAGCGTCAATGCCGAAAGGGCCGTGGCGAATAAGCTCCAGCGCGCGGCGCACCTCGTGCCCCAGGCGAAACTGAACGCCAGCATCGTCGCGACGACAAGAAACATCGCGAGCCGGTCGGAGACCGGATCTTGCCAGAAGCGGTTCATGTGAAGATTGAGGAGCGTGTAGCCGGCGGCGACGAGCGAGGCGCTCATGCTTCCCGTCACGCGAAAGGCGAGGAGGAACAGCAACACGCCGCTGAGCTCGACGAGCATGAGGTTCGCGAGTGACGCCAAGCGAAACTGAGCGAGATCACAGCTTCCCACATGGCGCGCGCATTCGGGCGTATAGGCGCCGAGCCCCGGATCGACGCTCATCAGCGCGGCGGCAAAGAGAGGATAGCCGGGCTCGCGTCCGATTCCCGGCGCAACCTCGGCTGCGGTCGGGTCGCGAGCAAATACGCGGTGATGAGCGAGATGGTAGGCGGTCGCGAGATAATCGGGAGCATCGCCGCCGGTGAAATTGGCAGGCTTGCTCGTCGCGAGATTCATGGCAACGCTCAAGAGGAGCATGGCCAAAAGCGCCCCGACGGGCCATGCTCTTGCAAAGCGCATGGCCGGAAATGAACCTTGCGAGACCTCGCAGTCTAGTTAGCTTCGCGCAGGTCGCGATCAATTATCTGTGAGGCGATCTCAACGATAATAAGGCCCGAGCCGAAGTCGAACACTCGGCCGATGGGCAGGGCGAGAACGTGGCGCCGGCTCTGCCGGCTTCACCGTGGCGCGGCAGCACGGTCTTGTGCCGCCGCTCCGGCAAAAAGCGGACCTGTCTTCGACGCCGTTTCAGCGCTCGACGCACATGGCGATGCCCATGCCGCCGCCGATGCACAAGGTGGCGAGTCCCTTCTTCGCGTTGCGACGGCCCATCTCGTAAAGAAGCGTCGTGAGCACGCGAGCGCCCGAGGCGCCGATCGGATGACCGATCGCGATGGCACCACCGTTCACGTTGACCTTGGACGTATCGAGGCCGAGATCCTTGTTCACCGCGAGCGCCTGGGCCGCGAAGGCTTCGTTGGCCTCCACGAGGTCGAGGTCGCCGATTTTCCACCCGGCCTTCTCGAGGGCCTTGCGCGAGGCCGGAATCGGCCCCGTTCCCATCACGGCGGGATCGACTCCGGCAGTCGCCCAGGAGACGATCCGGGCGAGCGGCTTGAGGCCGCGCTTCTTCGCGTTCTCGGCCGTCATCAGGACCACTGCCGCGGCGCCGTCATTGATCCCGGAGGCGTTGGCCGCGGTTACCGAGCCCTCCTTCGAGAAAGCTGGTCGCAGCTTGGTCATCGCATCGTAGGTGGCGCCATGGCGGATGTATTCGTCGTTCTCGACGACGACGTCGCCCTTGCGGCTCTTCACTGTCACGGGGACGATCTCATCCTTGAAGCGCCCGGCTTTTTGGGCGGCCTCGGCTTTGTTCTGCGAATGGGTGGCGAACTTATCCTGGTCTTCGCGGGTGATTTGCCATCGCGCCGCGACATTCTCGGCCGTGTTGCCCATATGGTAGCCGTTGAAGGCGTCGATGAGCCCGTCCTTCAGCATAGTGTCGACGAATTTCGTGTCGCCCATTTTCGTGCCGTTGCGCAGATGGGCCGCGTGCGGCGCCATGGACATCGATTCCTGGCCACCGGCCACGATGATGTCGGCATCGCCATTGGCGATCTGCTGCATGCCGATCGCGACGGCGCGCAAACCCGAGCCGCAAAGCTGATTGAGGCCCCAGGCGGTCTTCTCTTGCGGCACGCCGGCCTTCATGGCGGCTTGGCGCGCGGGATTTTGCCCCTCACCCGCGCTCAGGATCTGCCCGAGGATCACCTCGTCGACCTCGTCGGGCTTGACCTTCGCACGCTCGAGCGCGGCCTTGATCGCGACTGCACCGAGCTCATGGGCCGGCAAATTGCCGAAAGCGCCATTGAAGCTTCCGACCGGCGTGCGTGCCGCCGCGACGATGACGATGTCCTTATCCGACATGAAACTCTCCCATTGAGAAGGCCCTCAAGCCTGAAATCTTCGCAATCATCCCCTGTCTGTCGAAATCCGGTGCGGAATTCCGTCTACTCGGAACATCCGTCAGGTGAACTCCTCTCGTCGGCGCCGCGCGAATATTCGCCCGCTCTCGCGGATAGTAAGGCGCCGAACCGGCTGGCCGTGACAAAGAGCAACGCGCTACGCCACGATCCCTCTATGTGATGAATTTCGTGCCCGGACGCAACCAGCACCTCGTGTTTTCTGCGCGGAACCTCTCCTGCGAACCGGCTCCGGGCGGTTTGCCGGCCTCGCTGGCGCGCATTAGCCCATGCATCATGCATTTGCAGTCGATGAGACGTGATGCTTGAATGCCCTGATGACGAAGAATGATCCCGGGGCACAGGACAAGGCCAAGCCCGACGAGAAGGCCCAGGCCGCGAAAGGCCCGGTCGCCATCAAGAAATACGCCAATCGCCGCCTCTACCACACCGGGTCGAGCGAATACGTCACCCTCGAAGATCTCGCCCGCATGGTGAAGGCGGGCGAGGATTTCGTCGTCAGCGATGCCAAGACCGGCGAGGATTTGACGCGCTCTGTGCTCGCCCAGATCATCTTCGAACAGGAGAACAAGGGGCAGAATCTCTTGCCGATCACCTTCATGCGCCAGCTCATCCGCCTTTATGGGGATAGTCTCGAGGCGCTGGTGCCGCAATATCTCGATTTCTCGCTTGAAAGCCTGATCAGCAATCAACAGAAGCTGCGCGAGCAATTCACCCAAGCGCTGGGACAGACGCCCTTCGCACTACTCGAGGAGCAGACGCGGAAGAACATGGCCGCCTTCGCCAACGCGTTGCGCATGATGTCTCCCTTCGCCATGGCCGGCGGGGAAGTGCCGGCCGATACGCCGTCCCGCAAGGGCGAGCGACCCGACGAGATCGAGGAGATGCGACGCGAGATGGACCGGATGCGCGAGCGGCTCGAGCGCCTGGCGCCGAGCACCAAGCCCTCGGGGAACGAGCCCCCCGGATCGAAGAGCTGAGGGGCGCTATTCGGCCGCGACCTTGAAGGCCGCAAGTGGAGGCGTCGCGGGAAGCGTGGCTCGGTTCTCCGGAAGGACCGGCTGCACGTCAAGGCTCTTGCGGAACCAGAGCGCGTAGAGCGCCGGCAGGAAGAGCAGCGTGAGGAACGTCGCGACGAAGAGGCCGCCCATGATGGTCGTCGCCATCGGACCCCAAAAGGCGCTCTCCGAAAGCGGGATCATCGCCAAAATGGCGGCGAGTGCCGTGAGGATCACGGGTCGAGCCCGGCGCACTGTCGCCTCGACGATCGCCTCGCGGCGCGTGTGACGACCCGAGCTTACATCGGCCTCGATCTGATCGACGAGGATCACCGCGTTGCGCATGATCATGCCGGCGAGCGCGATGAGGCCGAGCAGCGCCACGAAGCCGAACGGCCTGTCGGACAGATTGAGCGCGAGCGAAGCCCCGATGATGCCGAGCGGCGCGGTGAGGAAGACCAGGAAGAGCCGCGAGAAGCTCTGCAGCTGCACCATGAGCACGCCGAGCATGAGCACGAACATCACCGGGAAAAGCTTGAAGATCGAGGCATTGGCTTTCCCGGATTCCTCGACGGCGCCGCCCGTATCGATGCGATAACCGGCGGGAAGCGCATCGACGATCGGCTTGAGCTTCGCGAGAAGCGCATTCGTCACATCCGGGGGCTGCACGCCGTCGATCGTCTGGGCGCGCACCGCGAGCTCCATGTCGCGGTTCCAGCGCCAGATCAGCGGCTCTTCGGAGGTGCGCTCGATCTTCACGATCTGCGCGAGCGGCACCGCGTGGCCGTTGCGCGCCGTGATCGTGAGGTCCGCGACTTTCGCGGGATCGAGACGCTCGGAGCTTGCCGCGCGCCCGAGCACGGCAATCTTCTCCGTGCCGTCGCGGATAGTGGTGATGGTCGCGCCGTTGACCAGGAACTCGAGCCTCTCGGCGACGTCCTGCGGCGTCAAGCCGAGTGCGCGCGCACGATCCTGATCGACGACGAGACGCAGCGAAGGCTCCCGCTCGTTCCATTGCAAATTGGGATCGACGACGCGCGGGTCGGTGAGCATCACACGGCGCACGTCTTCGGCGATTTGGCGCAGCCGCAACGGATCGGTGCCGACCACCCGGAACTCGACCGGATAATCGACCGGCGGACCGAAGTCGAAACGGGTGACGCGCACGCGCGCGCCGGAGAGCGCTCCTTCCGCGAGCGCCTTCTCGATCTTCGCCTTGACGCGCTCGCGCGCTTCCACATCCGGCGGCAGGATCACGATCTGCGCATAGGCGCTGTCGGGGAGCTGCGGGTTGAGACCGAGCCAGAAGCGGGGCGAACCCTGCCCCACATAGGACGTGTAGGAGCGGATGTCCGGATCGCCGGCAATGATCTTCTCAGCCTCGCGAGCTGCCGCATCCGTCGCCTCGATCGATGTTCCGGCCGGCATGCGAATCTCGAAGAAGAGCTCAGGGCGATCGGAGGTGGGAAAAAACTGCTGCTGGACATGCCCGAAGGCGACAACCGCGACGGCGAATATGCCAAGTGTCGCAAGCGTCACCATGCCGCGACGACGCACGCAAAAGTCGACGATTCGGCGCAAGAGATTGTAGCTGCGCGTCTGGTAGATCGCTTCCGGATCCGCATGGACGCTCGCGAGCTTCTTGCGGTCGGGCAAGAGGAGGACGCCGAAGAGCGGGGTGAACAGCACCGCCACGACCCAGGAGGCGAGAAGCGCGATCGCCACCACCCAGAAGATGCCGCCCGCATATTCGCCGACCGCCGACACCGCAAAGCCGATTGGCACGAAGCCGATGGCAGTGACCAGTGTTCCGGTGAGCATGGGAAAGGCGGTCGAGGTCCATGCGAAGGCCGCGGCCCGTGCGCGCGACCAGCCCTGCTCCATCTTCACCACCATCATCTCGACCGCGATGATCGCATCGTCGACGAGAAGGCCGAGCGCGATGATCAATGCGCCGAGCGTGATGCGGTTGAGGTCCATCGCGAGACCGCTCATCACGAGCGCGACGACGGCGAGGACCAGCGGCACCGAGGTCGCGACCACGATTCCGGTGCGCCAGCCGAGCGAGAGGAAGCTCACGCCGAGAACGATGACGAGCGCCTCGGCGAAGGAACGCAGGAACTCGAAGACGGCGCGGTCGACGACCGCCGGCTGATCCGCAATCTGCGTCACCTCGATACCGACCGGCATCGTGGCGAGATGCGCATCGAGCGCTTCCCTCACCTCCTTGCCGAAGGTGATGATGTTGGCACCCTTCGCCATGACGACGCCGACGCCCAGCGCCGGTTGCGAATCCTGGCGCACGAGGAAGTTCGGAGGGTCCGCATAGCCGGCCGACACCTTGGCGATGTCGCCGAGCGCGAAGGTAACGCCGTTCACCGAAACCGGCGTCGCCTTGACCGCTTCGACGCCGTCGAGCGCGCCCGTCACGCGCAAGGGGATGTGCTGACCGTCGGTCTCGAAAGTGCCGGCCGCGGTCACGGCGTTCTGTTTGGCGAGGCTGTCGAAAACGGTCTGAGGCGCGATGCCGAGACTCGCGAGCTTCGCGGTGTCGAAATCGACGAAGATCGTCTGTTGCTGCGCGCCGTAGATATCGACCTTGGTGACGTTCCGGACGCGCAACAACGTTTTCTTCAGGTCCTCGGCCGCGTCCTTGAGCTGCCGATAGGAGGCATTCTTGCCGGTGAGCATGAAGAGAAGGCTGTCGACATCGCCGAATTCGTCATTGACGTCGGGCCCGACGAGGCCGGAAGGCAGGTCGGAGCGGATGTCGGTGAGCTTCTTGCGCAGCTGGTAGAAAAGCTCAGGCACGGCGCTTGGCGGCGTGTCATCCCGGAAGGAGAGCTGCAAGGCCATGAAGCCCGGCGTCACATAGGTGCGCGCCCGGTCGAAATAAGGAAGCTCCTGCAGCTTTTTCTCGATCGGGTCGGCGACCTGATCTTGCATCTCGCGCGAGGTGGCGCCAGGCCAGGTGGCGGTGACATTCGCGACCTTGATGGTGAAATTCGGATCCTCGGCTCGCCCGAGCCTGGTGTAGGCAAAAGCGCCGCCGAGCGCGAGCGCGATCACGAAAAAAAGCGCGAGCGAGCGGTGGGTTATCGCCCAGGCCGAGAGGTTGAAGCGGGAGCTTGCGGCCGCCTCATCGAGGCGGCGCGGCTCGAATGTGGACGGTTCCATGGTCTGCCACCCTCACGCGCCAGCGCCGTTCACGGGGCGCACCGCATCACCGTCGTGCAGTTTCTGCACGCCGAGCGCGATCACGGCATCGCCCTCGGCGAGGCCCGACGAAATGATCGCGTCCTGTGCGTCGTAACCGGCGATCACCACCGGGCGGCGCACCAGTTCCTTGGTCTGCGGATCGATGACGAAGACGTTCGCGCCCTTGCCGTCGTCGAGAATGGCGCCGAGGGGGAGCCGCGCGACCGAGGGCGAGGCATCGATGATCGTCACGGTGGCGCTCATGCCGAGCTCGATCTGGTCGCCCGGATTGTCGAGCGTAAAGCGCGCCGGATAGGTCCGCGTCGCCGGATCGGCCGAGGGCGTGAGCTCGCGCAGTTTCGCCGCATAGACCTTGTCGGGTTGCGACCACAACGTGACGGTCGCCTGGCCGGTGCGGACGCGCTCGAGAAGCGCTTCGGGAATTGAGACATCGGCCTCGGGCTCCCCCGCATGGGCAAGGGTGACGACCGCCTGGCCTGAGGCCACCACCTGACCGGGCTCGGCCAGGGTCGCGGTGACGACACCGTCGGCATCGGCGAGAAGCGTCGCGTAGGAGAGCGCGTTTTGCTGGAGCGTGACCGCTCTTTCGGCCTGCACGAACGCGCCGACCGCCTGATCGGCCGTCGCGCTCGCCTTGTCGAGATCGGAGGCGGTCGACCAACCCCTGGTGCGAAGGTGCGAGACCCGGTCTCGCTCGGCCACCGCCTGGTCGCGCGAGGCGCGAGCCGCGGAAAGCGCTGCTTCGCCCTGCTGCAGCTGCAGCTTCCAATCGGTCTGATCGAGAATGGCGAGCGGCTGGCCGGCTTTCACCACCGCGCCTCGATCGACGAGCCTTTGGGCGATCTTGCCGGTCACACGGAAACCGAGATTGCTTTCGACCCGCGCCCTGATGACGCCGACGAGATTTCGAGGCGCGACGGCGGGCGCAAAATGCGCCGTCACCACGAGAACGGGATGCTCAGCGCGGCTCGTGCTTTGCGCGGTCGGCTTGCCGCAGGCGGAAAGCGCCAAGGCCATTGCCCCGACAGCGAGTGTGGCAAGAACGACTGGGCGCCTCACGCGCTTGCGAATACCGTTCGGCATGATCAGCCTCCCGATCCTGGAAGAGGAATGACGTCGCCGCTGTTTGCCCGCAGCCCGCGCACGAGCAGCCGCGCGAGGCCGCGGACCTTCACTTCGGAATCTTCTTCCGAGCAGTCGGCGATCATCGCCGGATGGAAGACACCGCAGCAGCCGAGCCCGAGAAGGTCCGCCAGAATTCCCGGTTCTCCGGCGGCGAACTCACCCGCTTCCATGCCTTCGCCGATCAGGCGCGCGAAGAGCGCCTTCATGAATTCGATGTGCTCCTCGATGGCCTGCCAATTCTCTTCCATGGCAACGGCCACCATTTCGTGCACGGTCTGCTGATGCGTCAGGCGGGCCTTGTTGTGGGTGTGCACGGCGACGATGAGCTCTTCAAGCCGCCGTGAGGGCTTCCCCGGTTGCGCCGCGACGCTCTCGGCGAGCACGTGAAGCGCGCCGAGCATGCGCCGGCACAGCGCATCGTTGATCGCGCCTTTGGAAGGGAAGAAGCGATAGACATTCGCCGCCGACATGGACAACGACGCCGCAATATCGGCGACCGTTGTCTTCGAGTAGCCAATTCGCCGAAACAGCGATTCCGCAGCGTCGAGAATGAGCTCGCGGGCTTCGTCCGGTTCGTAGCGAGGCTTGATGCTCACCGACCTGATTCCTGATGAGTGATGATTTTCATTTATCATCACTCATCCGGATTTGTCAAGTATGACCAGCCTGATGCTTATTTTGTCGCATCTCTCTGGCTTCTCGGGGCTATTCTGGCCGCCCTTCGATCGGCGCGATAGTCGGAACCCAATTGGCGAGGGGTCGCGCGAGGCGCGCTGACGTTTTGGTGGTTTCTTCGAGCTGCTGCGTCGAACTTGGACACGGGGTCGAATGGAAGGAAAAGACTGGGATGTACGCGCTCTATTACTTTCCGGGGAACGCCAGCCTGTTTCCGCATATGGCGCTGCGGGAGATCGGGGCGGCTTTCGAATTGCGTCTCGTGGACCGAACAAAGGATGCGCAGAGGAGCGAAGAATACCTCAGGCTGAACCCAAACGGGCGGATTCCGGTACTGGTCGACGGCGACCTCGTGCTCTTCGAGACGGCAGCGATCGTGCTGCATCTCGTCGATCGGCACCCAAGGACCGGCCTCGCGCCGCCGCTCGGCACGCCTCAACGTGGCGAGTTCTACAAATGGATGGTTCACCTCACCAACACGCCGCAAGCCGAATACCGCGCCTGGTTCTACCCTTGGCAGCATGTCGCCGATCGCGCGATGGCCGGAAGCGTCAAGCAAGCGGCAGGCGAGCGCCTCGGCCGCATGTTTGATGTCATCGCTGAGCAATTGGGCGTAGGTCCGTGGCTTTTGGGCGAGCACTTTTCGGCAGCCGACCTCTTCCTCTTCATGCTCGTGAGGTGGGGACGCGAGATGCCGCACCCCCCACGCGATCGGCCGGAGCTCGCCGCCCATGCGGGCCGCGTGCTCGAGCGCCCGGCCGTGCAGGCGGCGCTCGAGGCCGAAGGGCTGAAGGCGCCGATCTTTTGATGACCGGCCTGACGTGCCATGCTCGACAGCCATTCGGGCATGGGCCCGAAACGTTGCGCAATCTCAAGCAAGTAGATCGAGGTGAATGTGAGCAAGAGCTTGCGCATCCCGCCTTCCCTCACCCGCTATCAGCTCGTGAATGCGCGCGTACCGACCTCGATGAGCGCGCTGGGCGGTGCCCGTTCTGACGAAGACGGGCTCGCGCCAGCCTCCCTTCTGATCGAGAACGGGCGGATCGCGGCGATCAAGGCCGGAGCCGTCGCGATCGAGGCAGCGACGCCGCTTTTCGATCTCGACGGCGGTATCGTCCTGCCGACCTTCACGGATGTGCACACCCACCTCGACAAGGGCCACATCTGGCCACGGCGGCGAAACCCGGACGGGAGCTTCGCCTCGGCGCTCCTTGCCTGCAGGACCGACCGCGAAAATTGGAACGCCGCCGATCTTCGCGCGCGCATGCGGTTCGGCCTTGAATGCGCCTATGCGCATGGCACCTCGGCGCTGCGCACCCATATCGATTCGATGTCGCCGCAGACGGCGATCACCTGGCCGATATTCGCTGAGCTTCGCGACGCCTGGCGCGGGCGAATCGCCCTGCAAGCCTCGCCTCTCTTCGCAATCGAGCTCGCGCTCGACGACGCTCATTTTGACGAGATCCGACTGGCGGTGCGCGAATTCAAGGCCCTGGTCGGCGCAGTGACCTATATGAGCGCCGCTCTCGAGCCCGCCCTCGAGCGCCTCTTCCGGCTCGCCGAGGAGACGGGCTCAGATCTCGACTTTCATGTCGACGAGACCAATGACCCCGAGTCGTGCTCACTCGAAGCGATTGCCGACATGGCAATCATGCGGCGCTTCCAAGGAAAGATCCTCTGCGCCCATTGTTGCTCGCTCGCGCTCCAGCCCGAGGAGTACGCCAAGCGCGTCATCGAGAAGGTGGCGCGAGCCGGGATCGCGATCGTATCGCTGCCCATGTGCAACCTCTACCTCCAGGACCGCGATGTGAAAGCCGAGCGCACGCCGCGCTGGCGTGGCGTCACCGCCGTGCATGAGCTCAAGCGCGCCGGTGTTCCCGTGATGGTTGCGAGCGACAATACGCGCGATCCTTTTTACGCCTATGGAGACCTCGACATGCTCGAAGTCTTCCGCGAAGCGACACGCATCCTCCACTTCGACCATCCAGCGGCCGATTGGCTCAAGACCGTGACGGAGACCTCTGCCGCCATCATGGGAATGGAAGAGAAGCCGTCGCTGCGCCCAGGCGCTGTGGCCGATCTCGTCGCCTTCAAGGCGCGTTCCTTTACCGAATTGTTCGCCCGGCCGCAGAACGACCGCACGGTGATCCGCGCCGGCAATGCGATCATGGCCGAGCCTCCCGACCATCGCGAGCTCGACGGGCTTGTCGCTGGCGAATAACGACAAACTCGCCTTCCGCCGGATCGATGCGTCGTATCGCTAATGGTTGCGGGCACCAGCTCGCTTCCGTCGAGGGCGCTATCTGCGATCGGATCAGAAGGTCGGCGGCGTGTTGATCCAGATCACCTGAGTCTCGACCGCTCCGGGATTTGAATAGCCATGCGGGAGGTTTGAGGGAAAAAAGAAGGAATCGCCAGCGCTCAGAAGATAGGTCTTCTCATCGATACGAAGCTCGAGATCGCCTTGCAAAATGTAGCCGATCTCTTCTCCCTCGTGCTCGATCCTCCCATCGCTTTCTCCGCCGGGATCGATGCGGTGGATGTTGGCTTGCAAAAGCGTGCTTCTCGCTTGTGAGAGAAGACGCTCGAGCACGATGCCCTTGCCGTGGCGCAACGGGTCCATGCGGATCAGCGGACGAGAGCCCGGGCGAAAAATCTGGACGGAGCTGTCGTCGGCCCCGTCGGAGAACAGGGCCGCAATATTGGTCTCGAGGACGCGCACCAGCTTGTGCAGGGTAGTGAGGGAAGGGTTCACCTTGTCGTTCTCGATCTTCGAGACGAAACTTTCCGAGCAGCCCACCTGATCCGCGACCGCGCGCAACGACAAGCCTTTCGTCAGCCGTGCGTGACGCAGCCGCACGCCGATGGCGACGGCGCCGGCCTTTGGGTTTTCGCGGGAAAGCGTTGATTGCGAAACCCGTTTTTTGGCGCTGGACACCATCGATGGCCCTTTCTGACGTTGCGGACAAATACTCGATTCTGGCTTCACAAGCCAGTAGCCCAGACTTTTTGGCAAGTAAGTGACTTATAGGAAAGTGACTTGACAAGACGTACTGCGGTGCTAGCCTTCGAATGGGATCATCGGAGGGCGCAGCGGTGCTCGGACAGATCAAGCAAACCCATCGCATCCCAGCGCGAACGGGCCGCGCCTTCGTGGTCGCCAAGGGAGATCTGATCAAGATCACGGATTGCGAAGGCGCGCAGCCGGTCGATTTCTGGGCTTTCAACAGGGAAAACCTGTCCGAATATCTTTCGTGCATGCACACCAAGCCGTCGATCGAAAGGCTCTTCCCGCGCGAAGGGGACGCGGCCTACACCAACCACCGTCGCCCCATCGTCACGCTTCTCCAGGATCGCTCACCGGGCCAGCACGACATGCAATATGCCGCCTGCGATCGCTGGCGCTACATCGAGTTGGGCGGACCTGAGCACGCCGATCATGCGAGCTGCGAAAACAATCTTCATGGGGCGCTGGAGGGCCTTTCCATCCGGCTCCCTTTTACGCCGCAACCTTGGAATCTTTTCACGAATTTCTTCATCAACCCGGATGGCACGTTCACCATCAAGGCGCCCGAATCCAAGGCAGGCGATTACGTGATTCTCAGAGCCGAGCTCGATGCCTACATCGTGCTCTCCGCCTGTCCGCAAGACTTCAACGACACATGCGGCGGGAAACCGACCGACGTTCTCGCCGAGGTCGGGAGGTGATCGAGGCGCCCGCCGGCAAGATCGACGTCGATCGTTTTCGAGCGCGACATGAGGCGATGGCCGCCATCGGCGCGACCGGTCGAGGCGGCATCGATCGTCAGGCACTCACCGAAGCGGAGATCGAGGCGCGCGCCCTTGTCATCGGCTGGGCGCGCCTGCGCGGTTACGCACTCAGCGTCGATCCGATCGGCAACCTGTTCATTCGCCGGCCAGGCCGCGGTGGCGGTTTCGCGCCGGTGCTCGCCGGCTCCCATCTCGACAGCCAGCCCAACGGTGGAAATTTCGACGGCGTCTACGGCGTGCTGGCCGCCCTCGAAGTGCTCGAGGCGCTCGACGATGGCGGCATCGAGACGGACCGGCCGATCGAGGTTGTGGTCTGGACCAATGAGGAGGGCGCCCGCTTCCAGCCCACCACCATGGGCTCGGCCGTCTATGTCGGCGCGCTCCCCTTGCAGCAGGCGCTCGCGGTGCGCGGCCGAGATGGCGTGACCGTGTCGGAGGCTCTCGCGTGCATGCTCCGCAAGCTGCCCCATTGCGCCGATCGCGCGCTTGCGACCCCGCTGCATGCCTATGTCGAAGCCCACATCGAGCAAGGACCCATTCTCGAATCCGCGCGCCGCAAAATCGGCGTCGTGCTCGGCATTCAGGGCCTTCGCCAATACGCCGTCACGGTCGAGGGAACGGAAGCGCATGCGGGCACCACGCCGCGTCTGCGGCGTCGGGACGCATTCGTCGCGGCACGACGCATCGCCGCCGAGTTCGACCGGGTCGCCACCGATGCAAAGGACATTGCCCGCCTGACGATCGGCCGGTTCGATGTCTCGCCCGGAACGACGAACACCATTCCCGGAAAAGTCACAATGACCGTCGACGTCCGTCATCCGGACGAGCATGAGCTCGAAAGGCTCGATCGGGCGATCCGCGAGATTTGTCGCGAACGGGCGCAGCCTTGCAGCGCCAGCATCGAAACGCTGCTCACCTCGCGGACCGTGAACTTCGCCACAAGCGTGGTCGATGCGGTGCGCGAGGAAGCGGCCCGACTCGGACATGGTGCTCTCGACATCATGTCAGGAGCGACGCATGACGCAGCCTTTCTCGCGCGCTTGTGTCCGACCGGGATGATCTTCGTTCCCTGTCGCGACGGCGTCAGCCATAACGAGGCGGAGTACACTTCGCTCGAGAATATGGTCGCGGGCGTCGAAGTCTTGGCCGGAGTCGTTCAGCGGCTGTCGCGCCGCGAGGCCGGGGTCGGCGCATGATCCAGAACCCGGTCCCCTGGCCCAATGGCGCGCGCTGCGCGGTCGCGTTCACGTTCGACATGGACGCCGATTCGATCCTGCACCTCGCCCATCCGGATCGCGCTCATCAGATGGTGGCGACCTTGTCGATGCTGCGTTACGGCCCGCTCGTTGCCGTGCCGCGCATTCTGGAGACCTGGCGCAAATTCAACCTCAAGCAGACTTTCTTCGTCCCCGCCTGGTGTATCGAAAGCTATCCGGGCGTGGTGGAAGCGATCGTACGCGACGGTCACGAAATCGGCCATCACGGCTACATTCACGAGCACCCGAACGAGCTTTCGCGTGACGAGGAGCTGTACTGGTTGCAGCGTGGCATCGAGGTCATCGTGAAGCACACGGGCCAGCGGCCGCGCGGCTGGCGGGCTCCCCTTTACAACTTCTCGAACCACTCGTTGGAGCTGCTGCTTCAGGAAGCCTTCCTCTACGACGCCTCACTGATGGGCGACGACGTGCCGTATCTTTTGCGCGGCAAGACGGGCGAGCTCGTCGAGCTTCCATCCCATTGGGGGCTCGATGACTGGCCGCAATTCACCCACAGCCTCGACCTCGGATATCAGAAGCCCATCCGCGCGCCGGAGAGAGCCTGGGAAGTCTTCTGGGCGGAGTTCGAAGCGGCCGTAAAATATGGCGGCCTGTGGATTGCAGTGTGGCACCCGATGGTGTCGGGCCGTCTGGCCCGCTGGCATCGCACCGAAAAGATGATCGAGTCCATGCTCGCGCGAGGTGATGTGTGGATTGCGACTCTCGAAGAGATCGCACGCCACGTCCGTGCCTGCATCGGTGCCGGGACGTGGAAGCCGCGTGTCGACGAGCTGCCTTATTACGACGCACCCGTTCGCGTGAATGGCCCCGTCACAACCGAGTATGGCGACCAAAACGCGGCCATCGGCGCTGATCCGAGGAGGAAATCATGAAGCTCTCTGCCTATTTTGCCGCTCTTGCCATCGCGGCTTCTTCGGTGGCCTTCGCCCAGGAGAAGACGCTCGTCATCGCCGGCACCGGCGGGGCGAGCCAGGATGCGGCGCGCAAGGCCTGGTACGAGCCGTTCTCGAAAGAGATGGGCGTTCGCGTGGTCGAGGACGAATATGACCAGAAGCTTTCACAAATCCGCGCGCAGATCGAGGCGAACAACGTCAAATGGGACGTCGCGACCGTGCCGATTCTGGTGCTTTATGCAGGCTGCGCGGAGGGCATGTTCGAAAAGGTCGAGTGGAACAAGCTTCTCAACCCGGCCGATTTCGGCGAGCCGCTCTCGCCTTGCGGCGTTCCGGTGGTGAATTCCTCGGGCGTTCTCGTCTATGACGCGGACCGCATCAAGGACGGCCCCAAGACCTGGGCCGACTTCTGGAACGTGGCCAAATGGCCCGGCAAGCGCGGCCTGTGGTACGGGCCCCAGGAGACGCTCGAGGTCGCGCTCATGGCCGACGGCGTGCTGCCCGCCAAGGTGATGGAGGTGTTGGCGGGCCCGGGTGGCGTCGATCGTGCCTTCGCCAAGCTCGATGAGCTCAAGCCCAATATCCAATGGTGGAAGAGCGGAAGCGAAAGCCTTCAACTCCTCGGTTCGGGCGAGACCGTGATGAGCTACGCCTGGAACGGGCGGGTGGCCGCTGCCAATCAAGCGGATAAGAAGCATTTGCGCATGGTCTGGGACGCCGGCCACGTCAATGGAAGCTCGCATCTCGTCATCCTGAAGGGCGCGCCTCACAAGCAAACCGCGATCGATTTCATCAAATATGCCGCGTCCGCTCCCGCGCAAGCGCGCTATGCCGAAGCCATTCCTTACGGGCCGCCCAACACACGTGCGCTCGACCTCGTCCCCGCGACGCTGCGCGACCAGCTCCCGACCGCGCATCTCGAGACGGCGCAACCGCAGAACACGCAAGCGTACGCGGATTTCTGGACGGAACACGAAGGCGAGTTGAGCGAGCGCTTCGCGCGCTGGGTATCGAAGTGACATCCGGCACACCCAACCGCCGTTAAGGGCCGCTCCATGTCCGCGTCTTGGGCCACCCACCAAACTCTTCTCGCCGCCGTCAGGCGATCCGGACGGGCCCGATCCTTGCGCGCGGCGCTCCTCGTCGCCCCGGCCGCGGCGTTTCTCGCGATTGTTTTTCTCGTCCCGATCATCGGTTTCATGTTGCGCAGCGTGGACAACTGGGAGGTTCCCGAGGCGCTTCCGCGTACGAGTGTCACACTTGCCGATTGGAACCGGGAAGGCCTTCCCAACGAAGCCGCGTTCTCGTCGCTAGTTCTCGATCTGCGCGCGCTCGACGGGGCGTCCGCGGCCGCGTTGGCGCGGCGCCTGAACTATAGCCGTACCGGCTTGCGCACCCTGATCTTGAAGACGCGCGCCAGCGCCGATGCGATCGAGCCCGAGAAGGCGCGCGCGGCGCTCCCGGCGCTCGATTCGCAATGGGAAAACCAGGACGTGTGGGGCACGTTGCGCAACGAGAGCAGCGCGCTCACTCCGTTTTTCCTCCTCGCCGCCCTCGATCTTTCCCGTGATGCCGCGGGAGCGATCCACCCCTCGCGCGATGGGGCGCTCTATCGCGAGGTGTTCTTGCGCACTTTCGGCATCAGTGCGGCCGTAACCTCCTTCTGTGTCCTGTTGGGCATGCCGCTTGCCTTCTATCTCGCGGCGGCGCCCACGAAAGTCGCGAGCCTCGTGCTGGCGCTCGTCCTCTTGCCGTTCTGGACATCCGTTCTCGTCAGGACGACGGCCTGGGTCATCCTGCTCCAAGGCCAAGGGCTGGTGAATCAGCTTTTGCTCGGGCTTGGGCTCATTGCCGCCCCCGCGAAGCTGATCTTCAACCGGATCGGCGTCTATGTGGCGATGACGCATGTGATGCTGCCGTTCTTCGTGCTTCCGCTCTACGGGGTGATGCGCCGAGTGCCACGTGAGCATCTGCGTGCCGCCGCGAGCCTCGGCGCGCCGCCTCTCCTCGTGTTCCGCAAGGTTTATCTGCCGCAAATCCTGCCGGGCGTAATGGCCGGAGCGCTTTTGGTTTTCGTCACCTCGCTCGGCTACTACATTACGCCCGCGCTGGTCGGCGGACCGAGCGACCAGATGGTCAGCTATTTCGTCGGCTTTTTCACGAACGAATCGGTGAATTGGGGAATGGCCGCGGCGCTCGGGTCGCTCCTGCTCGCGGCTGTCGTCGGCATTTATGTCGCCCTCGCGGGCCCGGCCAACATCAACCCCGCGCGGACGGTCTGAACGTGCGCGAGAAACCCCATGATCCGTTGACCGGGCGCCTCGGAAAGCCGCTCATCAGCATCGTTGCGTGGTCGGTCCTGGCGTTCCTCGTCCTGCCAATCCTCGTCGTCGTTCCGCTTTCGCTGACCTCCGGCACGCTCCTGACTTACCCGTTGCCCGGCCTCTCGCTTCGCTGGTATGCGGAATTTCTCGGCAATCCCGTCTGGCTCGCCGCGACCCGCAACAGCTTGGCGCTCGCGACGGGCGTGACGCTCCTTGCGACCCCGCTCGGAACGCTTGCCGCCTTCGGGCTCGTGCGTCCGGAATTTCCTTTCCGGCAATCGGTCACCGCGCTTTTGCTGACACCTCTGCTCGTGCCGCTCATCATCGTGGCAGTGGCGAGCTTCCTCGCCTTCTCGCGTGTCGGCTTGAGCGGCGGCTATCTGAGCCTTCTTCTGGCCCACACGGCACTGGCGCTTCCGCTCGTCGTGATCACCGTGCTCGCGAGCCTACGAACGCTCGATCCCTGGTTCGAGCGCGCCGCGGCGACGCTCGGCGCCATGCCGGCCCAGACATTCCGCCGCATCACCTTGCCGCTGATCCTTCCGGGCGTCGCGAGCGGTGCGCTGTTTGCCTTCGTGACCTCATTCGATGAGGTCGTCGTCGCGCTTTTCCTCGGCGGACCCGAATTCCGCACCTTACCGCGCCAAATCTGGAGCGGCGTTCGAGAAAGCATCACGCCGACCGTGACCGCGGCGGCGGTGTTGCTCGTGCTTTTGTCGCTCTTGGCGATGGCAGCGGTCGAGCACATGCGTCGCCAGGCGGAGCGCAGCCGGATGGCTGGCATCGGAGGCGCGCCATGAGCGCTCGAACGACCCTCATCAAGGCGCGCTGGGTCGTGGGCTTCGACGGGCGCGAGCATCGGCTCATCGAGAATGGGTGCGTCGTCTATGCGGCCGACAAGATCCTCCACGTAGGCAAAGCCTGGGATGGCGAGGCGAGCGAGACCATCGTGGCACCGGAGCACCTCGTCATCCCGGGGCTGATCAGCACCCATGCCCATATTGGGGCCGGACTCGGCGACCGCCTCATCGTGGACGCGGGACGGCGCGATCTTTTGCGCTCGGGCTTCCTCAACTACGAACCGCGCAGCGAGGGACGGGCGAGCTTCGGCGAGAACGAGGACAAGGAAGCCTCAATCCGTTTCGGCATGGCGAGCCTGATCCGCCATGGCGTGACGACGGTCGTCGAGATGGGCGGCGCGGTTTTCGACAAGGGCCGCACCATGGCCCGCCTCATCGGTGAATCGGGTTTGCGTGTCTATTACGCGCCGATGATCACCGCCGGCGACTATCGCTTCGGCAGCCGCGGCGAGCTCGAGCGCATCCTCGACGAGCGCGAGGGAGACCGCACGCTGGATGAGGCTTGCGCCTTCGCGGACGAGTTTCACGCCAACCATGATGGGCGCCTTCAGGCCATTTTGGTGATCAACGAGGCGTACAACGCAACGCCCCGGCTGATGCGCAGAACGAAGGAAGAGGCGCGCCGCAGGGGGCTTGGCATCACGCTGCATATCGGCGAGCAGGTCTGGGAGTTTCATCACGCGCTGCGCAACACCGGAAAAACGCCCGTTGCCATTCTCGAAGCTGAAGGCCTGCTTGGGCCGGAGGTGATCCTCGGCCATTGCCGCTTCACCGGCGGCAACAGCATGACCGCCTATCCCTATGACGACGACCTCGACATCGTGGCGAGCAGCGGCGCGAGCGTGGCGCACGCACCGCTCGCCGGAACGCGCCGAGGCGGCGCGCTCGAAAGCTTCGATCGCTATCGAAAGCGCGGCATCAAGATGTCCATCGGCACCGACACCTACCCGCTCGACATCATCAGCGAGATGCGCTGGGCCTCGATCATCTGCAAGATCGAGGACGCCAATCACGAGGCGGCACCCGCGAGTGCCGTGTTCAACGCGGCCACGCTTGGGGGCGCGGGTGCCTTGCGCCGCCCGGATCTCGGGCGGCTTCAGCCGGGCGCCAAGGCGGATATCGCCATCGTCGACCTCGGGGGTCTGCGCGCCGGGCCGGTGCGCGATCCTATCCGCTCGCTGGTGCACGCCGCGACGGGCGAGTGCGTCGACACCGTGATCGTCGATGGCCGCACGCTGCTGCGCCATCGCAAGCTCACGCTGTGGGACGAAAAGGAGATCCTGTGCGCGGCGCGCCGCTCGGCGAAGGCCGTTTGGGATGCGTTCCCGAGCTATCACTGGAGCGGACAAAGCATCGATCAGGTTTTCCCGCCCTCATTTCCCGAGTGGATCGAGCCGGCTCCGCCGATGGCATCGGACAACGCCCCATGAATTCGCCCCTGCACGTGCGTGAATTCGAGAAGCGGCGTTCGGAAGCTTCGCCGCTCGTACGCTTCATGGGCGTGCAAAAAAGCTATGACGGCACGGTGCTTGTCGTGAAGGGCCTCGATCTCGACGTCACGCGCGGCGAGTTCCTCACTCTTCTCGGCCCTTCCGGTTCCGGGAAGACCACCTGCCTCATGATGCTCGCCGGCTTCGAGCTGCCGACGGCTGGCGAGATCCTTCTCGACGGGCGGCCGATCTCGCGTTTGCCGCCGAACCGGCGCGGCATCGGCGTCGTTTTCCAAAACTACGCTCTGTTTCCGCACATGACCGTCGCCGAGAATGTCGCCTTTCCGCTCTCGGTGCGTCGCATGTCGCGCGACGTGATCGCAACCCATGTGCGCCGCGCCCTCGACATGGTGCAGCTCAAAGGCTTCGATCAGCGCAAGCCCGCGCAGCTCTCGGGCGGACAGCAGCAGCGTGTCGCTGTCGCACGCGCGCTCGTGTTTGAGCCCGAGCTCGTCTTGATGGATGAGCCGCTGGGCGCGCTCGACAAGCAGTTACGCGAGCAGATGCAGCTCGAGATCAAGCACCTGCAACAGCGTGTCGGCGTGACGCTCGTCTACGTCACCCATGATCAGGCCGAGGCGCTCACCATGTCCGACAGGATCGCGGTCTTCGACCGCGGCGAGGTGCAGCAGCTCGCAACGCCGACGGAGCTTTATGAGGCGCCGCGCAATGCCTTCGTCGCGGGCTTCATCGGCGAGAACAACCGTTTGCCTGGAACCGTCATCTCGGCGGATGGGGAATGGTGCACCGTCAAGTTGGAGGATGGGCCGGTCGTCGAGGCCGTGCGCGTCGGCGAGCACGGGCCGGGGGACGGCGTGATCTTGTCGCTCAGGCCGGAACGCATTTCGCCGCTCGCCGATGCGGGTCGCCACGCGAACCGCTTCCCGGCCATCGTCGAGGAGCTCATCTATCTCGGCGATCACCTGAGGGTGCGGGTCTCGGGCGTGGGCCGATCCGATCTCGTCATGAAGATTCCCAATCAGGCGGGCGATCTCGCCTTGAGGGTCGGATCGAGCGTGCACTGCGGCTGGCGACGGGAAGATGTGCGCGCACTGAAAGACGACCCTCGATGACCTCGACATCGCGCAACTCGACATCGCCCACGACGCTCATTCGGGGCGGCACGGTCGTTGGCTGGCAGAATGGTGGCCATCGGATTCTCGAAAACGGAGTCGTCGTTTATCGCGGCGACAGCATCGTGCATGTCGGCCGGACCTGGTCGGGAGTCGTCCATGAAATCGTCGAAGCCGCCGGAAAGCTCGTTTGCCCCGGATTTATCAGCACGCATGCGCATGTCTCCGATCATGTGGGCGACCGCCTCGTCGTCGACACGGGACGTCGCGATTTCCTTCGCTCGGGGTTTCTCAACTATGCGCCGCGCCGATGGCCAAACGGGCCTGGTTTTTCTTCACCCGACAACCAGGACGCGTCGTTGCGCTACGGCTTCGCGAGCCTGATCCGCAACGGCGTGACGACGGTCGTTCACCTCGACGGCGGGCCGGGCGATGGCGGCAAGGCGATCACGCGGATCGGCGCCGAATCCGGCATGCGCCTCTATTACGGGCCCTACTGCAACGGCGGCGATTACTTCTTCGATGATAGAGGGCAGCTGGAACGCCACGAGGATGAGGCAGCCGGACTAGCCTCGCTCGACCGCGCGGGCGAGGCGATCGCGCGCTTCGATGGAAGCGCTGAAGGAAGGCTGCGCGGCATCGTGGTCTTCGACGAGCTGTTCCAGGCCACCCCGCGCCTGCTGCGACGCGTGAAGGAATTGGCGGCGCATCTCGACGTCGGGATCACCTTGCATGCGAGCGAGCAGGTCCATGAGTTCCACGAGATCCTGCGGCGTACCATGCGCACGCCGATCGGGTGGCTGGAGGATGAAGGTTTTCTCGGGCCGGAGGTCATTCTCGGCCATTGCATCTACGTGTCCGGCCACCGCTTCACGTCCTATCCGTTCAAGGGCGATCTCGAAGCGATCGCCGCGTCCGGCGCAAGCGTCGCCCACTCTCCCGTTGCGCTCGCCAGGCGCGGCGTGACGCTCGACAGCTTCCAACGCTATCGCGATCACGGGATCAATCTCGCGATCGGCACCGATTCCTACCCGCAGGACATTCTCGCCGAGATGAGATGGGCGAGCCTCACCTGCAAAGTCACCGAGCGCAACAACGAGTCGGCGAGCGCGGCCGCTGTCTTCGAGGCGGCCACCATCGGCGGCGCGAAAGCACTCCGGCGAGACGATCTCGGCAGGCTCGCTCCCGGAGCCAAGGCGGACCTCGTTTTGGTGGATCTCGACACGTTGCGCTTCGGACCGATCCACGACCCCATTCGCGCGCTCGTCTATTGCGGCACGGGCGAACTCGTGGACACCGTGATCGTGGCCGGGCGAAAGCTCATGGAAAACAAGTCGCTCATCGCCTGGGACGAAGCCTGCATCCTGGCCGAGATGCGCAAGGGCGTGAAGCGGGTCTGGTCCGCGTGCGCCGATTGGCACTGGTCGGGGCAGGACATCGATGAGGTCTTTCCGCCATCCCTTTTGCCTTGGGAAGAAAGGCTCGGTTCGCGAAAGCAGCGAGGCCTTGTGGTCGAGCCGTGAGGCGGCGCGGCGCAAGTGAGTTCGGTTTTGCAACGATGGATTCGAAAAATACACGAAAACCAAAAGGAGGTGCACCATGCCCATGAAGAAAACCATCCTCGGAGCCGGGACGTTCCTTGCGATCTGCTCGTTGCTCGTCACCGCGAGCGAAGCGCAAGAGCACAAGATCACGGTCGTGAGCTATGGAGGCGTGTATACGCAAAGCCAGCGGGAGGCTTTCTACAAGCCCTTCAGCGCCGCGACCGGGGTTCGCGTTCAGGAAGAGGACGCGGTCGAGGCCTGGCCGCAGGTCAAGGCCCAGATCGAAACCGGAAAGGTCACCTGGGACGTCGTGAACGGCGAGACAGCGACCATCCTTCAGGGCTGCGAAACCGGGCTTCTCGAGCCGTTCGACTGGAAGCTCGTCGACAAATCGAAGCTCATTCCCGAAGCCGTCACCGAATGCGGCGTGGGCGGGATCGTACAGGCGAGCGTCATTGCCTATGACGCGGACAAGATCAAAGGCGACGCGCCGAAGACGGTTGCCGATTTCTGGGATCTAAAGAAGTTTCCCGGCAAGCGCGGCGTTCGCAAGACACCCATCACAACGCTGGAATTCGCCTTGATGGCGGACGGCGTGCCCCATGACAAGGTCTATCAGGTTCTCGCCACGAAGGAGGGCGTCGATCGAGCCTTCCGCAAGCTCGACGAAATCAAGCCGAGCATCGTGTGGTGGGAGTCTTCCTCCTCGCCGCCGCAGCTTCTCGCGGACGGCGAAGTCGCGATGACAACCTCGTGGAACGGGCGCATCACGCAAGCCAAGCGGGCCGACAAGAAGAATTTCGTCATCGTCTGGGACGGGCAGAATTACGATGTCGACTTCTGGGCGGTGGTCAAAGGCGCACCCAACAAGGAGAACGCGATGAAGTTCGTCGCCTCGGCGACCGATCCGCAAAGGCAAGCAAAGCAGATGGACTATGTCGCCTATGGTCCGACCGCGGTCGCGGCCATGTCGCTCTTGCCTGCCGATTTCGCTGCCGAGCTGCCGAGCAGCCCGAACAACCTGAAGCAAGGCATCCGCAACGACGCGAAGTTCTGGGCCGAGCATCTCGAGGATTTGCAGGCGCGCTTTCAGGCGTGGCTGAGCCGATAGGCAAGGAATGCAGGGGGAGGCGGTTGGCGCCTCCTCCTCGCGAGGAGGCGCGATGACGAGCCAAGCCGCGATCCTCGGCGGAGCAGACCTTTCGGGAGCGTTGCGCGTCCGCAAGCCTTTGCGAGCGCGGCTCGGGCCGGCTCTCCTCGTCGCGCCGCTCCTTGCGTTTTTGGTCGTCGGCTACGTGCTGCCCATCCTGGGCGTGCTCTGGCGAAGCGTCGACAACACCGAGTTCCGCACCGAGCTGCCACGAACCGTGAAGGCGCTTGCGAGCTTTGATGGTGGGGACCTGCCCCCGGAGAGCGCCTACGAGGCCTTGCATCAGGATCTCGTGGATGCGCAAAATGCCCGCAGCGTCGGGATCGTGGCACGCCGTCTCAATCTCGTGACCACGGGCTATCGCAGCCTCATTCTGTCGACTGCCGCCAAGGCGCAAGCGATGCGGCCGCCCTACCGGGAGGCTTTCGCCGCCGCCGATCCTCGCTGGGGCGAAACCGCGATCTGGGTCTCCCTGAGGCGGCTGAGCCGCCCGGTCGTGCCCGATTTCCTGCTTGTCGCGATCGATCTCGAAGAGAGCGAGAACGGCATTCGGCATGTCGATCCGGATCGTGCCATATACCTCGACGTGCTTTGGCGCACCTTCGAGATCAGCCTCTTGGTGTGCGGGCTCTGCCTTGTGCTCGGTGCACCGCTTGCTTTTCTCATCGCCGCCAAGCCGCGATGGTCCAATGTGCTTTTGACCTTCGTCCTTCTACCGTTCTGGATGTCGCTCTTGGCGAGGACTGCGGCCTGGGTCGCTCTCCTGCAATCGCAAGGTCTCGTCAACAAGGCGCTCCTCGAGCTTGGCCTGATCGCGCAACCGCTCGCGCTCATGTTCAACCGGGCAGGCGTGCTGATCGCCATGACGCACATTCTCCTGCCCTACATGGTGCTGCCGCTCTACGCTTCGATGCGCGCTGTTCCCATCGAGCTCGTCCGCGCCGGGATTTCGCTCGGGGCAAGTCCGCTCACTGTGCTTTCGCGCGTGTACCTTCCCTTGATACTTCCGGGCATCACGGCAGGTGCGATGCTCGTGATGATCCTGGCGCTCGGCTACTACATCACGCCAGCCCTTGTCGGGGGAACGCAAGACCAGATGCTGTCCTATTTCGTCGCATTCAACGCCAGTCAGGTCCTCAACTGGGGGCTCGCCTCGGCCCTGGCTGTGCTCCTTCTTCTCGTGCTCGCGCTTTTGTTTGCTCTCTACCGGCTCCTGGCGCGCGTAGCTGGGCCGGTTCCGGCCTGAGCCATGTTCGACCTTCTCGTCCGCCATCCACTCGGCAAATGCCTCCTTCTCGGATTCTGCGCGGCGGTGCTGATCTTCCTGATGGGGCCGCTCCTCGTCATCGTGCCGCTTTCCTTCAACAGCGAGCCTTACTTCACCTTCCCCATGGCCGGCGTCTCGGTTCGCTGGTATCAGGCCTTCTTCGAAAGCGACAATTGGCGCCTCGCGCTTCGCAACAGCGTCGTTGTCGGGAGTTCGGTCGCCTTCATCTCGGTCGTGCTCGGAACCATGGCGGCGATCGGGCTCGCGCGGCTTAATCCAAGATTGCGGCGGCCGCTCACCGCGATCTTGCTCGCGCCGATGATCCTGCCGCTCGTGATCAGCGGCCTGGCCATCTACTTCGCTTATGTGCGTGCCGGTCTCACGGACAGCCTCTTTGGCCTCGTGCTGGCGCACACCATGATCGCCTCACCTTTCGTGGTGATCGCGGTCACGGCCGCGCTCGCCCGCTTCGACGAGACGCTCATGCGCGCCGCCGCGAGCCTCGGAGCGGGAAGCTTCACGGCCTTCCTTCGCGTGCGGCTTCCCCTCATCCTCCCCGGCATCCTCACCGGTGCGATCTTCGCCTTCGTCGCGTCCTTCGACGACATCGTGATCGCGCTCTTCGTCACCTCGGCCGAGCAGCGCACCCTGCCCCGGCAAATGTGGAGCGGCGTGCGCGAGAATCTCGACCCGACCATTCTCGCCGTGGCGACGATGCTCGTCGCCTTGTCGGCTCTCGTCACCCTTTCCACTGCCTGGCTCGGTGCGCGGCGCCAGCGTCAAAGCTTTGGACCTTTCGCATGAAGCTCAGCTATTCGCCGACCTCGCCTTACGCGCGAAAGGTGCGCGCCGTCGCCCATCTCAAGGGGATTTCCGACCGCATCGAGCTCGTCGCGATCGACACCTGGAACATCCCGGAAAGCCTGCGCGCCGCAAACCCTCTGGGCAAAGTCCCTTGTCTGACGCGCGACGACGGCTCGAGCCTTTATGATTCGCCCGTGATTTGCGAATACCTCGATCGCTTGACCCCAGCGCCGAGCCTTTTTCCGAGCGAGGGCGAGCCGAGATGGTCGGCGCTGCGGCTCCAGGCGCTTGGGGATGGAATCATGGACGCGGCAGTCGAGCGCTACGTCGAGATGCATCGCCCGCCCGGAACACAGATGCGGGAGTGGTCCGAACGCCAGGCGAATGGCATTGCGCGTGCGCTCGATCGCATGGAAAGCGTCCCGGAAGAATTCGCAGGCGAAACCATCGGCACCGTCTCGCTTGCCTGCGCGCTCGGCTATCTGGATTTACGCTTCCCTGGCGACCATTGGCGGGAGGGGCGCCCGGCGCTCGCCTTCTGGTACGAGATGTGCTCGAACCAAGCGTGGATGATCGAGACCGCCCCAAGCCTTGCGCGGCAAGCAAGCAAGTGAATCCCGCTGGAGTGCGACCTGAGTTTAGCTACCCCTCATTTTCACTGTTCACGCTTCCCTGTTCCCCTCTCATAAGGGTTTTGTCCCTGCCGCAACGAGAGACGGATCGGGGTTCCGGGCAGCCGGAAAGTCTCGCGCAAGCTGTGCGTGAGATAGCGCGTGTAGGCGGCGGGCAGGTGATCGAGCTGGTTGCCGAAGATCGCGAAATGGGGTGGGCGGGTCTTCGCTTGCGTCGCGTAGCGAAGCTTGATGCGCCGGCCCGAGACGGCGGGCGGGGGATGTCGTGCCGTCACGCCCGAGAGCCAGCGGTTGAGCTTGGCCGTCGGCACGCGCCTGTTCCAAACCTCATGGGCGTCGAGGACGGCCTGCATCATCGCGTCGAGGCCGCGCCCGGCAAGGCCTGAGACCGGCACAACCGCGACGCCGTCGAGCTGAGCGAGGAGGCGGCTCGCTTCGGTTCGCAGCTCCTGCAGCAGGCCCGGCCGATCCGACACGAGGTCCCATTTGTTGACCGCGATCACGAGCGCGCGGCCCTCGCGCTCGACCAGCGAAGCGAGCGTGAGGTCCTGCTTCTCGAAAGGAATGGTCGCATCGAGGAGAAGCACCACCACTTCGGCGAAGCGCACCGCCCGCAGCGCATCTGCGGCCGCGAGCTTCTCGAGCTTGTCCTCGACGCGCGCGCGCTTGCGCAGACCCGCCGTATCGAAGAGCTTGAACAGGCGGCCCCGCCATTCGTAATCGAGGCCAATGGCGTCGCGCGTGATGCCCGGTTCCGGCCCGGTGAGAAGCCGCTCCTCGCCGAGCATTGCGTTGATGAGCGTCGACTTGCCCGCATTGGGACGCCCGATCACCGCGATGTGCAAAGCCCGCGACGGACCGGTGTGCTCCTCGATGCCGTCTTCGGCGGCGTCATCTGCTTGCAGCTCCAGTAACGAATCTGGATGCGGGCGGTCTTGGATGCCCTTAGCTTTCGCGCTCAGCCGCGCTTTGCGCTTGGACGCCCGAGCGAGGTCGGCTTCGTCTGTTTCATTCGCCGGTGGCTCGGGCGACGGCAACAGCGCGGCGAGCGCCTGGTGGAGATCGCCGAGCCCGAGCCCATGCTCCGCCGAAAAGCCGATGGGCTCGCCGAGCCCGAGCGCGAAGGCCGAGTAAGCGCCTTGCTCGCCTTCTCGACTTTCCGCCTTGTTGGCGATGACGAGAACGGGCTTGCCGGAGCGCCGCACGAGCGTCGCAATGTCGCGATCCGCCGGAAGGAGGCCTGAACGCGCATCGACGAGCATCAGCACCACATCGCAAGCCTCGATCGCGGCCTTGGTCTGCGCCCGCATGCGTCCGGTCAGCGAGGCTGAGGCCGCCTCCTCGAGCCCTGCCGTGTCGATCACCGTGAAGGAAAGGTCGCCGAGCCTCGCCTCGCCCTCGCGACGATCGCGCGTGACGCCGGGGCGGTCGTCGACGAGCGCCAGCCTTCGCCCGACGAGCCGGTTGAACAAGGTGGACTTGCCGACGTTCGGGCGCCCGATGATGGCGACCACGGGCATGGGTGAAGGTGAGCTCATCGCGCGCCAAGAGTCGCATGGGCAGCACGAAAAGGAAGAAGCAGGTTCAAGCGGGGCGCGCCGACGAGAAGGAAGCGACCTTGATCTTCGCCTGATCGAGACGCTGGCGCACGGCCTTGGCGAGCGATACGGCCGCTTGCGTATCGCCATGGATGCACACGGTGTCGATTGCGATCTTCTTCACCTTCCCGTTGACGCTCGTGATCGCCTGCTCCTCCACCATGCGCTGCACGCGCTCGGCGACCTTCTGAGGGTCGTGCAGCACGGCGCCCTGTTTTCGGCGCGAGACGAGAAGGCCGTTATCCTCATAGGCGCGGTCGGCGAAGACTTCCATGATCGTCTTGAGTCCGGCCTTCTCGCCCGCATCGACGAGCTTCGAAAACGGCAGGACGACGAAGGCGAGCTTGGCATCGACACCTTTGATGGCGGCGGCGAGCGCATTCGCCATCATTTCATCCTCGCAAGCCATGTTGGACAAAGCGCCGTGGATTTTGACGTAAGTAACCTCGTGCCCAGCGAGCGCCGCGATGCCTTGCAAAGCACCGATCTGATAAGCGACGAGCGTCTCGATCTCGTTTGCCGAGAGCCCTTGGATCTGCCGCCTTCCGAAGCCTTCGAGGTCGTGGAAGCCCGGATGAGCACCAATCGCCACGCCCTTCTGTTTCGCGACCTTCGCGGTCTTGAGCATGATCTGCGGGTCGCCACCATGAAGACCGCAAGCCACGTTGGCACTCGTGATCAAATCGAGCATGGCGTCGTCATCGCCCATCTTCCAAGGACCGAAGCTTTCTCCCATGTCGCAATTCAGGTCGACTTGCATGGCGAGCTCCTTTGCGAGCGAATGACGACGCGTCTCTTTGACCTAGTTCACTCGGAAGCCGCTAAGACTTCATTGCAATATTCCAGTCAACATCGAAGCCGGCCGCCTGTAGCTCACGGCTAAGCGCCTGCTTCCAGGCCCCACCGGAATCAAATGCCTGATAGATGACACCGCCAAAGTCGGACGGCACTTCTATGTCACCACGTTTGAGCGCGCATACGCGTGAGCGTCCAAGCCGACCGACAAAGTACCCTAACTCCAAGAGAACATTTTGCCGCGCTCTGGCTTGAAGTTCGCCGCCCTGAACGCTACCAACATCATCGGGCGTCAGTAGGATAACTGCGAATCCAACATCACTATGGGCTTCAATCTTTTCTATTATAGTTCGGCCTTGGTCGGCTTGTTCATGGAGAATGATAGGCTCAAATTTGAGCTGCCCTAGGAACCGGGCAACTGATTCGCGAGACCCTTCATCGTGGCCATGGACTATGAAGACTTTGCGGGCGGCAGGCCCAGAATCGATCGGTAGCAAAGTCGGCTCCGCCATGCCCGTCACCGCTTTAACGTGGTCTATATAGTCGCGCGCAAATGGTGCGATCATCTGTGCTACCATATTCTGGATATCGGTAGATACCTTACGTCCGGTATAATAAAAAAGATGCGAAAATTGCACCGCGTCGTCTGGATTAGTGGCAAATCGGTCAATGAGGAGAATAACCAGGCCTAGTTCCTCTCGCGGTTCACTTGGCCATTGCAACCTCGCGCTACCCACGCCACCCTGTCTTGCTTGCCCTCCTGCAATCCACGCATTGAGATCGATGCCCTGCGTAAGGGTTGTCGAAAACGGCTCGAGCGTCTCGGAATGTAGTATACGTGAAAGTTTTTTAAAATGGCGTTCAAAGGTGTTAAATTCGGCCGAACTTAGGTCACTGACTATATTTTCCAACTGGCGAAAAATACTTGGATCGATGGGTTCACTACTCATTACGTTTCCCTGCTACTTGGCCCTAGTCGCTACCGCTCATATGCTTCTTAGCTTCTCACGATTAAGGAGACTCTCGACCCGCTCCTCGATATGCGCGAGCATCGCGGCGAAGCGGCGCGCCTCCTTCTGCGCTTCCTCCATCGGAACGCAGACGAAGCGAACGCGCCCGCCGGCTTGCGTCTGCGCGAAGCGCGACAGATCGGCCGTGATGATCGTCGCGATTTTCGGGTAGCCGCCGGTCGTGCCCCGGTCGGCGAGGAGCGCAAGCGGCTGGCCATTTCCGGGTACCTGAATACTGCCGGCGACCGTTCCGTCGGAGACGATGTTGAAACCATCCGCATGGGCGAGCTTGGGGCCTTCAAGCCGGTATCCCATGCGATCCGAGCGCGGGGACACCCGCCACTCGGCGCCCAAGAACAAGGCCACGGCCTCTGGCGTCATGGCGTCGTCCTGCGGCCCCAACACGACGCGGATCGGCCCTGGCTCGACGGGGAAAGGCTTGAAGCGGCGCTCGAATTCCCGGTTCTCCGCCGTGCCGACCTCGAGCCGGTCGCCACCCTGGAGTGGACGCGGATAGGGGCTTCCAAGCCCCGCCCTCGCCGAGACCGACAAGCTGCCGTAGACCGGCTTCCCCGCGATGCCGCCCTCGATCCCAAGATAGCTGAAGACCCCCGACCGCGCGGCGCTCACCGCAAATGTCGCGCCGTGGGGAAGCAACACGGTCTCATTCACCCAGGCGCCTCGCCCGTTGAGCGTCGCGGCACGGTCGGCGCCGGCGAGCGAAACGCGCACGGCACCGCCCATGACACGGAATTCCGCGCCGAGCGGGCCGATCTCGATCGCCGCCGCGCCAGGCTCGCCGCCCACGAGCGCGTTGGCGATCGCGAGCGATTTGAGGTCCATCGCGCCGCTTGGGGTCAAGCCGTAACGCTGCGCCCCCGAGCGGCCTTTGTCCTGCACGGAAGTTGCCGGGCCGACCTTGTCGACGACGAGAACGCTCATGCGTCGACGATCTCCGCGACCATTTCGCCGGCTTCCCCTGCCCGCTCGAGCGCATTCCATTCGCTTGCCGGAACCGGCACGAAGGTGACGTGATCTCCAGGCTCGATGAGAAAGATCGGATCGCGGCGCGGATGATAAGTGCGCACCGGCGTGCGGCCCAGTATGTTCCAGCCGCTCGGGGCGGCGATGCATTGAATGCCGGTCTGAATGCCGCCTATGGCGATCATTCCGGCAGGTGCCTCGAGGCGCGGCTCCTGCCGGCGCGGCGTCGCGAGCTTCGGGTCGAGCCCGCCGAGATAGGTGAAGCCCGGCAAGAAACCGAGCATGTAGACGCGGTAGTCCGCGCCCGAATGGCGAGCGATCACCTCCTGCGGCGTGAGCTCGGCGCGCTTCGCCACGGCCTCGAGATCGATGCCGAATTCCCCGCCGTACACCACCGGCACGCGCCAATGGCGACCTTGGCGCGACGGCAAGCCCTTGCGGGCGGCGAATTCCATGAGCGTCCCGCCAAGCTGCGCATAATCGACCACGGTCGGATCGTAATGCACGAGGAGGGAACGATATGTCGGGACCGTCTCGCGAATGCCGGCGAGCTTCTCTTGCGCGACGAGCGCGTCGAAGGCCAGCACGCGCCGGTTCAGCTCCGGATCGATACTGTTGCCGAATTCGACGACGAGCGCGCTATCGCCGCAAGCGAGGAGACGGGGGTAAGAGGTGGACATGAGGCGTCAATGATGATGGTGCCCCGTCTCAATCATGCCCGACGCGTGAAGTCGAGCCTTTCCTCGCGCCTGGGCCGAGACTGAATACGAGCTTTCCACCCGCTCTTCCCATTCCTCTTGCAATGAGCGAAGCTTACGATCCGCATCAAGAGGGAAGGCGAGGGCGCGATCCGATGAGGGAAGTCTGATGCCGAAGGTCGCCCGCAGATTCGACGCGAAGCTCGATTCGCCAGGCTTGGAGCCCGACCTTTCGAGCCCGAAGGGCGCCCGGGCGGCGGGCCGTTCGGGCGCGCTCGACGGGCCGACTTCCGGCCTCGCACCTGGCTTCGTGCAAGGCAACCTTGCCGTGCTGCCGGCGGACCTCGCCGGCGATTTCCTGCATTTCTGCCAGCGCAATCCGAAGCCCTGCCCGTTGATCGGCGTTTCCGAGGCGGGCGATCCGAGACTTCACTTACTCGGCGAGGATCTCGACATCCGCACCGACATTCCCCGCTACCGCGTCTGGAAGAATGGCGCGCTCGTCGACGAGCCGCAAGACATCTTGAAATGGTGGCGCTCCGATCTCGTCGCCTTCATCCTCGGCTGCTCGCACTCCTTCGAGGAGGCGCTTATCGAGGATGGGCTTTCGGTTCGCCACATCGATCGATCGACCACCGTGCCGATGTATCGCACCAACATCGCTTGCGTGCGCGCGGGCGCGTTCCAAGGGCCGATGGTGGTGTCGATGCGACCTTTCCGGCCGGCCGATGCCATTCGGGCCGTCCAAATCACGACGCGCTTTCCTGCCGTGCATGGCGCGCCGGTGCATATCGGCTTGCCTCAACTCATCGGCATCGAAGACATCGCCAAGCCCGATTACGGCGAGGCGGTGCCGATCGCCGATGACGAGCTGCCCGTGTTCTGGGCCTGTGGCGTCACGCCCCAGGCCGTCATCCAGGCGGTGAGACCGCCTTTCGCGATCACCCACGCGCCCGGAAGGATGATCGTGACCGATATTCGTAACAGCAGGCTCGCGGCGCTTTGAACATCGCAAGCGCGTGCGGCGCGGCCCACCATCGGGAGGGGTCACGACCTTGCGCGACGCCGCTCATTGGCCGAAACATTGCATTGCTCGCGATGCGAAAGAGGTGACGACATGAACCGCAGAGAGATCATCCTGGGCGGCGCCTCGACCGCCGCCGTGCTCGGCACTACCGGGCTTCACGCGCAACAGCCAGCCGAGGTTCTGATCGGCGCCGTTTACCAGATGTCGGGCGCGAGCGCGCAAGTCGGGGTCGATGCGCAGCATGCCTTCGACACGGCGCTCGACGTCATCAACAACGTGCACGACCTCGATCTGCCGCTCGCCAAGACCGCCGGGCTTCCTGGACTTGGAGGCGCCAAGGTGCGCGTCATCGTCGCCGATCACCAGGGCGACCCGCAAAAGGGGCGCGCCGAGGCCGAGCGGCTGATCACTCGCGAAAAGGTCGCGGCCCTCATCGGTTCCTACCAGAGCGCCGTCGCCGTCACCATCAGCCAAACCGCCGAACGCTATCAGGTCCCGTTCATCTCGGCGGATAATTCCTCGCCGAGCCTCCATCGGCAAGGCTTGAAATTCTATTTCCGCGCCGGCGCCCATGACGAGATGTTCTCGAAGGCGATGTTCGACTTCTTCGACGCGTTGAGACAGAAGGGCCACAAGATCGAGACGCTCGCGCTATTCCACGAGGACACGATCTTCGGCACGGATTCGGCGAACGCCCAACAAAAGCTCGCCGAAGAACGCGGCTACAAGATCGTGACCAACATCAAATACCGCGCGAACTCGCCATCCCTGACCGCGGAAGTTCAACAATTGAAGTCCGCGGACGCGGATGTGCTCATGCCCTCGAGCTACACCACGGACGGCATTTTGCTCGTCAAGACGATGGGCGAGCTCGGCTACCGGCCCAAGGCCATGGTGGCGCAGGACGCGGGCTTCTCCGAGAAGGCCCTCTATGACGCGGTGGGCGACAAAATCGAAGGGGTGATCAGCCGGGCGAGCTTCTCGCTCGATCTCGCCGCAAAACGGCCCTCGGTCGGCAAGATCAACGAGCTGTTCAAGGCGCGATCCGGCAAGGACCTCAACGATCTCACCTCGCGCGAATTCATGGGACTTCTCATTCTCGCCGATGGCATCGATCGGGCGAAATCGACCGATGGCGAGAAGATCCGAGAAGCGCTCGCCGCGACCGACATCCCGGGAGAGCGCACCATCATGCCGTGGAAACGGGTGAAGTTCGGTCCCGACGGGCAAAACCTCGACGCCGACCCGGTGCTCCTGCAATGGGTGGGTGGAAAGTTCGTCACGATCTTCCCGCAATCGGCGGCGATCGCCGAGGCGAAATGGCCGATGAACACGTGAGGCCGAGCGCCCGCATGGCCGGCGGCCTGGCGAAGCGCCCGAAAGCCGCACGCGGGGCGTTCGTCTCGTGACGCTTCAGAGTCTCGCCCAAATCCTGGCGAGCGGCCTTTTGATGGGGCTCATCTACGCGCTCATCGCTGCCGGCCTCTCGCTCATCTTCGGCCTCATGGACGTGGTGAACTTCGCCCATGGCGAATTTCTCATGCTCGCCATGTATGCGACCTTCGGCATCTTTGCCGCGACCGCGCTCGATCCGGTGCTCGCCACGCCCATCGTGGTCGGCGCGATGTTCGTGCTCGGCGCCTTCGTCTACCTCGCCGTCATCCGCTACGCCATGCGGGCCAAGGCCAATATCGGCATGGTGCAGGTCTTCGCGACATTCGGCCTCGGTATCACCATCCGCGGCCTCGCCCAGCATTTTTTCACCCCCGATTACCGCAGCATCCAGACGAGCTGGCTCGCGGGGCACACTCTTGATCTTGCGGGCATCTTCCTGCCGGTTCCCCAGCTCTTCGGAGCGGTCCTCTCGTGCTTGAGCTTCGTCGCGCTTTTCTTCGTCATCCGGCGCACCGATTTCGGCCGTGCGCTCGAGGCCACGCGCGAGGATGCGGGCGCCGTCGCGCTCGTGGGCATCGACAAGAATCGGGTGTTTGCGCTCGGCTGGGGGCTCGGCGCCGCGCTCGTCGGCATCGCGGGTTCGGTGATGGCGATCTTCTTTTACATCCACCCCGATGTCGGTTCCTCTTTCGCGCTCATCGCCTATGTGACGGTCGCGCTCGGCGGCTTCGGCTCGATCTTCGGCGCGCTCGCCGCGGGTCTTCTCGTCGGCCTTGTCGAGGCGATCTCGGCGACCGTGCTTTCACCTTCGATGAAGGCGATCGGCATCTATGCGGTCTATCTGGTCGTGGTCTTCATGCGCCCGCGCGGCCTTTTTGGAAACCTCTGAGGAATGGCGTCGCAAGAGCTTCCCGGCCGAGACTCGTCCGCCGTCGCGCCTCGCGCCGAAGCGGGAGGCCGCGAACGCGAACGTATCGATCACGATGCATCGCTCGGCAGCTTCGCAAGGCGCCGACATCGAAAGCTTGCCGTCGCGGCGCTCACGACCGTTGCGATCGCGCTGTTGCCGCTCGTCATCCACGATGTCTATCTGCAAAACATCATCGTCCTCACCTTGATGTATGCGGCGCTCTCGCAGAGCTGGAACATTCTCGGCGGCTATTGCGGTCAGATCTCGCTCGGTCACGCCATCTATTTCGGCATCGGCGCCTACGTTTCGACCTTGCTCTTCGTGCATGCTGGCCTCACGCCCTGGCTCGGCATGCTCATCGGCGGCGTGTTCGCCGCCCTTGTCGCGCTTGCGCTCGGCTATCCGTTCTTTCGCCTTCGCGGACATTACTTCACGATCGCCACGATCGTGGTTGCCGAGACCGGGCTCCTGCTCATGCTCAACTGGGATTTCGCCGGCGGCGCGCAGGGCATCCAGATCCCTTACGGGCCCGATAGCTGGGCGCATCTGCAATTCGCGCGCGACAAGCTCCCCTACGTCTATTTTGCGCTCGGTTTTGCGCTCCTCACCTGGCTCGTGACCTTCCTGATAGAGGATTCGAGATGGGGCTATTGGTGGCGCGCCGTGAAGGACAATGCCGAAGCCGCCGAAAGCCTCGGCGTCGTTGTGTTCCGATCGAAGATGGCGGCGGCCGCGCTCTCGGCCTTCTTCACCGCGATCGGAGGAAGCTTCTATGCGGCTTTCGTTTCCTACATCGATCCCGACAGCGTGATGGGGTTTCAATTGTCGCTCCTCATCGCGCTGCCCGCCGTGCTCGGCGGCATCGGCACGCTCTGGGGTCCGGCGCTCGGCGCGCTCGTGCTCATACCCTTGACCGAGCTCACGCGGAGCTATTTCGGCGGATCGGGAAACGGGCTCGACCTCATCATATATGGCGTCCTCATCATGGTGATCGCGCTCGCGCGGCCCGAGGGCCTGACGAGCCTCTTCGGCCGGACGCGCAAAGCGAGGGCGACGCCGCAAGCGCGGGCAAATCCAGAAGCGCGAGCAAACCCGTGAGCGCGCGTCTTCTCGAGGTGCGCAACGTGACCCGCCGTTTCGGCGGCCTCGTTGCCAACGCCGATGTGTCGCTCGTGGTCGACGAGGGTGAGATCCTCGGCCTCATCGGCCCGAACGGTGCGGGAAAATCGACGCTCTTCAACCTCATCGCCGGACTTTATCCGCCGAGCTCGGGCAGCATCGTTTTCGCCGGTGAAGAGATCACGCGGCTTTCCGCGCCCGCCCGTTGCGCGCTCGGCATCGCCCGCACCTTCCAGGTGGTGCGCAGCTTCGACTCGATGTCGGTCGTCGAGAATGTCGTCGTCGGCGCCTTGATGCGTCATGCAGGCGCGCGCGAGGCGCGGCTGAAAGCGCTCGAAACGCTCGAGCTCACAGGGCTCATCGGTCGCGCCAATGCGCCGGCCGTCGCGCTCACCCCGCCCGAGAAGCGCAGGCTTGAGATCGCGCGCGCTCTCGCGACGCACCCCAAGCTCCTGCTTCTCGACGAGGCGCTCGCCGGTCTTACGCCATCGGAAGCGCGCGAGGGAGTCGAGCTTGTCCGTCGCATCCGTGAGCGCGGCATCACCATTGTCATGGTCGAGCATGTCATGGAGGTGGTGATGCCGCTCGTCGATCGCGCCGTGGTGCTCGATCTCGGCAAGGTTTTGGCTCAAGGCCTGCCGGCCGAGCTCGTGCGCGACGAGCGCGTGATCGAGGCCTATCTCGGGGCGCGTCACCGTGCTGCTTGAAGTTTCGTCAATCACCACGACCTATCAGGGCCTCGTCGCGCTCGATGCGGCTTCGATCGATGTGGCCCAAGGCGAGATCGTCGTGGTGGCGGGCGCGAATGGCGCCGGCAAATCCACCTTGTTGAAATCGATCGCCGGGATGGAGCGGCCGCGCTCCGGCATGGTGATGTTTCAGGGCGAGCGTGTCGACGGCCTCGCGGCGCATCTCGTCACGGCGCGTGGCATCGCGTTCGTGCCGGAGAACCGGCGCCTCTTCCCGCGCCTCTCGGTCGCCGACAATCTACGCCTCGGCAGCTATCTGTTCCGACGCGAGGCTGATCGCGAGGCGCCGATCGAGCGTGTCTTCGCGCTCTTTCCGCGCTTGCGCGAGCGCCTCGAGCAGCGCGCCGAGACCCTTTCGGGAGGCGAGCAGCAGATGCTCGCCATCGCTCGCGCGCTGATGACTCGTCCAAAGCTCTTGATGCTCGACGAGCCTTCGCAAGGCATCGCGCCCAAGCTCGTCGACGAGGTGTTCGAAGCCATCCTCGCGACGCGCCGATCAGGCCTGACCGTGCTCCTCGTCGAGCAGCGGCTGTCCGAAAGCCTCGAGATCGCCGATCGCGGTTTCATCCTGCAGACCGGAAGGGTGATACTTTCGGGCCGAGCCGGCGAGCTTCGCGACAATCCTGAGGTACGCAGGGCTTATCTGGGTATTTAGGAAGCCGTGACAAAGGAGGTGTCCAACACTCTCTCACTTTTCACCGTTCATTCTTGACCACTAGCTCTTCGCTTTCGCCAGGTCGCGTCCCCATCTGGGGATTTGAGCGCAAGAATCGAGGTGTTAGATTCAAGGGCGCGTGCGAGGTTCGTGGCAGCGCGCGTCACTTACGCTAATATAGACCCGATCATTGAACCGCCTTGAGCGCGCACACTCATCCGTTCTGACCAAGCCAATTATGCCGGCACTTGGCCGTAAAAAGGATCGTGCTTTGGATCAATTATTGACCAAGATACGTACCCCCTTGCATGTCTCGCGACTTCACCTGGGCTATGCCGGTATCATTGGAGCGTGCCTATGTGTCAGCGTGGCCACATTGCTGACCAAGCATCTGGTTCAAAACGTGCCGCCTCAGGCGCTGGTATTCCTGCAGCTTCTAGCAAGCGCGACGGTGATTTGGCCCGCTGCCGCCCTGACCGGCCGCCTGCCGCCGCGACGCACGGCGCTGCGCTTGGCCCTACCCGGCTTTCTACAACCCGGGCTGGTCTATCTTTTCGCCTTCGCCGGCCTGGCGATCACGCCGGCAAATGTCGAAAGCCTGCTGTTTGCGTTTGAGAGCGTGCTCGTTGTGCTGCTCGCCTGGCCTCTGCTGCGCGAGCGGCCGAAGGCGAGCACGCTCCTTTCAGTGGCTCTTGGAACGTTAGGCGTAATCTTGATCACCGGCGCCGCGCCGGATCGCACCGCGCCGGTCGTTGGGGTGGTCTTGATTTTACTGGGTGTATTAGCGGCAGCGTTGGACACCGTGGCGAGCCGTGCCCTGGCCATCAATGCCCATCCGCTCGCGATGGCCGCCGCGAGCCACACCGCCGGCCTGGTGATCATCGCCGTGGCGCTGATGATCTGGCCGGTGCAAAGCTGGGAGCTCGTGTGGAGGGCGGCGCCGCTGCCCGCAATCGCAGTTTCGGGCATCTTGCTGCACGGAGTTGCCACAATTTTATTCAACTACGGCCTCTCGCATGTCGAGGCAGGGCCGGCGGCGGCGCTCTTTCCCGCGGTCTCGGTGTTCACCGGCATTGGTGCCTACATTTTCCTAGGCGAACGCCTCAACTCGCCGCAACTAGCCGGCGCGGCACTGGTGATCGGGGCCGCCTTTGTGATGGCGCGACAGAGTGAGGCGAAGCACTAGGGACCCTGATGATGTCCAAGCCCAGCGCGGCAAGCCTCGCAATGATCGAGCGGTTCGTCGGTTTCGATACGACCAGCCACAAGTCCAACCTGCCGCTGATTCTTTTCGTGCGCGACGAATTGGCCCAGCAAGGCGTGCCTTCCATTCTGACATTCGATGACACCGGCACAAAGGCCAATCTCTTCGCAACCCTGGGCCCCTCCGACCAGCCCGGTTTCATTCTGTCAGGGCACACCGACACCGTGCCGGTCGACGATCAGTCCTGGTCAACTGATCCCTTCAAGCTTGTGCGCCGCGGCGAGCGACTCTTCGGGCGCGGCACTTGCGACATGAAAAGTTTCTCCGCGATTGCGCTCGCGCTCGTACCGGAATTCTTGGCGCGCGGCCTCAAGACGCCGATCCATCTCGCTCTCTCGTACGACGAGGAGATCGGCTGCATCGGTGTCAGGCGGCTTATTGCCGATCTGGCCACGCGCAACTTTCGTCCGCTCGGCTGCATAGTCGGCGAACCGACCGCGATGGGGATCGTTTGTGCGCACAAGGGCAGGCGCACGACGCGTGTGAGGGTTCGTGGCCTGGAGGCCCATACCGGCGTCCCGCATCTCGGCGTCAACGCGATCGAGGCGGCGGCGGAGGTGATCGCGTTCTTCAAGCAGGTCGGGCGACGGCTGCGCGTGGAAGGCCCTCACGACAAATCTTTCGAGACACCGAGCCACGCCACAATTCAGACATCCACGATTAAGGGCGGCACGACGAGCAACATCGTCGCCGGGCATTGCAAATTCGATGTCGATATCCGCTATTTGCCCGGCCAAGATACGTCGATCTTGCTTGACGAAGGCAAGGCATTCGTCGAGCGCGATATTCTCCCCGAGATGCGTTCTGTCGCTCCCGAGGCAGGATTTACCTGGGAAACCGGCGCCGACTTTCCGAGCTTCTCCAATGACGAGGACTCGCAGATTGTCCGGCTCGCGAAGGAGCTCACCGGCGCTGAGCGAACCTCCAAGGTGGGGTTCGGCACCGAGGCCGGCCTTTTTCAGGAGGCTGGCATTCCGACCGTCGTCTGCGGGCCGGGCGACATCGGCCAAGCCCATAAGCCCGACGAATTCATCGATATCGCACAAGTGAGGCTGTGCGAGGATTTCTTGCGCCGGCTCATGGATCGCCTCGCATAATCGCCCGCACGCCCAATCTTCAGAAACGCCCTTTACGCGAGCTGCGCCTCGATCCCATAGAGAGGCACTGGATAGCTCGGCCCGATCTCGGTCGACACACGCTCGCGCCAAGCAGCGAAGGCGGGATAATTCTTGAAGGAAAAGCCGCAATCCTCGGCGCGATGCGTATAGGCATAGAGCGCAATGTCGGCGATCGTGAAGCTCTCGCCGACCAGGAAGGGGCTGATCTTCAGCACTCGCTCCATCGCAGCCAGCGCCCGCGCGCCCGTCTCCCGGCGAGCATCAATCATGCCTCCGGCATTGCGCTCGAGCCGGCCGGTCAAGGTCCAGAAGCGCAACGTCCCAATCGCGGGCTCGACGTAGTACTGTTCAAAGAACAGCCACTGCATCACTTTGGCGCGCAAATATCGGTCCTCGGGTAAGAACGGCGTCCCCTCGGCCAAATAGGTCAGGATCGCATTCGATTCCGCCAAGGCGCGTCCGTCTTCCAGCTCCAGCACCGGAATGGCACCCACGGGGTTTTTCGCCAAGAACTCCTCGGTTCGATTTTCGCCGCCGAAGATCGCAACCGGTTTTGTCTGGTAGGGAATCCCGAGTTTCCCAAGGAGGACCCGGATCTTCCAGCCATTGAGCGACGGCAGATAGTCGTGAAGAGTGAGCATGGCGTTCCTTTTCGCGAAGGGATGTCGCGTGACTAGCTTGGTCGGGGAGCCGGCACCTCCCGTTTCTTGCGATGGAATTGCCTCGGTAATGCGGGGGCGTGAAAGAGAGAGCGATCGGGACGCTCCGACAGCGTCATACGCAAGGCGCAGGTGCTGGAATGTTTGGAACCGCGATACCCAGTGGCCAGCGCTCGTGAACCGCGTTCACCAGGCCGGATACATGACCGCTCCAGACTTGGACCCGTCAATTCCATCTGCCCCCATCCAACGGGGCGGTCCATTCATGCGCGGAGTTTGGGGCAAACGCTCCATGAATCTCCGCAGGGTCGAGGCTACTCAAAAGCCGAGTCTACGATCCGTCGAGGATGGATTTACTCAAACGCAAATTAGCGCCGCAAGCGGGGGCGCCAAGGTGGACGCGTGTATCAGTCACCCCGGACGAAGACCAGGATCACATCTTCTCGATAGACAAATGGCTGATTCGTCCCGAGCGCTTCTTGTTAACGCTCGAATGCCGCTTTGGAACTAAGCTCGAGGAAGCCGGCGAAGTGGCGCGCCACATCCTCGCGCTCCTCACCGCTCGGCCGGAAAGCCCGCGATGCTCACGCGCCTCTGCGATGGCATTTGCGAATGAGGCTTATGCCGCGATCAACGCTGCCGGTGCGGCGGCTTTCACGCTTTCGTCCACATGCGCCTCGAAGCGTTTGAAGTTCTCGCGGAACATGGCGATCAATCGGCGCGCCGTCTTGTCGAACTCGGGCTTGTTGGCCCAAGTCTTCACCGGATAAAGGATGTGCGGCTCGACGCCGGGCACCGAGGAGGGCACGGCGAAGCCGAAATAAGGGTCGCGCCGGAAATCGGCCCGCGCCAGGGAGCCGTCGAGCGCTGCCGCGAGCAGTCTTCGCGTCACGCGGATCGGCATGCGCCGGCCCTCGCCGTATTTCCCCCCGGTCCAGCCCGTGTTCACGAGCCAGCAATCGACATGGTGCTTGGCGATGAGGTCGCGCAGCAAATTTCCGTAAACCGAAGGATGGCGCGGCATGAAAGGTGCGCCGAAGCAGGTCGAGAAGGTGGCCTCCGGATCCTTCACGCCCTTTTCGGTACCCGCGACCTTGGCGGTGTAGCCCGAAAGGAAGTGATACATCGCTTCAGCCGGGGTCAGCTTGGCGATCGGGGGCAAGACCCCGAAAGCGTCGCAAGTGAGCATCACGATGTTCTTCGGCGTGCCCGCCCGCCCGGTTGGGCTCGCATTGGCGATGAACTCGAGTGGATAAGCGGCGCGCGTGTTCTCGGTCTTCGAACCGTCGTCGAAATCGGGCAGGCGCGTCACCGGGTCGACGATGACATTCTCGAGCACCGTGCCGAAGCGCGAAGTCGTGGCGTAGATCTCGGGCTCAGCTTCCCGCGACAAGCGAATGGTCTTGGCGTAGCAGCCGCCTTCGAAATTGAACACACCCCTCGACGACCAGCCATGCTCGTCATCGCCGAGAAGAATGCGCGAGGCATCCGCCGAAAGTGTCGTCTTTCCGGTGCCCGAAAGGCCGAAAAAGACCGCGACGTCGCCGGCCGGCCCGCAATTTGCCGAGCAATGCATCGGCATCACGCCCTTGGCCGGCAGGATGTAGTTGAGATAGGTGAAGACCGATTTCTTCATCTCGCCCGCATAGCTCGTGCCGCCGATGAGCACGATGCCGCGCGCGAAATCGCAAGCGATGATCGTCTCGCTTCGTGCGCCGTGGCGTTCCTTGTCCGCCTTGAAGGAGGGCAGATCGACGATGGTGAGGTCCGGCAAGAAGGTCGAGAGCTCGCCCGAATCGGGGCGTATCAACAAGTTGCGAATGAAAAGGGAATGCCAGGCGTATTCGGTGAAGACGCGCACGCGCACCCGGTGCGTCGCATCGGCGCCTCCGTAAAGATCTTGCACGAAAAGCTCGCGGCCACGGGCATGCGCGATGAAATCGCCGCGCAGAGCCTCGAATTGCGCCTGTGTGATCGCACCGTTGTTGGCCCACCAGATCTCGCCCTCGGTCGCCTCGTCCTTGACGATGAATTTGTCTTTCGGCGAGCGACCCGTGTGGATGCCCGTATCGGCGAGGAGAGCGCCGCCATGCGCAAGCCGGGCTTCGCCCCTTTTGAGCGCCTCCTCCACGAGAACCGGCGCGTCGAGATTGGCATGGACGCGTTTGAGCTTCTCGAAGCCGAAGGCTCCGGGCCCTTGCGCGGCGTTCAACGTCCCGATCACGTCCATGATGGCGTTCCTTCCCTGGTATCGAGAGGCTTCTCGCGCTCGGTCACGAGAATTTTTGGCCGTGCCGCCTCTTTGGCCTCTCAGAGATAATCCCGGACCGGCGCAAAGAAAAGTCGCGCGACCTCACCTGTCGAGGTATCACATCCGTGCATAGTGAGCATGAACGGAACCTTCCACCAGCGGTTCCGGCCGAGGAAAGGTTAATGATGAACGAGATGATGAAACCTAAAGGGAGCGCCAGCGCCCATCAGCCTGGGCGCGGTCGCATCTTCGAGGATATCACGGCCACGATCGGGGACACGCCCATCGTGCGGCTCAAACGGCTCGCTGCAGCCAAGGGTCTAAAGGCCAATCTCCTCGCGAAACTCGAATTCTTCAACCCGATCGCGAGCGTGAAGGATCGCATCGGCGTCGCCATGATCGACGCGCTCGAGCGCGACGGGAAGGTGAAACCTGGCGGCACGCTCATCGAGCCCACCTCCGGCAACACCGGAATCGCGCTCGCATTCGTTGCCGCGGCGCGCGGTTATCGCCTGATCCTCACCATGCCCGAGACCATGTCGGTCGAGCGCCGCAAGATGCTCGCGCTGCTCGGCGCCGAGCTCGTGCTCACGCCGGGATCGCTCGGCATGAAGGGCGCGCTCGACAAGGCCGAGGAACTCCGAAACGAAATCCCAGGCGCGGTGATCCCTGGCCAATTCGACAATCCGGCGAATCCGGAAATCCATCGGCGCACCACGGCCGAGGAGATCTGGAACGACGCGCAAGGCGAGATCGATGTGTTCGTCGCCGGTGTCGGCACGGGCGGGACGATCACGGGCGTCGGCCAGGTGTTGAAGCCGCGGCGGCCTTCGCTTCGGATCATCGCGGTCGAGCCGGAGGATTCCCCGCTGCTTTCGGGCGGCAAGGCCGGCCCGCACAAGATTCAAGGCATCGGGGCGAATTTCATCCCGTCGATTCTCGATCGTACCGTCATCGACGAGGTCGTGAAGATCGGCAACCAGCCTTCCTTCGACACGGCCCGTGAAATGGCGCGGCTCGAGGGGATTCCTTGCGGCATTTCGGCAGGCGCAGCGGTCGCCGCCGCGCTTCAGATCGGCGCGCGACCGGGGATGGAGGGAAAGAACATCGTGATCGTCATCCCCTCCTTCGCCGAGCGCTACCTCTCGACCGCATTGTTCGAGGGATTGTGACGGTGCCGGTGCCCGGTCAGGACGAAATTGGCTCGGTTATGCGCAGGGACGCCTCCGGCAATGACGGAGCAGCGAGAACTTGTCGCAACGATGAATGGCTCCTTCGTCGTGCGCGCACTCGGCGTGCATGACACGCCAACGCTGGCGACGCGTAGCGAAGGGAAGGCATCGGCACTCGCCCAAACGCAAGCACCTCACTCTCCCCTGAAAAGAGCGATCACCTCCTCGGGTATCGCTTGCGATTTCATCCGCGTCGGATCATCGGGATGTCGTCCGGCCCAGACGCGGGTCTCGCGACCTTCGGTTGCGAGCGAGCCTTGATTGAAGAGCTTGTGCACGACATCGAAGCTCGAACGCTTGAAGTTTACGATCGAGCTTTCGATCGTGATCGTCTCGCCGAAACGCGACGGATGGATGAATTTCGCCTGCGTCTCGACGAGCGGGATCCCGACGATGCCGAAGCGCTCGATGAGTCGCGGCTTCGGCAGGCCCACATGAGCGAAGAGCCCCGCGGTCGCGGCATCGAACCACTCGAAGAAGCGCGGATTGAAGACGATGCCGGCAGGATCGCAATGACCCCATTCCACGAGGATTTCACGCTTGCTGATCACCGCCAAGATCGAGGCTCCTTCCGCAGGTCAGAGGTTTGACGTCCCGATGGCACACCGTGCCGCCACCATCCCACTTTCGCAGCCGTTCGGGGGGAATTCAGACGGGTTCGCGAGCCTGTCGAGGCTGCAACTCTATCCGGCACCCGACCTCATCGGCGCGAGCCAGCGGCGTGATACCTCGCGCGGATCGTCGAAAGAAGCCTCGAAGCTCGAGGCGGCGAGCGCCGCCTGGACGTGCAGCACCTTGTCGCCGACGTTGCGAAAGCCGTGCCGCCGGCCCGCCGGTATAACGACCGATTGATTGGCTGCAACGGTCGCTTTCTCGTCTTCCACCCAGATTTCGGCCTGGCCATCGAGTACCGTCAGCACCTCCTCCACCGCATGCAGATGCGTCGGCGCCCCGTGGCCGGGCGTGCACCATTGCTCGAAAAGGCAAAGCTGCACCGTGCCGATGCTGGCGGAAGCGCGCATACGGGTCGTCACGCCTTCGCGCCATTCCTCGCAAGCGTCGTGCTCATGATCGATAATTCGCATCACAACCACCTTTCAGTCTCGCGCATTTGCGTCGGCTGCTCGTTCCGGCCTTCATTTTGCGATGGCCGGCCTTAACCGCTCCAATCGTTTCGCCTTGACACCCGTATTGGCCTCATCACCTATTCGGGCCGCTCGGCCGCGTCATTAACCAAAGAGGGGAGGCTTCGATGCCGATCAGCGCTTTTGGTATCTTCGTGATCGTCATCGTGGTGTTCGCCATACTGACTCTGCTTTCGGGCATCCGTACCGTGCCGCAAGGGTATAATTACACCGTCGAACGCTTCCGCCGCTACACTTTCACGCTCCAGCCGGGCCTTGGCCTCATCGTTCCCTATCTCGACACGATCGGGAACAAGGTGAACATGATGGAGCAGGTGCTCGACGTACCTTCGCAAGAAGTGATCACCAAGGATAATGCTTCGGTGAAGGTCGACGGTGTGACCTTCTTCCAGATCATCGATGCGGCGCGCGCGTCCTACGAGGTGGCCAATCTCGCGACGGCCCTGCTCAATATCGTCACCACCAATATCCGCACCGTGATGGGGTCGATGGATCTCGATCAGCTTTTGTCGCACAGGGATGCCATCAACGAACGGTTGCTGACCGTCGTGGATTCGGCGGCTTCTCCCTGGGGCTTGAAGATCAACCGCATCGAGATCAAGGACATCTTGCCGCCCGCCGATCTCGTCGAATCGATGGGCCGCCAGATGAAGGCCGAACGCGAGAAGCGCGCCGCCATCTTGGAGGCGGAAGGTGCGCGCCAAGCGGAAATTTTGCGCGCCGAGGGTTTGAAGCAGGCCGCCATTCTTTCGGCCGAGGGCCGCAAGGAAGCGGCCTTCCGAGATGCCGAAGCGCGCGAGCGCTCGGCCGCCGCCGAGGCGGCCGCGACCAGCGCCGTCTCCGAAGCGATCGCGCGCGGCAATCTCGCCGCCGCCAATTACCTCATCGCCGAGAAATATACGCGCGTGTTGCAGGCGCTCGCCGCCGCGCCCAACCAGAAGGTGATCGTCATCCCGATCGAGGCCGCCTCGCTCGGCGGCTCGGTTGCCGGCATCGGCGAGATCGCCAAGGCCGTTTTTGGCGCGGACGGCGTCACGGGCGGCTCGGCCCGCATCGGGAGCATGACGGTGCCGTCGGTGAGCTCGGGCAGCAATTCGGGCGGAGGTTGAGGCATGGAATTTCTCGATCTCGGTTCGCCTTGGAGCTGGGCGATCGGCGGCGTCATTCTGATGGCGCTCGAGATTGCCGCGCCGGGCTTCTTCCTGATCTGGCTCGGGCTTGCGGCGCTCCTCGTCGGGATGGGAAATTTCATCAAGCCTTTGCCCTGGGAGGCCAATGGGCTTTTGTTCGCGGCGCTCGCCATCGCGCTCGTCTTCGTGGGCAAGCACCTCACCCGTCGCCAGGGCGATGACGAGGCGACGGTGGCCTATCTCAACCAGCGGGCGCATGCGCTCGTCGGACGGGTCACCACGCTCGACCAGCCGATCGTCGCAGGCGAAGGCAAGGTTCGCTTCGACGATGCGATCTGGCTCGCCACCGGGCCGGATTTGCCGGCAGGAGCGCGGGTAAAGGTGGTCAGGGCCGCCGGAAAAGTGTTGAGCGTCGAAGCAGCGGTTTGATTTCCGCGCGAGCGCGAGCCGGATCTGCCGAATGCCGATCCGGAAGGTCGAGCATTTTCGCTCCCGACTGTTTCTCCTCACCCGCCTCTCAAATCGTTGAGACAGGGGCGCGAAGCAAAGTTGTGGAAAACGCCAGCGATCGCTCTCGCCGCCTCCTCGCGTATCGAGCATCAATCCAGTAGCTCACGATAACGTGAGTCGCGTTCGGCGCTGAGCGCATTGCGCCGCGCCCCGTGCGTTGGCTAATTCGGAATTAGAGTCGGCTGTGCATTTAAATGAAGACCGTCCTTGAGGTCTTCGTCTGCTGGGGAGACTCGATACTTGGCGATCTTCAATCGCGCTTCCGAACACGTCACGTCCAGATTCAGTTCGCTAAGAATGGCCCCCACTGGTGCCTCCCTGGCCCGGTTTGCCTGGGTCTGGCTCCTCACGCTGGGCTTTCTCGCCAACTCCGAGGGCTTGGGTTTCGCGGCCGATTTGCACGCGTCACCGCCGCCGGATTTCGGCCAAACCGCCTCCGCGCTTGCCGGATTCGAGTTCAGGGCGGGCGTCTTCGGCTCCACCTGGGGTCCTGAGCGAGGCGAGCTGAACCTCAACGGCGAAGTCCTTTTTCCCAAATTCCTGAAGGTCGAAAGTTGGGCCGATATTCTCATTCCGCGCCTGCAGATCGGCGCCACTGGCAGTGTCGGCGGCGGCACGAGCTATGCGTATGTCGGTCCGATCTGGACCGCGGCTTACGAACGCGTCTTCGTCGACCTGTCCTTGGGCGGCGCCATCCATAATGGCGAGACAGGCAACGTGACGGATCCAAACCGAAACAAGCTCGGCGGCTGTCGCGTGATTTATCATGTGGGTTCAGACATCGGTTACAGGCTTACGGATAATTGGAGCGCCATGCTGACCTTCGACCACATCTCGAACGGTAGCGGGACATTATCGAGTTGCGGTGAGAACCAGGGCGTGACGATCGTGGGGGTCCGGCTCGGCTACACGTTCTGACTGAAGCTGCCGGCGAGAATGCGGGCTAAGCCGCGTTTGTGCACCACCTCGCCCAGCAATCCCGTATGGGCTCAGTTCCGCGTCACGCAATTTGCGGCGCCTCTCGCCGGTCATCGTCGCGCATCAGCGCCTGCCCCATGATACGGAGCGCCGGTTTCGAGACGTTGAAAGTCTCGAATGCGCGCGATTGCCGAAAGGCTTGCACAAACTCGCTGTCTGGGCCTTAAGCAGGGGTCGAGCGTTCATCCCGGCCTCGCCGCTGGCGATGTCACCACGGACAGCCCCCATGCCCAATCTCAAAATCGGTATCATCCCCGTCACGCTCTTCGATCAGAATTGCAGCCTCGTCTGGAACGACGAGACGATGAAGGGCGTGGTGATCGATCCGGGCGGTGATTTGCCGCGCATCCGTGATGCCATCGCCAAGGCCGGCGTGAGCGTCGAGAAGATCCTTCTCACCCACGGCCATATCGATCACGCTGGCGGAGCGGCCGAGCTTGCGGCCGAGCTCGGCGTTCCGGTCGAAGGTCCGCATCAGGCGGACGGATTCCTGCTCGAACGCCTTCCCGAGACGGGAAATTCGTACGGAATGCCGGGCGCGCGCCCGATCACGCCCGACCGATGGCTGGAGGAGGGCGATACGGTCAGCATCGGGGGCGAGAACTTCAACGTGTTGCATTGCCCCGGCCATTCGCCCGGAAGCGTGGTTTTCGTCTCGCCAGGGCGCAAGCTCGCGATCGTAGGCGACGTGCTGTTTCGGGGATCGGTCGGACGAAGCGACATCGCGGGCGGCGATCACGCGACGCTCATTTCTTCCATAAAGACGAAGCTTCTCCCCCTCGGTGATGATTTTGCCTTTCTTTGCGGGCACGGGCCCGGGGGCAATATCGGCGAGGAGAAGCGCACCAATCCGTTCTTGCGCTGATCGAAGTTCTCGGTCGCGCCTCGTGGGCGGCACAGCGCTCAGCGCCCGAGCGCGTGCTCGAGATAGGCGCGGGCGAAGAGTGGCATTCTCGCCTCGTCGATTTCGCTTCTCGACCGGACGATGTGAATATCGGCGAGTTCCGGATGGGCCTGTTTGGCGAGGCGAGACAAGATGAGAGCGCGCGCCGCTTTCGCCTCCATGTCGATCGTGACGGGGCGCATGAAGGCGATGCGCTGGCCTTCGAACACGGCGGTCCAGCCTTCTCCCACGCTCACCTCGCTCGGCTTCAGCCCCGTCTCCTCCTCGAGCTCCCGCATGAGATTGGCCAGAAGATCGACTTCTCCGCTCGGCGTGATGTCGTCTGGATCGGGCGTGCCGGCAGCGAAGTACACCTTGCCCGGGTTGGCCGTGTGGCCCGCCATCTCGCCGAGAAGGAAGGCGCCGTCCTTGGCGCGCAGCGCCGCCATGGAGAAGCCGTTGACGATGTCCTTGTCGGGCCAGCCGAAATCCCGCCAGGCCAAAAAGGCCGAATAATTCGTGGCGAGATAGCGCGCACGAAAGACGCCGTCCTCGAGGTGGCGCTCATATTGCAAGAGCACGCGCCCATCGAAGAGCGTGGGGCTGCGTTTCTTGAACGCCTCCCAATGTGCCTTGATCTCATGGGCATGATCGCGCGCGAACTCCCATTCGCGCTGTTCGAAAAGCGCCTCGATCCGCACGACCGGGATGATCCTAACGTCCGTCACCGGATGAGACCGCGGTCGAGCCGAGGAGAGCCGCGTCGCGGAAAGTAATCGCTCACGCCCGCAAACGTCCTTCGCTCACGATCACGGCTTGCCCGCCGATCTTCGCCTCCCGCAACTCCCCGCCGGCCACGGTGAGCATCAAGGCGATGCGCGACGGACGTCCCATCGCATCCCCCTGCTCGATGACGAACCGATGCTCGCCATCGCGCGGTTTGTCGCTCTTCATGATCGCGCCCGCGAAGGCTGCGGCGGCGGAGCCCGTCGCCGGATCTTCACGTACTCCCATTGCGGGCGCGAACATGCGAGCGTGATAGGAATGCGCCGCCTCGAGCGGATCGGCGCAATACACATAGGCGTTCGGGTCGCTCACTGCCGCATTCGCGAAAGCCGCATCGAAGCTTTCGCCTTGTGGTCGTGCCCGGGTGACAGCATCGCGATTGCGCAGCGGCACGCAAGCGAAGGGAACGCCGGCCGAGTAGACGCCGGGTTCGTGCGCGCCAAACCCGATATCGCGAGCCTCGATGCCGAGGCCTTTGGCGAGCTTGGATTTGTCCGGCAGATCGCCGACGCGCTCGGGAAGCTGCGGGATGGTGAAAACCGCTTGACCTCGCTCGGCGCTCGAGACCTCGAGCGCGCAGGGCACGACCCCGACCTTTTCCTCGAGCTCGAAAGCGGTCGTGCCGGGCTTGCCGCCGCGATCGAGGATGGCGAGGAGCACGGCCGTCCCGACGGTCGGGTGCCCGGCGAAAGGCAATTCCCGGCCCGGCGTGAATATCCGCAGGCTCGCCCGATGCTCGGGCTTTGCCGCCTCGCTCACGAACACGGTTTCGGAAAGATTGAACTCCTTGGCGATCGCCTGCATGCGCCGATCATCGAGGCCCTGAGAATCCAGCACGACTGCAAGCGGGTTGCCGGCGAGAATCTCGCTCGTGAACACATCGAGCGTGTAAAAGCGGCGCGTCATGAGAGGGGTTCCTTTTGAATCAGGCGAGCGCTCGTTGATCCGGTGCCTTGTTCTTTATAAGAACCAATGTGTTTGTTTTGTCGGACAAAAACTTTTGCGTCAAGGGGCTGGTCTTGGAACGCCATAGGCTTTCGAGGCGCAAAGCCGCTTCGCCTATTCGCAAAACTCCTCGCGCCGATACCCCTGGAAATAAAGAAGCGCCGACAGATCGGCGTGCTCGATGCGAAAATCCGCCTCCGCCGCAACAGCGGGCTTGGCACGATAAGCGACACCCCATGCGGCTTCCGCCAGCATGGCGAGGTCGTTGGCGCCGTCTCCGACCGCAAGCACGTCCTCGCGGGAAATGCCCAGGCTGGCGCGCAGATCGACGAGCGCGTCGCGCTTGGCGTCGCGCCCGAGAATGGGCTCCTCGATCGTTCCCGTGAGATGGCCCTGGCGCAACCCGAGGCGATTGGCGCGGTGCTCATCAAAGCCGAGCTTCTCGGCGATGACTGCGGTGAACAAGGTGAAGCCGCCGGAGACGAGACAGCAATGCGCACCATGCTGGCGCATCGTGCGCACCAGCGTGTGCGCTCCGGGGGACAAGGTGATGCCCGAGAGAACCTCCTGGATGACGGCGATCGGCAGCCCCTCGAAAAGCGCGACGCGCTCGCGCAACGCAGGCTCGAAGGCGATCTCGCCGCGCATGGCGCGTTCGGTGATGGCCGAAACCTCCTCGCGCAAGCCGATGCGCGCTGCGAGCTCGTCGATGCACTCCTGTTCGATCATGGTCGAATCCATGTCGGCCAGGAGCAAAAGCTTGCGACGCGCAAGCGCCGGCACGATCGCAAGATCGATGGCCGCATCCCCGAGCCTCTCGCGGATTTGCGCAAGAAGGCCCGCGTGATCGATCGGCATCGGCAACGCGATCTCGGCCGCGATGCCCTCATCGAGCCAGGCTGCCACCGCTTGGCGGTCGACAATCCGCGCACAAGCGCGCAAAACCTCGTTGCCGAGAGCAGGGTTTTGCCGGGCGCTGGCGAGGACGAGGACATGAGGCATGCTTTGCCTGCGTGCGTCGACGCGGCTATCGGTATCCGGCTTCATGCATTCCCATGAGAAAATGGGATCGAAGAAAGACCCGGCTGTGCTGACCCGATCAAGCGAAAACCTCGTGCGCACCGATGCACCGAGCCAAGCTCGTGCGTGCTCCGCGATTTTGATCGCAGGTCCGACGGCGTCGGGCAAGTCGGCGCTCGCGATGCGGCTCGCGCGACGTGTGGGCGGGGCCGTGATCAATTGCGATTCGATGCAGGTTTACCGGGATCTTCGCATCCTCACCGCCAGACCCAGCGAGAAGGACGAGCGCGAAGCGTCGCATCTTCTCTTCGGCTATGTCGATGCGGCCTGCAATTGGTCGGTCGGCCTCTGGTTGAACGATGCCGAGGGCGCGATCGCGCAAGCACGCGCGCGCGGCCTTGTCCCGATCCTCACGGGCGGCACTGGGCTTTACTTCAAGGCCCTGACGCAGGGTCTCTCCGCAATGCCTCAAATCCCCGCGGCGCTGCGCGAGAAGATCCGTGAAGACGCAAAAACGCGTAGCTCGGCCGAGCTGCATCGCGTGCTGGCGGCGAGCGACCCTCTCGCTGCCGAAAAGCTTCGGCAAAGCGATCGCCAGCGGATCATCCGCGCGCTCGAGATTTTCGAGGCGACCGGGCGCTCGCTTTTCGAGTGGCAGGAGGGGCAGCGTCCACCCCCGCTTCTCGTGCCGGAGCTCTGCGTCTCGCTTTTCATTCAACCCGCGCGCGAAGAGCTTCGCCATCGCATCGACCGGCGTTTCGACGCGATGCTCGGGGAAGGCGCCCTCGAGGAAATACGCTGTCTCGCGGATCGCCGGCTCGACCCTTCGCTTCCCGCGATGCGCGCCCATGGGGTGCCTTGGCTTCTCTCACATTTGCGCGGCGAGATGGGGCTCGAAGAGGCTGCCGACGCCGCCAAGGCCGACACGCGCCGCTATGCGCGGCGCCAGTTCACCTGGTTCCGGCACCAGATGCCGGGCTGGTCGTGGCAGCCACCCGAGCTTGCCGAGGAGCACGCCCTTGCGGCATTCGAAGGGCTCTGCGGTCGCGACATCGGGGCGCCGCGCCTCGGCGCGTCGAAAATCGGGGAGACAAGATGAAACCGGCAACGCTCATCACGGGCGCTTCCGCGGGCATCGGGGCTGAATTCGCGCGGCTTCTCGCCGCCGAAGGCGAGACGGTCGTCATCACGGCGCGCCGAAAGGACAGGCTCGAGGCGCTCGCGGAGGAATTTCGGGGCGCGCATGGGGTGCGCGTCGAGCCCATCGTCGCGGATCTGGCCCTCAAGGAGAGCGCCGAACGTCTCGCCGAAGAAACACGCGCGCTCGGGCTCGAGGTTACGACGTTGATCAACAATGCGGGGTTTGGCCTCGCGAGCCCTTTCGCGGATCAGCCGCTCGATCGCGCGACGCAGATGCTCGAGCTCAATATCGTGGCACTGACCCGCCTCACCCGAATTTTCCTTCCCGCGATGCAAGCCCGGCGCGCCGGCGGGATCATCAACGTCGCGTCGATCGCGGCCTTTCTTCCTGGCCCCTATATGAGCGTCTATTACGCGAGCAAAGCTTACGTTCTCTCCTTTTCCGAGGCCATCGCGCATGAGCTTCGCGGCAGCGGCGTCGTGGTGACGGCGCTGTGTCCGGGAGCGACCCAAAGCGAGTTTCAGGAAGTCGCCGGCATGACCGAGACAGCACTGTTGCGGCGGCTCTCGATGTCCTCGCGAGAGGTGGCAAGGCTCGGCCTTGCAGGCCATCGCGCCGGCAAGCCCGTGGTGATCACGGGCGCGGGCAACAAGCTTGCTCCTCTCGTGGCGCGCCTCGCTCCGCGCAACCTCTTGGCGCGGGTCGCCGCCAGGGTGCAAAGAGGTCGCGCATGAGCGCGCCTTCCGTGCGAGCGGCTCTTCACATGTGGGTTCCTGTCGCGATTCTCGCTTGCCTCGTGCTCGCCGTGTTCGCGGCCGGCCAGCTCCATTGGCTCGACAGCCTTTATGAAAAGCTCTTCGGGCCCCCTGATCTCGGCGAGATCGCGTTCGAGACGATCCAGCGGCGTGCCTCCCCCAACGACGCGCTCGCCTGCCCGCCGGGTTTTTGCGGCAGCGCGCGAAGCAACGTCGTGCCGCCCACTTACCCGGCGACTGCCGACGCGCTGCGGCGCCGCGTGCGCCGCTATTTCGCGGCGCAAGGCGGTGGCCTCGTCGCCTCCGATGACACGAGACTGCACGACCGCTTCGTCGTGCGGACCCGGTTCTTGCGTTTCCCTGACACGGTAGACGTCGAGATCGTGCCTACCGATGCCGAGCACGCGACGCTCGCGGTCTACTCGCGAAGCCAGCTCGGTGGCTTCGACCTCGGCACCAATCTTCGGCGCGTTCGCGCGCTTCTCGAAGCGCTCGGTCCCGGCGTCGCCTCCGCCTCGCGCGAGCTGCGGCGCGTCTGACGCGGCTTGTTGCAAGACATGGCAGGAGGCGAGCGGCGACTGGCAAGCTGGCACTTGGGTCTGGCCCGAATATGATTTTATTCTCCAGAAATCCCAGACCGCGGGTCCGCGATGTTCACATTGCTTTTGCAGGCGGAAAGGAAGCATGCGTCTCCATACTCTCCGTTATGGTGTATAACCTCGCATGACCTCTAAGCCACTCGATTTCGGCTCCTATGATTACATCGTCGTCGGCGCGGGCTCGGCGGGATGCGTGCTCGCCAACCGCTTGTCGGCCGATCCGAGCCGGCGCGTGCTCGTCCTCGAAGCGGGCGGACACGACAATTGGATCTGGTTTCACATCCCGGTCGGTTATCTTTTCGCCATCGGCAATCCACGCGCGGATTGGCTGTTCACCACGCAAGAAGAGGCTGGGCTCAACGGGCGCCAGCTTGCCTATCCGCGCGGAAAGGTAATCGGAGGGTGCTCCTCCATCAACGCCATGATCTATATGCGCGGCCAAGCCGCCGATTATGACGGCTGGCGTCAACTCGGCCTTCCCGGCTGGAGCTGGAGCGATGTGCTGCCCGTATTCCTCTCGCATGAGGATCATGTGGCGCCGCCGAACGAAGCGCATCGCAGCGGCGGTGAATGGCGCGTCGAGTATCCGCGCGTGCGCTGGGACATTCTCGATGCCATTCGGGACGCCTGTGAAACGGCGGGCATTCCGAAGATCGCGGATTTCAACACCGGTGACAACGAGGGCTCTTCCTATTTCCAGGTGAACCAGAAGCGCGGGCGGCGTTGGAGCACCGCGCGAGGTTTTCTCAAGCCCGTGCTGAAGCGTTCCAATCTTCGCCTGGAGACCGGCGTCCACGCCGAGCGCATCACCTTCGATCGAGGACGCGCAACGGGTGTCGTGTTTTCCAGGGGCGGTGAGCATTGTCATGCGCTCGCCAAACAGGAGGTCGTGCTCGCGGCCGGAGCCATCGCCTCGCCGAAGCTTCTCGAGCTCTCGGGAATCGGCGATGCGGCTCGGCTCAACGCGCTTGGCATCGCGGTCGTGAAGGACGCGCCGGGGGTTGGCGAGAACCTACAGGACCATCTGCAATTGCGGCCCATTTACAAGGTGGAAGGCGCGCGCACGCTCAACGGCGATTATGCGAGACTGTGGAAACGCGCCGCCATGGGGCTCGAATACGCTTTTCTGCGCAACGGGCCGCTGACGATGGCGCCCTCGCAAGTCGGCGCCTTCGCCCGCTCGTCGCCCGAATACGCGACGCCCAATCTGCAATTCCATTTCCAGCCGCTCTCGCTCGACAAGTGGGGCGATGGGCTGCACCCCTTCGCGGCCATCACGGCGAGCGTCGCAAATTTGCGCCCCTCGAGCCGCGGCAGCGCGCACGCCGTGAGCTCGGAAGCTTCGGCTCCGCCCGCGATCAGGCCCAACTATCTTTCGACCGACGAGGACCGCCGCGTCGCGGTCGAGGCGCTCAAGCTCACGCGACGCATCGTGGCGCAAAAGCCGCTCGAACGGTTCAGGCCGAGCGAGCACATTCCAGGCGCCGAGAAGGTGAGTGACGCCGATCTGATCCGCGCTGCGGGCGATCTCGGCACGACGATCTTTCATCCGGTCGGCACGGCCGCCATGGGGCCGGCTCATGACCGCAACGCCGTCGTCGACGAGAGGCTGCGCGTGCGCGGCGTTGCGGGCTTGCGCGTGATCGATGCCTCCGTGATGCCGCGGATCACTTCGGGCAACACGAACTCCCCGACCGTGATGATCGCCGAGAAGGGCGCCATGATGATGCGCGAAGACGCGCGGGCCTAGCGGGGCCCTGCCATGGCCAGCACCCGCGTTTTCCGGCATGATGGCGCGCACAACCGGAACAATTCCCATGTCGATCGAGCTTTATCTCGCCTTCGTCGCCGCGACCGTCATCCTGATCCTCATTCCGGGGCCGAATGTCGCGCTCATCGTCGCCAACAGCGTCGCGCATGGATCGCGCTACGGGCTCCTCACGGTCGCTGGCACGAGCTCCGCGGTCGTGCTTCAGCTCCTCCTCACCGTCGCCGGGATGACCACCTTCCTCTCCGTCATGGCGAATTGGTTCGAATGGTTGCGTTGGATCGGCGTCGCCTATCTCGTCTATCTCGGCGTCCGCGCCTGGCGCGCTCCCCCCGTCGATCTGACGAAGGCGAAGCCCGAGCCGCGTTCGGCGCGCGCCATCTATTTGCGTGGCTTCCTGGTGTCGCTGAGCAACCCCAAAACCCTTCTTTTCTACGGGGCCTTCTTTCCACAATTCGTCAGTGTGGAGGCCGATCTCACGACACAGCTCGTCGTGCTCGCGCTGACCTTCTTCGTCATCGCCGTTCTGCTCGACGGCACCTGGGCGCTCCTCGCCGGGCGTTTTCGTGCTTTTCTTGCCGTGAACGGCAAGCTGCGCAACCGGCTCACGGGAAGCCTCTTGATCGGAGCGGGCGCGGGCCTCGCGCTCGCGCGCCGCACATAGCCGCTCCACATCCCCTCCCCTTGCACCGGGCGTTGCCCTGCGCAATATAGATCGCGGGAGGTTGGCGAGGGACGTTTCACTCGCCAACCGGGTCAGGTCCGGAAGGAAGCAGCCCTAACGGGACCGAGCGGGTCTTCGTCCAGCCTCCCAAATCTCATCGGGACATGAGCATGCAGGAAACGCCTCCTTCCTCCCCGGCGAGCGAAGCGCTCCCGGCGGAGGCGCAGGGGGCCGAAGAACCGTCGCTGCCGGGCTTTGCGCCCTCGCCCGCACCCGAGCGCCCCTCCGGCTACCGGGTGCTCGCGCGCAAATATCGCCCGTCGAGCTTCGCCGACCTGATCGGACAAGACGCGATGGTGCGCACCTTGCGCAACGCCTTCGCCAATAACCGCATCCCTCAAGCCTGGATGCTGACGGGCGTGCGCGGCGTCGGCAAGACGACGACCGGACGCATCCTGGCGCGCGGGTTGAACTATCAGCTTCCTGAGGGCAGCGGCGCCCCAACTGTCGATCTCGACCGCTTCGGCGTGCATTGCGCGGCGATCATCGAAGGCAACCACATCGACGTGATGGAGATCGACGCCGCTTCGAACAACGGTGTCGAGAATGTTCGCCAGATCACCGACAGCGTGCGCTACGCGCCGACCTCGGCGCGCTACAAAGTCTACATCATCGACGAAGTGCACATGTTGTCGGCGGGAGCGTTCAACGCCTTCCTGAAGACGCTCGAGGAACCGCCCCCGCATGTGAAGTTCATCTTCGCGACGACCGAGATCCGCAAGGTCCCGGTGACCGTGCTGTCGCGCTGTCAGCGCTTCGATCTGAGGCGCGTCGAAGCCTCGACGCTCGTGACGCATCTTGCGCGTATCTGCGCCCTCGAGAAGGTCGAGGTCGAGGATGAGGCGCTCTCGCTCATCGCACGCGCGGCGGAGGGCTCGGTGCGCGACGCCATGTCGCTTCTCGACCAGGCAATCGCGCACGGGGCCGGAAAGGTCATCGCCGAGGATGTGCGTGCCATGCTCGGCCTCGCTGACCGCGCACGCCTGCTCGACCTTTTCGAGGCGCTGATGGCCGGCAAGGCTGGCGAGGCGCTCGCCGGCTTGCGCGAACTGTACGACATCGGCTCGGACCCCACACTCGTGGTCGCCGATCTCGCCGACATCGCGCATCTCGCGACACGGCTCAAAATCCTTCCCGAAGCCGCCAAGGACGCAGCGCTTTCGGAAGCCGAGCGCGTGCGCGGCCTCTCCTTCGCCGAACGCCTGTCGATGCCGATCCTTTCGCGTGCCTGGCAGATCTTGTCGCGTGGCCTTCTCGAGGTGCAGGCGGCCGGAAAGCCGATCGCGGCAGCCGAGATGCTGCTCATCCGCCTCGCCTACGCGGCCAATCTGCCGACACCGGATGAGGCGCTGAAAGCGCTCCCACCTTCCGGTACCGTCGCATCGGCCCAGCCAGCGTCGAGCTTGTCGTCGCCATCGGACGCGAGCGGCGCCCCGCGCTCTTACGCTTCGAGCGTTCCTGGTAACCTCTCGCCGGCCTCGCCCGCGACGCCAAGCGCCAACGCTTCAGCCTCGCGGCCCGTCGCGAACCTTCGCATCGCGTCCTCGGGCTCCGCCGTTGCCGGCGCCCATGCGCTTCGTCGTGAAGAACGCGCTGCCGAGGCTCACCTTGCGCCTCTCGCTCGCTTCGAGGATGTGATCGCGCTCGCCCATGAGAAGCGGGATCTTGCGCTGGCTTACGCGCTCGAACGCGACGTTCGCCTCGTCACCTTTGAGCGCGGCCGGATCGAATTCGAGCCTTCGCCTGGCGCCAAAGATGACCTCGCGAAGACAGTCGCGCGACGCCTTCTCGAATGGACCGGAGAGCGTTGGCTCGTCGCGGTTTCGCCCGCGTCCGGGGCGCGCAGCATCGGAGAGAGGCGCGATCTCGAAAGAAAAGGCGCGGTCGAGGCGGCGAAAGCCGAGCCCCTCGTGCGAGCCATTCTCGAGCGCTTCCCGGGGGCCGAGATCGTCACGGTGCGCGACAGCCTCGCGGCCGAAGAGGAGATGGAAAAGCCCGAGGATTATCTCGAGACCATGGGTTCGGAGCTCAACACCGAAGGCTTCGAGGATGATGATCCGTTCGAGTTTCTCGAGACGGTGTCGGATGAGTGAATCGGTCCGAAGGAGGAGAGGCGAGCATGCGTGACATCATGGGCCTCATGAAACAGGTGCAATCCGCGCAGGCGAAGCTCCAGGAGATGCAGGCGGAGATGGAGACCATCGAGGTGGAAGGCGAGGCCGGCGGCGGCCTCGTCAAGATCCGCCTCAACGCCAAGGGGGCTATGAAGGGCGCCTCGATCGATCCGAGCCTCATGAAGCCGCAGGAACGCGAAATCCTCGAGGATCTTCTCATCGCTGCCCATGCGGAAGCGCGCAAAAAGGCCGAAAACGTGCTCGCCGACAAGATGAAGGACGCGACGGGCGGCCTGCCCCTGCCCCCTGGGCTCAAGCTCTTCTGAGATCAGCTCATACGGTGTCGGCTCCGCTCCCCGTCATCACGCCCGAACTCCTTCTGAGAGCCTATGAGATCGGGCTTTTTCCAATGGCGGAGGATGCGGACGATCCCTCCATCTATTGGATCGAACCGGAGCGGCGCGGCATCATCCCGCTCGAAGCCTTCCACGTGCCGGTAAGGCTTGCCCGCACGGTGCGCGCGCAGCGCTTCCGCATCGAGGTCGACCGCGATTTCGACGCCGTCATCGAAGGTTGCGCCAGCGCCGCGGGCGCAAAGCGCCAACGCACTTGGATCAATGCGCGCATTCGACGGCTTTATCGCGAGCTCTTCGAGGAAGGACATTGCCACACCGTCGAGGCTTATCAGGACGAGACCCTTGTCGGCGGGCTCTACGGCGTGTCGCTCGGCGCTGCCTTTTTCGGCGAGAGCATGTTCTCGCGCACGCGCGATGCCTCGAAGGTCGCGCTGGTCCATCTCGTGGCCCGCTTGCGGCGTGGCGGCTATCGCCTCCTCGACACGCAATTCGTGACGCCGCATCTTGCGACCTTCGGGGCGATCGAGCTCTCCCGCCCGGCCTATCTGCAGCGGCTCAAGCACGCGACCTCGGGCATGCCCGCCGAAAGCGCCTGGACGAACCACGAGGAGCTCACGGGCGCGCAAGTGCTGAGCCTCGTCGAGAGCGCTGCTCCTGCGTAGGCAAAGGCGAGCGAAATTTGGCTGGACATCGGGCTAACTTGATCAAGAGCCCCGAATTGCTATATCGAGCCCAAAGGATCGATGTTGCGGGCGCCTTTCTTTCGAAATTGTGCCCCGGGCCGGCAGCGGCGGCCCAAAGTCGCTGCGGATGGCATTTCGAAACAGGTGCAAGTTATGAAAATTCGCAATTCGTTGAAATCCTTGCGCGGCCGTCATCGTGACAATCGGCTGGTGCGTCGGCGCGGGCGCGTTTACGTCATCAACAAGACCCAGCGCCGCTTCAAGGCACGCCAGGGCTGAGCCGCATGCTCCCTCGGCGCATCCTTCCGGCGCCTCGGGAGAAAAGCGTGTCGGCGCGAATGACGAGCGCCGATCATCGAAGCGTCGGGTCAAGTTCGCACGGATTTGGGCCGGCGCGGGCCCTGATCGCCGGCATGCTCGCCGGTTTTATCGTCATTTGGCCTTTTTCGTCGCAGGCAGCTCTTGCCGGCGAAGCCGATTCCTCGATGGTCGCCATCCCGAAAGCACCTCTTGATCTGGACGGGCTTTTCGCCAAGCTGAAAGACGCGCCGAATGCGGAATCGGCTTTGATCACCAGCAAGGCGATTCAACAGCGCTGGGCGCATTCGGGCAGCGACACAGCCGACCTTCTGATGCAGCGAGCCGATGCGGCGCTTGCGAGCAACGACCGTCCACTCGCCATCGAAATTCTCGATCGCCTGATCGTGCTCGATCCGGACTGGGCCGAGGCGTGGAATCGGCGCGCTACGGTGTTTTTCCTCGAGGATGATCTCTCGCGCTCGGCGGCCGATATTCAGGAGGTCTTGGCGCGCGAGCCGCGCCATTTCGGCGCGCTCATGGGCCTTGGGGGCATTCTCGAGCGGATCGGGGACGATCGGAAGGCTTTGGAAGCCTATGAGCGGGTGCTCGAAGTCTATCCGCTCCTGCCTTCGGCGCAAAAGGCGGTCGAACGCCTGAAAACGCATTTCAAGGAAGTGCCGATCTGACGGTCGCGCCCGCCGCTCCAGCCCTTCGCGCGAAGCGTGAGAGACGATGCCCTTAACGTTCGCGCTTTTTCTCACCCTCGTTCTTCTTCTCGCCCTGGCGGCCTTTTCCTTGGTCACCTGCCTGGTGCTCAATCGAGCTCACCCTCCCGAAGGGAGCCTGCGCGCACTCGCCACCACTGCGAGCACGCGCCGCCCTTCCCGAATTCACGTCGCGGAACGCGCAGCGCGCGTGACCCCGGCAATGGCCGATGTCGTCTTGATTCACGGCGCATTCGCGGCGTCAGGTGATCAGCTTCTCGCGCTCGCCGATACGCTTTGCGCCCGCTACCGCGTCATCGCGGTCGACCGTCCGGGCCAGGGGTGGAGCGATCGGCCGGGCGGGGCTCGCGATGCCTCTCCGTTGCGCCAGGCTTCTCTCATCCACGAGGCGCTTTGCGCCCACGGCGTGAAACGCGCCGTCGTGATCGGCCACTCGTTTGGGGCAGCCGTCGCGGCGGCGCTCGCGCTCGAACACGAAAGCTTGGTGCGCGGCCTTGTCTTCGTCGCCCCCGCCACGCATCCCTGGCCCGGCGGTATCGCCTGGCATTATTGGCTGCCAGCCCTGCCCGTATCCGGCCCGATCTTCACTGCGCTCCTGGCGCCGATCGTGCGGCCCCTCTTGCTTCGTCCCGGAATCGAAAGCGTATTTTGGCCGCAAACTCCGCCCGAGCGCTACGAGCAGCGAGCCGGGGCCGCGCTTGCGCTCACGCCCGGACGTCTTCGCGCCAATGGGCAGGACGTGGCAACTCTCAAGCGTCACCTCGCCGCGCTCTCGCCGCGCTACGCTCAGATCAAGGTGCCTTGCGTGATCGTGACGGGAGACAGCGACGACACGGTTTTACCTGCCATTCATTCGCAAGCGCTCGCGCGCGACATCGAAGGCGCGAGCCTCGTCACGCTCGAAGGCGTTGGCCACATGCCACATCATGCGAGGCCCGACGCGATCCTCGCCGCGGTCGACGAGATCCTGGCAAAGACGTCGGATGGAGCATCTGTCGCCGGAACGATGGAGAGCGGAAGCGAAGCCGCACGAGCCAAGTAAGTTGTCTTTGACGAAAGCTCGAGCCTCACCGAAGCGGCGGAAGGTCGAGCCAACCCGCGGCGCCTTCCGCGGTGCCGAAGGCGAGCCGAGCTCCGGCATCGTTCCAGCCGAGTGCCGAGATCGCGCCCGTGAAGCTCGAGGCGCGGCGCACGAGAAGCTCGGCGCCATCGGAAAGGCGGCACATGAGAACGCAGCCATCGTCATAGCCGATCGCGGTGACCGGCGCCTTAGGGTGGCAGGCCACGGCGGTGACGCGCGCGCGGCGCACCCCGCACTCGCGCGGCGCCTTGCCCATAGGCCCGTCCTTGTCGGCAAACGGCCACAGAATGCAGGCCTCGGCCCCGCTCGTCGCGAGCCATTTGCCGTCATGCGTCCAGGAGAGCGAGCGGCTTTTCGCCGGATAACCGGTCATGCGCATGTGCTTCTTGTCGGCAAGCTTCCAGCCGTGCAACGCGTTCTCTTGCATCGAGGTCACGAGGAAGCGCCCGTCCGGCGAGAAGGTCACGTCGAGATGCGAACCCTTCCAATCGAAAAGCTCGGGCGGGCTTGAAGCGTTCGGAAACCACAAGCTCGCCCCCCCATTATGCGCAAAACCGAGGCGATATCCTTTCGGCGCGAAGGCAAGCCCGCGCACGCTCGATGGCGCGGTGATCTCCTTCATGGCCCCGCTCTTCTCGCGCGCCTTCACGCTGCGCCCGGCCGACCAGGCGAGCGCTCCCGTGGGCGAGAGAGCGACGGCGTCGATCCACTTTCCCTTCTCGTGCGCGATGGTCTCGATGTCTCCGGAAGCCTCGATGCGCAACAAGCGTCCGTCATCGCCGCCGGTGTAGAGGGCTTTGGCATCATGGGTGAAAACCTGAACCGCGCCCGCATGCGCGGCGATCTCGCGCGCCTCCTCGCCAAGGCGCAGCACCACGCGCCCGTCACCCAGCGCGAAGCCTGCGGTCTCGCCGAGGAAGCACGTCCCGGTCACATGCGCCGCAAGCGCGAAACTCGTCACATGCTCGGTAAGCGAGACCGATTCCGGGGACGGCGCGTCGGCGCTCACGAACTTACCCTCAAGCCGCGCAGGCGAGGAAACCCGCGCGGATCGCCGCCTCGTCGAGATGGCGCCCGATGAAGACGATTTTGCTCTCCCGCTTCTCGCCTTCCTGCCAGGGACGCTGCAAGTCTCCGTCGAGGATCATGTGCACGCCTTGAAAAACGAAACGCTTCGGTTCGTCCTTGAACGCCAGAATGCCTTTCGAACGCAGGATATCGACGCCGCGTGTCTGCGTAAGTTCGTTGATCCAAGGCATGAATTTTTCCGGGTCGACCTCGCCTTCGATGCGTGCCGAGACCGATTGCATTTCTTCGTCATGATAGTGCTTCAGGCCGCCATGCGAATGCGCCTTGGCGCTCGCGGAAGCGGCATCCTTCGCGTCGTGGGCATGGTCATGGCCCTCCTGATCATGGTGGTGCCCGTGATCATGCTCGTGCGCATGATCGTGCCCGTGTCCGTGCGCCTCGTCATGCTCGTGATGATGGCCCCCATCCTCGAGGAAAGCCGGCTCGATTTCGAGGATGCGTTCGAGGTCGAAGGCCTCGCGGCCCAGGACGGCATCGAGCGGGACGGCGCATTTTTGCGTGCGGTGCAGCTTGGCATAAGGGTTGAGGCCCCGAATGCGCGCCTCGACCTCCTCGAGCTGTTCCTTGGTCACGAGATCGGTCTTGTTGAGCAAGATCACGTCCGCGAAGGCGATCTGGTTCTTGGCTTCAGGGGCGTCCTTCAGCCGATCGAGGAGCCAGCGCGCGTCGGCGACCGTCACCACCGCGTCGAGTTTGGCGGCCGCGCCGACATCGGCGTCGACGAAAAAGGTCTGGGCCACCGGTGCGGGATCGGCGAGCCCGGTCGTCTCGACGATGATGGCGTCGAATTTTCCCTTGCGCTTCATCAGGCCCTCGACGATGCGGATGAGATCGCCGCGCACCGTGCAGCAGATGCAGCCATTATTCATCTCGAAGATTTCCTCATCGGCGCCGACCACGAGCTCATTGTCGATGCCAATCTCGCCGAACTCATTGACGATGACCGCGAATTTGCGGCCGTGCTCTTCGGTGAGAATGCGATTGAGCAAGGTCGTCTTGCCGGCGCCCAGATAGCCGGTGAGGACGGTGACGGGAATTTTATCGGACATGGAAGGTCGCTCCGCCGCGCATTGAAACGGGGAATAGATAATGGCTGACGAGGGTGATGGGAATGGAGCGCCACACTTCCCGGGTCGACAGCACGTAGCGCTGCGGGAAAATCGAGCTCCAAAATGGCGAGATCGGCGCGAATCCCCTGTGAGAGCAGGCCAAAAGCGTTGACTTTCCCCTATGCGTCTTGCATAAGCGCGCCCGTTCCGTCAGCACACAGATTTCCGGTCGGATCGGCCGCCCGCAGGCTCAAACCGGTCCCCAAGGCTCCAATTACGAATGCGGGGCCGTCATTTTGGAGTTCGTTTCGTGAAGCGCACTTATCAGCCGAGCAAGCTCGTCCGCAAGCGCCGGCATGGTTTTCGGGCTCGCATGGCGACGGTCGGGGGCCGCAAGGTGGTTGCGACGCGACGTGCGCGTGGCCGCAAGAAGCTCTCCGCCTGACGGTCCGAGCGAAATTGCATCGCGCATGGCACGGGCAGCAAAGCCGCAAGGCCAAACGCTGCCTGAGCAAAGTCAGTTGCTGCTCGGGCGGTTGACCCGTTCGGCCGATTTCAAGGCCTTGCGGCGAGGACAGAAATTCGAGGGGGAATTCGGCCGAATGCGCGCCATTGCAAGGCCGCCTGGCGCGACTTCTTGTTGCGGGCTACGTATCGGGCTCATCGTTCCGCGAAAGCTCGGGAACGCTCCACAGCGAAACCGCATCAAGCGGCGGCTTCGGGAAGGAATACGTCGGGCGCGCATTGCGGGGGTGTCGAGATCGGGGAAGCTTTGTGCGAATGGGGCCGACATCGGCATTTTCCCCTCGGGCGCGGTGCTCACCATGAAGTTCGAGGCGCTGGCTACAGAGGTTGAAGCTGGCCTCAATGCGTTGATGCGCAAGCTCGATCGGCTCCCCATATAGGGCCGGGGCCGACGACCGATCGACTGGTTTCGAGAGTTTCGAATGGACGATAAACGCAATCTTTTCACGGCGATCGGCCTGTCGCTGCTCGTCCTCGTCGGCTGGCAGTATTTCGTGACGCCGCGCTTTGTGACGCCCAAGCCGGCCCAGATGGAAACGCAGCAGGAAGCAAACCCGGTTTCGACCCCGTCACCTTCGACGCAAGCCGTGCCGCAAGCGCCCTCACCCGGCACCACGGCCGCGACGCCCACGAGCGTGGCCCAGGAGGTGACGCGGGAAGATGCGTTGAAATCCTCCCCGCGCCTCGCCATCCACAATGCTCACCTATCGGGCTCGATCGCGCTCAAGGGCGCACGTTTCGACGATCTGACCTTGACGAGCTATCGGGAGACGACGGATCCGAACAGCCCGAACATCGTGCTCTTCTCGCCCTCGCATACGCCAGGCGGCTTTTACGCGGATTTCGGATTCGCCCCCGTGCCGGGCTCCTCCGCCGCGGGCGAGGCGCCGAACGCCGATACGCTCTGGCAGGCGAGCGGCAACGAGCTCACCCCCACGACGCCGGTCACCCTGACCTGGACGAACCCGCAGGGCTTCGAGTTCAAGCGCGAGATCGCGGTCGATGACGATTACATGTTCTCCGTCACGGACACGGTCACGAACCACGCTTCAAAACCTCTCTCGGTTTATCCCTATGCGGCAGTCGTGCAGCAAGGCACGCCTCACGTCGCGGGGTACATGGTGCTCTTCGAGGGTTTGCTCGGCTGGATCGGGGACGCGGGGTTGCAGGAATGGACCTACGCCAAGCTCGATAAGGAAGGGACGGCGAAGTATTCCGGCACCGGCGGCTTCCTCGGCATCACGACGGACAAATATTGGGCTGCCGCCATCATTCCGGATCAGACGAAGCCTTTTGAAGCGCACTTCATCGCGACCCAAACGGGCCCGAAGGCCTATCAGGCGGATTTGCTCGAGGGCGAGCTCGCTGTTGCGCCGGGCGCCAGCGTATCTTCGTCGCGAAAGCTATTCGCGGGCGCGAAGGTCGTGTCGCTCGTCGACAAATACGAGCGCGACTTCGGCATCAAGCAATTCAATCGGATCATCGACTGGGGTTATTTCTACTTCATCACCCAGCCCTTGTTCAAAGTGATCGATTACTTCTACCGGCTGCTCGGCAATTTCGGCCTCGCGATCCTTCTGGTCACCGTTCTTTTGAAAGCGCTTTTCTTGCCGCTCGCCAACAAGTCCTACGCCTCGATGGCCAAGATGAAGGCGGTGCAGCCGCAGCTCAAGGAGCTGCAGGAGCGCTACAAGGACGACAAGGCGAAGCTGCAGCAGGAGATGATGGCGCTCTACAAGCGCGAGAGGATCAACCCGGTCGCCGGGTGTTGGCCGATGCTGATCCAGATCCCGGTCTTCTTCGCGCTCTACAAGGTGATCTTCACCACGATCGAGATGCGTCAGGCGCCGTTCTACGGCTGGATTCACGACCTTTCGGCGCCCGACCCGACCTCCGTGTTCAACCTGTTCGGGCTCATCCCGTTCACGCCGCCGCATTTTCTCGCGCTCGGCGCTTGGCCGCTCATCATGGGCGTGACCATGTTCGTTCAGATGAAGATGAATCCCGAGCCGCCGGACCCGGCGCAGAAGATGATGTTCACCTGGATGCCGTTGATCTTCACCTTCATGCTTTCGTCGTTTCCGGCCGGCCTCGTCATCTATTGGAGCTGGAACAACACGCTTTCGGTGCTCCAGCAGGGCTTCATCATGAAGCGGCACGGCGTGAAGATCGAGCTCTGGGACAATCTACGCAAGCTGTTCTTGGGCAAGAGCTCGCCCTCGACCGCATGATCGCGTGATCGAGGGTCCAGGCCCCTCCCTCGACCCGCTCGAGGCCGGAAGGCGGCTCTTTGCGCGGGAATGCCGATTTCGATTTGCGGCAGGCTCGAGCGAGCGTTTGCCTCCTTCCGACCTGCCCGAAATCGCTTTCGCCGGGCGCTCCAATGCCGGCAAATCGAGCCTGATCAACGCGCTCACCGGCCGCCATCATCTCGCCCGAACCTCGCGCACGCCGGGCCGAACCCAGGAGCTCATCTTCTTCGAGCTCGGGGGTGAGGTCATGCTTGTCGACATGCCTGGCTATGGATATGCAGCGGCGCCCGTCGAGACCGTCAAGACGTGGTCGGAATTCGCGCGCGACTATGTACGCGGACGGCCGCGTCTCCAGCGTGTCTACGTGCTCGCCGATGCGCGCCATGGCTTGAAACCCGCCGATTTGTCGATGCTCGACATTCTCGACAAGGCAGCCGTTTCCTATCAACTTGTGCTCACCAAGGTCGACGAAGTGAGCGCGAAGGACCAACCCGCCCGCCTCGCCGATGTCCAGTCAGCGCTCGCGCGGCGTCCGGCGGCTTATCCGGGCGTAGTCCTCACCTCGTCGCGCACCGGTGCCGGACTGCCAGAGCTTCGCGCCGCCGTCGCGAAGCTTTTGGCCGAGCGCGCTTGAAGAAACCAATCCGGCCCCTTGCCGCCGCACTCTTGCAGCCAGAGCCTCGATCGGCCAAGCTCATTCGTAAGCCTTTCCCGGGAGCGGCGAAGGATCAAATCGCGACCGGCAAGCGCGCATCGATGGATCGCCGCGCCGGCCCTCATCGAAAAGCTTGGGAAAAACATGAGTTTCCCTGCCTTCCCCGATGCGCCGGAATGGCAGGCGTTGCGCTTGAGCCTTCTCGTCGCGGCGCTCGCGGTGGCGATCGCGCTGCCTTTGGCCGTCGCAGGCTCGTGGATCGTTTCGCGCTCGCGTGCGCCCGGTCGCGGCGTGGTGAATGCACTTCTCCATCTCCCCCTGGTCCTGCCACCGATCGTGGTCGGCTATCTCCTTCTCGTTCTCCTCGGCGTGCGCGGGCCGATCGGGCATCTGCTCTTCTCGATATTCGGCCTGCGCATCGCCTTCACCGTGAAGGCGGTGGTGATCGCGACCGCGGTGATGATCCTGCCCGTCATGGCGCGCTCGACAAGGCTCGCGCTCGACGCCATCGATCGTGGTCTCGAGGATGCCGCGCGCACTCTCGGCGCTTCGCCGGCGGATGTTTTCGGCAGCATAACCTTGCCGCTCATGGCGCCGGGCGTGCTCGCCGCGGCCGCGATCGGCTTCACGGCCGCGCTCGGCGAGTTCGGCGCGGTGATCATCTTCGCGGCCAACATCCAAGGCGAGACGCGTACCTTGCCGCTCGCCATCTACACCGCGCTGCAAGCACCAGGCGGGGAAAGCGCGGCGGCCCGCCTTGCCGCGATCTCGATCGTGCTTGCGCTGCTTGGCCTTGCCTTGAGCGAATGGCTCAACGCGCGCTTGCGCCTGCGGCTTGGTCTCCCATGAGCTCATCCTCGCGGGGCGGCAGGTCCGCCCGGCCTCTTTGAACGATGTCCACACTTCGCATCGATATCCGGGTGCCGCGCGGCGATTTCCGCCTCGATGCGCGCTTCGAGCTGCCGGCCACCGGCGTCATCGCGGTGCTCGGTCCCTCCGGATCGGGCAAGACCACGCTCATGAGCGCGATCGCCGGGATCGTGAAGCCGCACGATGGAGTCATCGCGCTTGCCGATGAAGTGCTCTTCGACTCGGACCGAAACGTCGACCTGCCGATCGAAGCACGCGGCTGTGGTGTCGTCTTCCAGGACGCGCGGCTTTTCCCGCATCTGAGCGTCGAACAAAATCTCGCCTACGGACTTTTGCGCCGTCGCGGACGTGCGATCGCCCAGCACACGGGCCATGTGACGGAGATGCTCGGCATCGGCCATCTCGCGAAACGTCGCCCTGCGACGCTCTCGGGCGGCGAGCGCCAGCGCGTCGCGATCGGGAGGGCGCTCTTGTCGCAACCGCGCCTCCTCCTTCTCGACGAGCCGATCTCGGCCGTGGATCCGGATCGCAAGGGTGAGATCCTGCCCTATCTCGAGCGGCTGCATGACGAGGCGAACGTGCCGATCGTTTACGTCAGCCACGCGCTCGACGAAGTGCTTCGCCTCGCCGATCAGGTGGTGTTGATCGGGGGCGGGCGCTGCGAAGCGGCGGGCCCGGCCGCGTTGGTGCTTTCCGATCATCCTGTCGCGGGAGAAAGGCGCATCACGGTCTTCGACGGGAATGCCATCGAGCATGATCCCTCGATCGGCCTGACGCTCGTCGCGACGACGGTCGGCACTTTTCGCATCCCGATTACCGAAACGGTCATTGGCAAGCGATTGCGCCTCGTGGTCGAGGCGCGCGACGTGGCGCTTGCGACCGGAGAGCTGGCAGGTCTGTCGATCCGCAACCGCTT
>JAFBAS010000110.1 GCA_019247605.1 Hyphomicrobiales bacterium
GCTCATGTTCATCGGCTTCAATGTCGGGTTCTTTCCCATGCACATCACCGGTCTCCTCGGCATGCCGCGGCGTGTCTACACCTATCCGGAGGGGATGGGCTGGGACACGCTCAACCTCATCATCACCATAGGCTCCTATGTCATGGCCGCGGGCATGCTGCTCTTCGTCGTGAACGTCTTCTACAGCGTGAGGCACGGTAAAGTCGCCGGGCCCAATCCCTGGGACGCAGCGACGCTCGAGTGGAGCACGCCCTCTCCACCCCCGCCTTACAATTTCGTGGTCCTGCCGACGTTGGCGAGCCGCACGCCGCTTTGGGAGGACCGGCTCGATGAGGGACCTTATCGTTCCGAGCTCTCCCAGGGCATGCCGCTCGATCACGCCAAGGAAGTGCTCGGCACGAGCTCGCTAGACGCTCAGCCGAACGTTATTCTTCGCATGCCGGAAGACTCGCTCGTGCCGCTTTTGCTTGCGCTTGCGCTGACCCTCCTTTTCGCGGGCCTCATCGTGAAGGCGTGGTGGCTCGTGATCCTGTGTTTCGCCACAGGTCTCGTCCTGCAGCTGATCTGGCTGTGGCCGCGCGCCGAGTTAGGGGAGAGGCGTCCATGAGCGCGGTGGTCGGAGTGCCGCGACGCAGCCTTCCAGTTGGTAGTATCGGCTCGCACGCCGCTGGCTGGTGGGGAATAATCTGCGCCGTTCTGACGGAAGGGGCACTCTTCGGCTACTTGCTGTTCAGCTACTTCTATTTCGCCATACAACCGCGTCAGATCGCTTTTCCTCCACAGCTTCCGAGTCTGTGGTTGGCCGCGCCAAACACCATGATTTTGCTCGCGAGCAGCGTCGCTGTTTGGCAAGGCGAGCGCGGCGCCCGACGCGGGTCTCGAAGCAGGCAAGTGATGGGGATCGGACTGGGCTTCCTGCTCGGCGCTACCTTTCTCGGAGTCCAGATGCTCGAATGGCACGATCAGCCCTTTGGCTTGAATTCGAGCGCTTACGGCTCGCTCTTCTTAACCATCACGGGGTTCCACATGGCGCATCTCGTCTTGGGCCTTTTGATCCTTTTGCCGCTCACTGTCTGGTCCGCGCTCGGCTATTTCGGTCCGCGCCACAGCGCGCCGATCTCGATTGGCGCGATCTACTGGCATTTCGTGGATGCGGTGTGGCTTGCCGTCTTTTTCACGCTTTACATCACGCCTTATCTCGGCTTGCGCCATGGCCCCTGAATCGGCAGTCACGGCTGAGGCTCATCCTGCGCCGCATCGCCGGCGCGTCGGGCTCTTCGCTCTCGCCTTTCCGGTGCTCGCGCCACCGCTCGCCTGGTCCGCGCATCTTGTCATCAATTTCTCGTTCTCGAGTCATGCTTGTTATCCGGATGGGGCGCCTTTGCGGATCCCGGAGGCCGGCGCCGGTTGGCTCTGGTCCCTTCTCCTCCTGACCGACGTTGCGGGCATGGTCATCGGACTCGCCGGCGCGCTCGTTGCCTGGCGAAACTGGAAGCTGACTTCGCAGGAGCTCGCCGAGACCGGCCCTCCCCTTGCGGAGATCGGCGAAGGTCGCACGCGGTTCCTCGCGATGTGGGGGGTTCTGATAGGGATCGGCTTCTCAGCCGCAACGCTGTTCGACTTCGTCGGCTTGTGGGTTCTCCCGATATGCTGACGGCATACCCTGATTTCACGCCCGCGGCTTGGCTGCCGAGCAAGGACGGCTTGCTTGCTTGCAGCTTCGGCGTGCGCGGCGCGAACTGGGATGACCTTGCGCTTGCAGGATTATGGCTTGGGCTTTGCTGGTACGGAACCGGCCTGCTGAAGGTCGCTCGGCGCCGCAGGCTTTCAGCGCGCGACCTGCGGCACGCTGCCGCCTTCCTCGCCGGTGTTGGAATTCTGCTTGGGACCATAACCGGACCGCTGGCCGTTTTCAGTCACGAGCTCTTTTCGATGCATATGGTTCAGCACATGATGGTGATCATCGGCGCGGCGCCGCTCATCGTCTGCAGCCGCCCCAGTCGAATGTTTCAGCGGGCACTCCCGCCAAGATTTCGCAAGCGGATTAGAGTTGTCGTTAAGACCTGGCGTCTCGACGCCGTTGCCTTGGTTCTTCTCAATCCTGTCCTCGTCTGGATCGCGTTTTGCGCCGGCTTCGTGTTCTGGCACGCGCCGGGTCCCTATGCACTGGGGATGCGCCATGGCAGCCTCGCCTTTGCCGAACGTCTCACGTTCCTTTTCACCTCGCTGGCTTTCTGGGCGGTCGTCATTCCTGCCGATGGGAAACGGCACCTCGGCTATGGAGCAAGGCTCTTATTCTTATTGTCGGCCGCCGTGCTGACCGACCTTCCGGGCGCGCTGATGGTTTTTGCGCCGCGCCCGCTCTACCCCGAGCATGCGGCAGGGGTGGCCGGTTGGGGACTCACCCTGATGCAGGACCAAGAGATTGCCGGCCTGGTGATGTGGATCCCAGGCGGTCTCATGTATCTCGCCGTGGCCGCTAGGTTGTTCCTGACTTGGTTGCGTGATGCGGAGAACAGGGCCACTCTGTCGATGGCACGGTCCATAGCTGCCCTGACCTTTTTTCTTTGCATTGGCGCTCTCCTGACGAGTTGCAACCGATCGCCGGCGGCGCCCCTGCCGAATTTCAACGGCAGTCCCGATCGCGGCGCCGCGCTGATTCGCCAATATGGATGCGGTGGATGCCATGACATTCCCAGCATCCGCGACGCCGAGGGCAATGTCGGACCGCCGCTCTCGCGTATCGGAACTCGCGTCTACATCGCGGGCGTTTTGCGCAACACGCCCGACAACATGTCATTGTGGATACGCGACCCCCAACAATTCGTGCCCGGAAATGCGATGCCGCAGATGAACATTCCTGAGCAAGATGCCCGCGACATCACCGCTTATCTGTACACGCTCAAATAGTCTGGTTGCGCCGAGAAACCCCCGAAGCCTGGACAAGCTTCCTTCCGGCAGTGCGCGCACGTCGAAAAAGCTGAAATTGATCGGCGCCTCGCGCGCGCTTGGAACTGAGTGCCGGCAGCGGAACTCCGATGCCCGTGAAGGATTAGCCCACGTCAGGCCAGCAAACGGGCACACTCACGGAGGCTCACATGGATCGGCAAAAATTGGCGTTCATCAGCCTATGCGTCGCCTTTGGCATTTCGGGCGGCATCGCGCATGCGGGTCCTTGCACACAAAATGACGCGGGATCCGGCCCCACGGTTGGGGCGAATGCCCAAGCGAACGCCACCGGAGCCGGCACCGGCACGCAGCAACATCCTCCGACCGCCGCGATGAACAGCGCCACCCAAAACAAGGCCACGTCGTCGGAAGATGCACAACGGCAAGAGCAAGGGCAGCCGACCGCGGCCGAGGAATCGGCGGAGACGAACGCGAAATCCGCCAAGATGGGCGAGGAGCAGGGGCAGCCGAGCGCAGCTCAGCAGGAGGAGGCGGACATCGCGACAGCGAAGTCCGCGAAAATGAGCCAGGGCTGCTGATCCGCTCCGATCGCGTTCGAGCTTGAATCGGCCCCCGCCCAGTGGGGCGGAGGCGGTGAAGCGCTTGCGCATTCTTCCCTGCTCGGCATTTGCAACGCGGCCGAGCGAGGAGAGTGGGATCAATTGCGTTCCCTTCGCCCGACTTTCTTGTCAATTCCGGAAACATCACTGCCTGACCTGCCCAATGTGCAGGCGCAACCGAATGGGTTAAGTGCTTTCGACCGCTTCTTGCACAACCCGAAAGGCGCGACAGGCATGGTGTTCCTCGTAACCCAATCCTTGTGGATGTCCGGGCTTTTGCTCATTGCGGTTCCAACGCTCCTTTCGATGGCGGGGCCGGCGATCATCCGGCGCTATGTGACCCTCGAAAGGTTGAGCACCAACAACGAGGTGGCGGGGTTCAAATTTGCCACGCTCGGTGTGCTCTATGCCGTTCTCCTGGCCTTTGCCGTGATCGTCGTTTGGGAAAGGTTCAACGACGCGGAGAAATACGTCGCTCAGGAGGCAGGGGCCGCCGCGACCCTTTACCGACTGGCCAAGGGAATTGGAGAGCCAGGAAAGGCGCTGCACGACAATATCTCCGGTTATCTCGAGGCGGCGATCCACAAGGACTGGCCGGCGATGGAGCGGCGAAGGGAAAGTCCCGAGGCGACGCACGCTCTCGATGATATGTATGCAACTCTCCTCACCCCAAGCGGCGGCGAAAGCCGAGATACGGCGCTTTTTTCGCAAATCCTTCATCAGCTCGACCTCGTCACCGAGTCCCGACGCGCTCGGCTGGTGATGGCATCAGGCGTCGTGCCCCAACTCATCTGGCTCGTGCTGTTTGGAGGAGCGGCGTTGACGATCGGCTTCACCTTCTTTTTCGGGACCGAAAATCTTCGCGCGCAGATACTGATGACGGGCGCCTTGTCAGTCCTGATCTTCTCGGCGTTGTTGACGATCCTTGCGATCGATCATCCCTTCTCGGGAAGCATAAAAGTGCATCCCGATCCGCTCGTCCTCGTGCTCCAGGATTTCGGCGGCATGCCTGCCCGGTGATCGAGAAGAGAGCTGACACAAAACGATCCGACCGCGTTCTGGCGTTCACGCCACAGCACACCGTCGGTCCGACCGGCGTCGGGTTTTCGTGAGGGGACGGGATTGGCGTTGAAATTGAACCAGGGAGCGCGCAAACCTGAGTGATCGACGTGATACCCGCGAGCCGATGGCGCCCCGACCCTTGCTGGTGGTCGATGGCGATTCCTTTGCGCACAGAGCCTATCACGCGCTGCCGAAGACGATCCGGCGGCAAGGAGGCAAGCCAGCCGGGGCGATCGTCGGCTTCGCCAATTTCCTGTTGCGTCTTTACGAGGAGGAGCGACCGCGAGCCGTGCTCGTCGGATGGGACACGCTCGCGGCGCCGACTTATCGGCATGACGCGTTCAGCGGATACCAAGCGGGCCGTCAGTTCGACGACGAGCTTGTCGAGCAGCTCGAAGTGCTGCCGGAATTCGTCAGCGCCTGCGGCTTTGCTTGTGCCAAGGCGTCGGGCTACGAGGCGGACGATTTCCTCGCTGCTGCCGTCGCTCGAGCGGAGCGCCGAGGCGGCCCTGTCCTCGTCGCGACCGGTGATCGAGACAGCTTCCAGCTCGCTTCGGACAAGACGACGATTCTCCAGCCCCTGGGCGGCGGCAAGATCGCGCGGATCGGACCGGCGCAAGTGCGTGAGCGCTATGGCGTCGAGCCACGCCAAGTGCCGGATTTCATCGCGCTTCGCGGCGATCCCGCGGACAAGCTGCCCGGAGCTCGGGGCGTTGGCGCGAAAGGCGCCGCTGCGCTCTTGCGCCGCTATGGGAGCCTCGAAGCCGCGCTCCGCGACGGTCGTTTCCGGTCGCAAGCCGAAGAGCTGCGTCTCTATCGAGCCATCGCGACCATGGACAAGTCGGCGCCCTTGCCGTCCCTGAGGGGCAAGGCTCCCAGTTGGGACAAGGCCGCCGCCCTGGCGCGCCGATGGAAGCTCGATCGCCTCGGCGAACGCCTGGAGAGTCTGGCCAAACAGGGGGCGTAACTCGTGGCGGGAGACCGCGCCACGCGCGACCTCTCGTGAGCCCAACGTGGCACCGACCTTACTGTGGAGCGTGTTCGAGCAGGCTCGTCCTTTGCAGCCCCCGAAATCGAGATCCTTCAGAATCGTGAGGTGCCCGCACCTTCGCCTGCTAACGGTGCGTCAGGAAAGTTCGGCCTTCCCGCTACGGCGGCGAGAGACGGAGGTGAGGCCCGGCAAAGAGCCCGTGGCGTGCGAGCGGGTGTCAACGTCCCCGCTGGGAGCGGGTTGTCACCCTCTCAATGCTCGGGGGGTGTCGACACCTCGTCTCACAGGCGATACGCTGGTGAAACCTCACAAGGTCCGGCCGGGGAGCGCGTCGGTATGAGGGGAAAAAGGTTTCAAATCGGCCTGAGCACCACCGCCGGGTTTGGTCAGCGAACCTCGGAGCGAGTGATCGACTGGCCGGCTACCACGCTGACAAGGGCCGCAGTCCTGATCGGGGCTTTGTTGATTGCCGTACCAAGCGCCCGCGGCGAGACGGCTTGCACGACGATATTGCGCCCTCTTGTCATTCAGGTCGGGTTTCCTGACGTGAGGCGCGCGCCTCCGCTCGACCTTGTTCAGGAGCGATTTCTAAGAGACCCCGACCACTATATTCGCGAGATGTCCTACGGGCGGGTGTGCCTGTCAGGGACGATCACCAGTAGACGATACATATTGCCCGGACCGATCGCCCAGTATTGGGTTCCATGGCAGAACCTGAAAGTTGACAAGGACAAGCTTCGTCGGCTGGTGACCGACACACTCCGTCTAGCCGAGCGAGATTACGACATCGCGAAATACGATTTTGTGATGTTCGTGCTTGCCGCCAACGCCATGGAATGGGGCAACCAGGGTCTCACCGCCTATCCCGGCCTGCTCGGTTGGGACGTCAACTCGCTCCTGACGCCGTCCGGTCGCAAAATCAACGGCGGCATCGCCATCTACGCGCTGAGCGCGCAAGGCGGCAAGGTCTTTATTGACATGGCGCACGTCATCGGTGGTGTGAAAGATGGGCGCCGCATGGTGCCCAACCTGTACGATCAGGATGTGGCTTCTGCGTCGAACGTTGAGGCTGGCCCAGCCACACTCGGCGCGCTGATGCAGGCCCAGTTCAACATGGGGGCATGGGACCCAATCTCGTGCGGCAGGTGCCTGCAATTGCCGGGCGCCCCGGGCATCACCTCTTGGACAAAGTTGCGCCTAGGCTGGCTCGATCAGACCAAAGTCCGCACGGTTAATCCTGGTGAAACCGCCGACATCACACTTGGTGCGCTCGAGGATGGATCTTCTCCCACCCTGGCGATTCGTCTCCCGGTCGGACCGACTGCGTATTATCTGGTGGAGAATCGACAGAAAATCGGTCAGGATGCCAATTTGCCTGCGGCTGGCGTGCTGATTATGCGGGCGGATGATGAAATCCCGGAGTCGCGATTCGGTCGTGCGCCAGTACGCTTGGTGAACGCCAATCCTTCGGCCCCTCACCTAGACGGCGCAGCCTTCGACACCGACGGAAACAACGTCTTCGTGGATCAGGAAAACTCGATCACGCTTCGGCTTGTTCGTAAAATTGGAAACTCATACCAGGTGCATATTGAGCGTGGCCAAATCGCCCATCGCTGACGAGCGAGGCGAAGTCGGCCAGAGCCGCGGCGCCTGCACGAAGCCTGACGCGCGGTACTCTCAGCTCTTCTTGCGCGCCTCGGCGACAGCTTTTTTGCATTCCTCGGAAACCTCCTTCCAATGGGCACGCATGCACGCCTGCCGCTTGGGCGTATCGCTAATGACCGAGGCACAAAGCTTCTTGGCGTCTGGCGCGCAATTCCGGCGCATCTCGGGTGTCGGCTTCATAGCAGCGCCTGCCGGAGTGCCCAACGCGAATATCAATGGGAGCAGCACCATCGTTCTCTTCATGAAATCCTCCCTGAACGTCCCAGAGGTCATCTAGGGTATGCAAAGTATATTTTCCAAGATATTCTGGGCAAATTCGATTGTTGAGTGCTCGCCTTCTGGACCTTCGGGGTGTGCTAGGGAGGGGTCCTGCATTCTCGAGATTCGACTGGGACGCCGGGCGGCCATTTAATCGATATCTCAATCGGGTGCCAACAGAATGGTCGAAGGTAGTCAGCAACGTCGAATTGCTGTCATCCTCGCGGCTGACGTGTTCGGCTATAGCCGACTTATGGCAACGGACGAGGATTCTACATTGCGCACGCTGAAAGCGCATCGCGATGTGATTGATCGCCTTATCGCGCGCCATGAGGGCCGCATCTTCAACACTGCCGGCGACAGTGTTCTCGCCGAATTTGGTTCCGCCGTAGAGGCCGTCCGCTGTGCAATTACAATCCAGGACGAGTTGCGAGTGCGCAATGCTCAGATCGCAGAGGAGCGCCGCATGGAATTTCGCATCGGTGTAAATGTCGGCGACGTTCTGGTGGACGGTGATAATCTCTATGGCGATGGCGTTAACATTGCCGCGCGACTTGAGGCCATCGCTGCGCCGGGTAACATCTGCATCTCTGGAAGCGTCTTCTCCCTGGTCAAGAACAAGCTTTCCCATGACTTTGAGGATATTGGGCCCCAGCTGGTGAAGAACATCCCCGAACCAGTTCCCGCATATCGTCTGACCTCGAGCACTTCCGAAACGAACGCGGCAGGGATTGACAGACGATTGCTGGCCGGAGCGGCTGCGGGAATCGTCCTGCTCGTCGGAATCGGAGGTTGGGCGATCAGAACCTATCAGTCGACGCAAATGCATGCGTTGCCTTCTCAAGGGTCGGTGGTGAGCGTGGCTCCAAATGGCGCCGGTAAGGAATTTGATGGCATTTGGGAGTTTCAACTCTCGGGCGGAGAGTATTGCCCATTAAAATCCATGACATTTCAAAGAAAAATTTCGAACGGGACAATAGCTACTGTTGATGGCAGAGTTATCGGAAGCATCGACAGAGATGGAAAATTTCGTTTTGCAAATCGGTCACCTTTGAATCAGAATCTCATGGTTGAGTCGCAGGGAGCCATAGAAGGTGAGAACGGGCAAGGAAGTTACTCGGCTGTTGGCACGCCATGTCGCGGCACATACCAAATACGTTTCGTCAACAAGCTGAGTGGCTGAAATGCGAACCTGGATTTGAATCCATACGGGGCAAACAAGTTCGCGCCGCTTTTGTCGAAGCGCCCCTTTGGTGAGCGTGGCGGAGACGGAGGGATTCGAACCCTCGAGACCCCTTTCGAGGTCTGCTCATTTAGCAAACGAGTGCCTTCAGCCTCTCGGCCACGTCTCCACGCGCCCTGCCCTATAGGGCGGCCTGCCCGGGGTCAACCGCGGAGAGGGCTCTGGCGCTGAGGTAAGTCCCACCTCTCAGGTCATGAAGACGACGCGGCGTTTTCGTCGATGAGCTGGCCGAGCAGGGCGGCGAGCGCCTTCGCTTGCGTTTCGGCGCCGAGCTTTCGGCCCACATGGCGCGCGATCGCGGCGCGATAGGTGGGCCACATGCGCCGCAAAAGATCCCTTCCGTTCGACGTTATGCTGACGAGTTGGCCGCGCCCATCCTCCATTGCCCGCCGGCGCTCGACGAGGCCGTTTTTCTCGAGGCGGTCCACGAGGCGCGAGACATTGTGCTGCGCCAGCAGAAGCTGCGCTTCGATCTCGAGGTGCCGAAGCCCCTTGCCTTGCGCTCGCCTGAGCGCAAGCAGCACGTCGTACCAAGCGAGCGGGGGAAAGCCTGCCTTGTTCAGATCGGCTTCGACCGCGCGGAGCACTTTATGCTGCGCTTTCACGAGGCGTGCCCAGGCTTGGATGACGGCTTCGGAAGGGGTGCTCTCGGGCATCCGGCAATATTACCGGTTCATGCAAACGCATCAACCTCAGAGCAAGCTTGCAAAGTAGATGCAATGGCATATATATGCATGCCGTTGCATCTATCAAAGGTGGGAAGAACGACGCGAACCTCGTCGCCGAAGAGAGAGGAAGCGTGCCGCCCTTCCCCAGTGCTCATGTGAGTTGCGGCAACTCCCCAGGGACGGGTGCGCACAGAAAAGGTGGAGAGTTACATGGCCAGCTCCCTTCTTCTCGTCAGTCACAAGCTCTGCCCTTATGTGCAGCGCGCGGTGATCTCGCTCACCGAAAAGGAGGTCGCCTTCGAGCGCGTCGATGTCGATCTTTCGAACAAGCCCGATTGGTTCAAGGCGCTATCGCCTCTCGGCAAGACGCCGGTGCTCAAGGTCGACACCTCCGCGATTTTCGAATCTGCCGTGATCCTCGAATATCTCGAAGAGACGCAGCCGAAGCCCTTGCATCCGAAAGATCCGCTGAAGCGGGCCGAGCACCGTGCCGCGATCGAGTTCGGCTCGACCATCCTCAGCGATATCTGGGGCTTCTACGCCGCTCCGGCCGAGGCGACATTCGAGGCAAAGCGCCAACTTTTGGCCGAGCGCTTCGCCTGGATCGAGGCGCGGCTTGACGGCGGCCCCTGGTTCGACGGCGCACGGTTTTCGCTCGTCGATGCCGTCTTCGGGCCGGTGTTTCGATATTTCGACGTTTTCGATGCGATCGATGATTTCGGCGTCTTGGCGCAAAAGCCGAAGGTGGTGAGCTGGCGCTCGAAGCTCGCGGCGCGCGCTTCGGTCAGGGGCGCGGTGAGCGCCGACTACAATCAGCTTCTCCTCGACTTCCTCATCGCACGCAAATCCCATTTGTCGCGCATGATCGAAACAAAGGGCATTCGAAGCTTGGGCGCTAACCGGGGGGCGTGATCGCGCCTGCGTGCCTCAGCCGGGCGGCGAAAGGTCGACCATCACGATCTCCGGCGGCACACCCAAGCGCACCGGCAACTTGCCGGGGCCGAGGCCACCTGAAACCACGAGATGGCGCCCGCGCTCCATCACGTGCCCATAGGCGTAGCGGTTTCCGTAATGAGAGGGCACGAGCGGCGAATAGCCGAAAATGCGCACCTGCCCGCCATGCGTATGGCCGCAAGCGTGAGAGCGACGCGTTTCGGGACGCCTGGGAAAATGTCCGGCTCATGCGCCAGGAGCACAATCGGAGCATCGTCGGAGACTTGCGCAAGCGCGCGATCGAGGTCGTGCCGCCCGACCCACCTTTTGCCCCTGGCCCGATAAGCGAGCTGGTCGCCGAGGCCGATCACCCAGAACCGCTTTCCTCCCTTGGCGAGAGGCACGGCCTCGTTCTCGAGCAAGGAAAGCCCCGCGTTCAGCAGGGCGCGCCCGGCAAGCGGAACTGTGGTGCACCTCAGTTGCGCTTCGGCATCCGACCACCAATCGTGATTGCCGAGCACCGTGTGCACGCCGAGCGGCGCCTTCAGGGCGGCGAGACCGCGCGCCCAATCGGCGCGCGGCACGGCCCGCGAGACGAAGGGATGCCCCGGCTCGAAATCGCCGAGGAGGCAGATGATATCTGGGGAAAGCGCGTTCGTCCTGGCCACAATCTCGTCGAGACGGTCGAGAGAGACGAACGGTTCACCGAAATGCAGGTCGGTGAGCACGGCAATGCGCAAGGCTGGGCCGTTTCGCCACGCCTGCGGCGCAAGGCGATATTGCGTTATCTTGAGCTCAAAAGCGGGCGCGTAGGCAAAGGCATAGCCGTTGAGCGCAATGCCGCCGATGCTTCCGATGAGCGGGGGCAAAATGGCCTGACGCCGGGTGACCTTGCGACGCGAATGATCACCCGCCATGACAGAACCGTTCAGCCCTCCTCGAAGCGCGTCGGAGGATTGATGCTGGTGCCTTTGCGCAGGTCGGCATCCTTGCGTTTCGGCGAGGCGCATGCTGCCACCACCGCCGAGAGCCGAAGCTCCCGGAATCTCGGGATCGCAGCTTGCGGCTTGGCACGGACAGAAGAAGATGGGCGCGGTTGGATCGATGCAGGCATGGCACCTCTCGCTTGACGGGGTCGTTGATCTATCCGTGCCATGTGACCTGGACATGATCTTGGCCCAAACTCGACACGGCGGTGGCGGAGATTTGAGCCTCGCTCCGCAATGGTGAACAGCGGTTTAACTTGTCTCGGGGGCCGCCTGTGATCGCCCGATCGCCCGCAAATCCCGCCCGATCACGAGACGCAGGCGCTGATCGAAGCGCAAAAGCGCAACCAGACACGAAAGCGTCGGGTGCCATCGCGGCCCTCCTCCTGCCTTCAATTTTCCGGTCACCGGCCGGGAAAGCGCAAAGGAAGCGCAAGAACTTGATCTTGCGCACTCTTTCGCGCCACCGCCAATTTGCTATTATCGCTTCTGACCAAGAAGCGCGCCGGGGGGGCGCAAAGCGCGCATGGGAGGAAATCGATGCTCGGGTTGATGCAGAACTGGCCGCTTCTCGCCTACAAGATCATCGACTACGCGGCCCAACAGCATCCCAGACGCAAGGTGGTGTCGCGCTCGATCGAGGGCCCCATCGTCGAGACGAACTACGCTCAATTGCGTAACCGCGCGCTCAAGGTTGCGCAGCGGCTCGTCGCGCACGGCATCCGGCCAGGTGACCGCGTGGCGACCCTCGCCTGGAATACGGCCCGACATCTCGAATGTTGGTACGGGATCATGGGTGCCGGGGCCGCTTATCACACGGTCAATCCGCGACTGTTCAAGGATCAGATCGCCTTCATCATCAATCACGCGGAAGATCGGCTCCTCCTGCTCGACACGACCTTCGTGCCGCTCATCGAAAGCGTCGCCGATCAGTTGCCCACGATCGAACGCTACGTGATCCTCACCGATAAGGCCGGTATGCCGAAGACCGCGCTGATAAATGCGGTCGCTTACGAAGATTGGCTCGCCGAAGCCGACGGCAATTTCTCCTGGGTCGAAGTCGACGAAAATGATGCTTGCGGCATGTGCTACACTTCAGGCACGACCGGCGAGCCCAAGGGCGTCGTCTACAGCCATCGCTCGAATGTGCTGCATTCCCTCATCGCCTGCATGTCGGACAATTTCCGCATCTCGTCGCGCGATGTGGCCTTGATGGTCGTTCCCATGTTTCATGCGAATTCCTGGTCGCTCGCCTTCTCGGCGCTCATGACGGGCGCCACCCTTGTCCTCCCCGGCTCGAAGCTCGACGGCGCCAGCATCTACGAGCTCCTCGAGAAGGAAAAGGTCACCTTCTCGGCGGCGGTGCCGACGGTATGGCTCATGCTTTTGCAATATCTCGAAGCCAACAACCTGGAGCTTCCCCTCCTCGAGCGTGTGATCATCGGCGGCTCCGCCTGCCCGCGCGCCATGACCAAGACCTTCGCCGATCGCTTCGGGGTCGATGTCATTCACGCCTGGGGCATGACCGAGATGAGCCCGCTCGGGACTTTCTGCTCTCTCAAACCGGAGACCAAGAGCCTCGAGATCGAAGCGCAATACGATCTGAAAATGAAGCAAGGCCACCCGCCTTTCGGCGTGGAGATGAAGATCACCGACGATGAAGGGCGAGCTCTGCCCTGGGACGGAAAGGCTTTCGGACGACTCAAAGTGCGCGGACCCGCCGTCTCCTCTGCGTATTTCAAGGGCGCGGGCGGAAATATTCTGGATGATGACGGCTTCTTCGATACGGGCGATGTCGCGACCGTCGACGAGTTTGGTTATATGCAGATCGTCGACCGTTCGAAGGACGTGATCAAATCAGGAGGCGAATGGATTTCCTCGATCGACATCGAGAACATCGCGGTCGGCCATCCGGATGTGGCCGAGGCCGCCGTCATCGGCGTGCGCCATCCAAAGTGGGACGAACGCCCGCTTCTCATCATCGTGCCGAAGAAGGATCGCACGCCAACCAAGCAGAGCGTGCTTGCCTTTCTCGAAGGCAAGATTGCGAAATGGTGGATGCCCGACGACATGGTCCTCGTTCAAGAAATCCCGCACACCGCGACGGGCAAAATCCTCAAGACGGCGCTTCGCGACAAATTCAGCAATCACGTTCTGCCGACGGCCCAAGAACCCGCCGCGCGCACCGGCTCGTGAGGCGCACAGGCGATCGCGACCTGATCGAAGCAAGCCAGGCGACGGCGCAAAATCCGCCCCTCCGCGAAGCCCTGCGTCGGGTGCGCAGCGTTGCCCCTTGGAATCGAGCTCGCGAGGCCGATGAGCCATGCGCCGCCTGCTGATCGAAGAACCTGTTTCTCGGGTCGCGATGTGGAGCCGGCGGCTCGGCCTCTTCACCTGGCTGTCGCTCGCGCTCGCCCTGCTCCTCGCTTGGCTCGGGCGCTTGCAACCCTTCGAAACGCTGTCTGCCGTGCTTGCCTGCGCCGCGCTCGCGCTCGCGGCAATGCTTCTCGCCTTTGTCGCATTCTCGGCAGGTTGGCGCCGCGGGGCACGCGGCATGAGGAGTGCCTTCCTCGGCTTGGCGCTCGGTCTTGCCCTCATCGCCTACCCATCGAGCCTGTATCTGCGCGATCTTTTATCGCCGCCAACGCTCGATATGACGACCGATCCCGACAACCCGCCACAGCCGCTCCAACCCTTGAAGCAGCTCGCCAAGGGCTGGGGCCCGCCCGCCGAGGCGACCACGACCGATGCCGGCGCGCCGCGGGCCGTGTCCGCGCTCCTCGTCGAGGAGCCCATCAACGATGCCTTGAGCTTCGCCTTGCGGGCAGCTGGCATGAGCGGGTGGCACGTGACAAACATCGAATATGCGCGGCCACCCTTCAGGGATCAGGCGCGATTTGCGGCCATTGTCCCAAGCCTCCTCGTCCGCTGGCCGAGTGACGCCGTGGTTCGTTTGCTCACCACGGAAGACGGGATCAGGGTGGATGTGCGGCTCGTCGCGCGACAGCCTTGGCCGCTTCTCCACGGCGACAGCAGCGATATCTCCGCCTATCTCGAGAGGATCGCGACCTTGATCCAACGCAAGTCAGGTCACGGCGGCCGGTAGTGCGCATTGAAGCTTGCGCGCCCGCTTTGCGAGACGACTTCGCCACGCTCGATGAGCCACTCGAGATGGGCGAGCGTCGACAAGCTTGCCGCGCCCGCTAGCGCCGGCGCGATCGCCGGATAGGCCGCCTCGACGATGGCGTTCAAATCGTGGGCACCGTTTCTCACAGCCTCGAGGATCATTCTCTCGCGTCGGCGCCGATGCGCCGCAAGGCCGCGCACATAGCGTGCGGGCTCACGCACCGGCCCTCCATGACCGGGCCAATAAACCGCATGCTCGAAGGTCAAGAGGTGTTCAAGCGAGGCCATGTAGTCGGCCATCGAACCATCCGGCGGCGCGATGACGGTGGTCGACCAGGCCATCACGTGGTCCCCCGAAAGAAGCGCCTTCTCCTCCGGAAGCGCAAACGCGAGATGATTGGCGGTGTGACCGGGGGTGGCGATCGCCGAAAGCGTCCAGTCCGGCCCCGAGATCGTGTCGCCCTCCCGCATGAGGAGATCCGGCACGTGCTCGCGATCGCCTCCAGAATCGAGCCGATCCTCGCCTTGCCCGCTCGTCGGCCGTGCCGGTCGATGCGGGCCGCAGCCGACGATCGGCGCCCCCGTCAGCTCTTTCAACCGGCGAGCAGCAGGTGAATGGTCGCGATGCGTGTGCGTCACAACGATGTGAGTCACGATCTCGCCGCGAACCGCATCGAGCAGGGCGGCGAGATGGGCCTCCTTGCCGGCCGGGCCAGGATCGACGATCGCGACCTTGCCGCGCCCGACGATGTAGCTGCATGTGCCGGTGAAAGTGAAAGGCCCTCCATTATCGGCGATCACCCGGCGCAACCGCGCCGAGAGCTCGGTGAGCTCAGGCCGGGGCGCGCCTTCGTCTTGTGCCGCGTTTTCGGATGGCGTGCTCATCATCAAGGATCACAGACGCCCACAAAGGGGAAAGAGGCCATGGTCCGGGTCCCAATTCTTGTTGGATCAGCTTGGCGGCAAACGGAGCAAGAGCATTCCGGTCGGCATGATTTCTCCCTCCCCTCCCCTTGAGGCGCGCCGGTCGGGGTCATATAGGTCCCGAATTGCGCGAGCAAATCCGTGAGGATCTGCAGCGCCGAAGCCGCGAACGCGTCCTCGGACGCCGGTCCGCGGACGGACGTGTTTTCCAAGGAGATCGAGAAAATGAGCGGCACGGGAATCCATGAGAGGCTGGTGGGAGCGTTCTTTCCCGCGCCCGCCACGGCGAGCGGAGAGACGATCGAGGCAGGAACTCCAGTTTCGCGCCTCTTGCGAGAAGTTTCCCTCTGCCTTGCCGGCACCTTGCTTCTCGCCCTGTCGGCGAAAGTGAGCGTACCGCTCCTTCCCGTTCCGATGACCTTGCAGCCGCTTGCGGTGTTATGCATGGGCGCGGCCTATGGGACGCGGCTTTCGGTGCTCACGGTGATCGCCTACCTTATTTGCGGCATCTGCGGATTGCCGGTCTTCGCCAATACGCCTCCGCTTCCCGCGGGCCCCCTCTACCTTCTTGGCCCGACGGGCGGATTTCTCCTGAGCTACATCCCTGCGGCCGCGATTATGGGCGTAACGGCCGAAGCGAAGCTCGACCGCAAATTCCTGACGATGCTGCCTTGCGCGCTCCTCGCCAACGCGACAATTCTCGCCTTTGGCCTGTTCTGGCTCGCTTTCGTGGCGCATGTCGGCACGAGCAGCCACGGAATCGGAATGGCCGAAGCCTGGTCCAAGGGCGTGGCGCCTTTCGTCTTCGGCAACATCCTGAAGGCCGCTCTTGCGGCCGCGATCCTTCCCGCCGGCTGGGCGCTCCTCGGGACGCGGCAGGCGCCCTAAGCCGGGGGCAAGAAGCGGGAAGCGGCCGATGTCCGTCGACATCCTTTGTATCGGCGAACCGCTTGCCGAGTTCAACGCGACGCAGGGCGACGGCGGCTATCTCTTCGGCTTTGGGGGCGACACCTCGAACGCCGCCATCGCCGCCGCCCGTCAGGGGGCCCGCGTGGGCTATGTCACGGTTCTCGGCGACGACGATGCAGGGCGTGCCTTTCGCTCGCTTTGGGCGCGCGAGGGCATCGATGCGAGTTTCGTGCGCACCGATCCGGATGCCGCAACCGGCGTCTATTTCGTCTCGCACGGAGAAAAAGGACACAATTTCTCGTACCTGCGCAGCGGCTCCGCGGCGAGCCGGCTCACGCCGCGCGACATTCCCTTAGAGGTCGTGCGGCAGGTGAAAGCCTTGCACGTCTCAGGCATCAGCCAGGCGATCTCGACATCGGCATGCGATGCCGTCTTCACCGCGATCGAGACCGCGCGAAAGGCGCGCGCACTCGTCTCCTACGACAGCAATTTGCGGCTCAAGCTTTGGCCGCTCGCTAGAGCGCGCGCCATCATCCATGCGGCCATGGCCTTGTGCGACATCGCACGCCCGGGTCTCGAGGATGCGCGCGAGCTTACCGGCCTCTCCGAGCCTGATGCGATCGCGGATTTCTACTTGCAACTCGGTGCCCGCATTGTCGCTTTGACGTTGGGGCGTGAGGGCGCGCTCATCGCGACGCCCGAGGAACGTCGACGCGTCGCTTCGATCGCGATCGACCCCGTCGACGCAACCGGCGCGGGCGATTGCTTCGATGGCGCCTTTCTGGCCGAATATCTTTCGACGCGAGACCCCTTCGCGGCGGGCCGCTACGCGGCCGTTGCCGCCGCGCTCTCAACACGCGCTTTCGGTGCCGTCGCTCCCATTCCGAAACGGGCGGAAGTCGAAGCGGCGCTAAAAGCCAACAACCCCTTCAACACAGCCCCCAACAGCGAGGTCGCATGACAAAAGCCTTTCATCGAGAGCGGCTCGAGGTTGCCCTTTCGCGCATTGCCGATCCGAAGGGCGAGGGCGCGCGCGCTTGCCTCACCGTTTACGCGGAAGAAGCGCGCGCGGCCGCCGATGCCGCCGACGAGCGCAGAAGATTCAACCGCGAGCTCAGTCCGCTCGATGGGCGCATCGTTGCCATCAAGGATTTGTTCGATGTGAAAGGTGAGCCGACGCGCGCTGGTTCGAAGATTCTGGCGGACTCCCCGCCCGCAACCCAGGACGCACCGATCCTGCGACGGTTGCGGGCCGCCGGCGCTATCATCGTCGCCAAGAACAACATGACCGAATTCGCTTTCTCGGCGATGGGCATCAACCCCCATCACGGCACGCCCGGCAACCCCGCCGATCGCGCGCGCGTGCCCGGGGGGTCCTCCTCTGGCGCGGCGGTCGCCGTGGCGGACGGCATGTGCGACATCGCGATCGGCACCGATACGGGCGGCTCCTGTCGTATTCCTGCAAGTTTTTGCGGCGTCGTCGGTTACAAGCCGACAGCCCGTCTCGTGCCCAAGGAAGGCGCTTTTCCTCTCTCCTTTACCCTCGATTCGATCGGTCCCTTGGCGACCTCGGTCGCTGATTGTGCACTGACGCATGAGGTCATGGGCGGGCATGACGCTTGCGCGCCCTCGCCGATGGGCCCGGCCGGGCTGCAGCTCGGCATCCTCTCAAGCTCGCTTCTCGACGATCTCGATGCGACCGTGAGCAAGGCCTTCGAGGAGACACGCACGCGGCTTGCCGATGCGGGAGTGCGTTTGAGTGAATTCAAGACCTCGATGCTGGCGCAGATGCAGGCGGCGAATGCCAAGGGCGGTTTCTCGCCGGCCGAGGCCTTGTTCATTCACCGGGCCTATTTCGACACGCGGAAGAACGATTTCGATCACCGCGTCTGGCAACGCATCGCCGCGGCGCGCTCCATGTCGGCGAGCGAATACGTCCATCTTGCGCGAGAACGCTTGCGTCTGATCGCCGCGCTCGACGAAGAGATGCAAGCCGTCGACGCGTTGATCTTGCCGACCACGCCGAATGTCGCGCCGAAAATCGCCGAGGCAAACACCAGCGACGAGGCTTTTTTCATGCATAACGCGCGTGCCTTGCGCAACACCGCTGTCGCCAACTTCTTCGATCTTTGCGCCATTTCGCTGCCGATGGCGACGGGTGGCTTGCCGGCCGGCCTCCAGCTCATCGGGCGCGGCGGCGAGGATCGCAAGCTCTTCGCGATCGTGCGCGCGCTCGAGGCTAAGCTTCGGTGCTGAGGCTCACCTCGCACACACTCAGTGTGATGGCGCCCGCTGTGGATAAAGCTGTCGAGAGGTTCCGATGACGAAAAACGATTTCACCTTGCGCGACGACCCTTTCGCGCTCTTCGCCGAGTGGCTGAAGGAGGCCGAGGATAGCGAGCCCAACGATCCGAGCGCGATGGCGCTCGCGAGCGTGGACGAGAGCGGCCTTCCCGACGTGCGCATGATCCTGCTCAAGGGTCATGACGAGCGCGGCTTCGTCTTCTACACAAATTTCGAGAGTGCCAAGGGACGGGAATTCGCGGCGCAGCCCAAGGCCGCGGCCGTCTTCCATTGGAAGAGCCTGCGCCGCCAGGTTCGCGTGCGCGGCCCCGTGGTCCCTGTCAGCGAAGAAGAGGCCGACACCTATTTCAACTCGCGTCATTTGCAGTCGCGGCTCGGCGCTTGCGCCTCCGATCAGTCACGCCCCCTCGCCGATCGCTCGACCCTCGAAGCGCGGGTGAAGGAGCTTGCCGAGCGCTATCCGGACGGCAAGGTGCCGCGGCCGGCGCATTGGTCCGGATATCGCATCGTGCCGGTCTCGATCGAGTTTTGGCAGGACGGCGCTTTTCGCTTGCATGACCGGGTGCAATTCATTCGCGGCGCCCCTGGCGAGGCTTGGAAGCGTCAGCGGCTTTATCCGTGACGGGCGATTTCGTGTAAGCTCCAAAATCTCGAGGGTGAAGCACGAAAGCGCGATGGCAAATGGCCGCACGGGAGAATGATCGCAGGGTTCTATTGCTCACCGGGGCCTCCCGCGGGATCGGCCATGCGACGGTGAAACGCTTCTCCGCCGCTGGATGGCGCGTGATTACCTGCTCGCGTCATCCTTTTCCGGGCGAGGACTGCCCTTGGGAGATGGGCCCCGAGGATCACGTGCAAATCGATCTCGGTGATGCCGCCAATACGCGCGCGGCGATCGAGGAGATCCGAACGCGGCTGCCGATGGGCAAGCTCGATGCTCTGGTCAACAATGCGGCCATCTCGCCCAAGAAGCCAGGTGGCGCGCGCATGAGCATGCTCGAGACCAGCTTGGAGGATTGGCAATCCGTTTTCCAGGTGAACTTCTTCGCACCGATGCTGCTGGCGCGCGGCTTGGTGTGCGAACTCCAGGCGGCAAGGGGTTCGATCGTCAACGTCTCCTCGATCGCGGGCTCGCGCGTGCATCCTTTTGCGGGATCCGCATACGCCACGTCCAAGGCAGCGCTCGCCGCGTTGACGCGCGAGATGGCGACAGATTTCGGCCCTCTCGGCGTGCGCGTCAATGCGATCTCGCCCGGAGAGATCGAGACCTCGATTCTCTCCCCGGGAACCGAGAAGCTCATCGAGCAAATCCCCTTGCATCGACTGGGCCAACCCGACGAGGTGGCAAAGGCGATTTACTTCTTGTGCTCCGATGCGAGCTCTTACGTGAACGGCGCGGAGCTGCATATCAATGGCGGCCAGCATGTATGACCGAAGCGCACATCCAACCAGGCCGTCCCGCGCCATTGCTTCCTGCCCACCACGAGGGAGCGCGTAAGGTGACGAGCCGCGCTTATCCGCCCCATCCCTTGCTTGCCACTTCACTCGCGGTCATCCGCGACGGGCGCATCCTGCTCGCAACCCGTACGAAGCCGCCGGCGCAAGGCCTGTTCTCGCTTCCCGGCGGCCTCGTAGAGGCCGGAGAAACGCTCGAGGAAGCCGCTTTGCGCGAGCTCAAGGAAGAGGTCGGGGTCACGGCTTCGATCGTCGGCTTCAACGATCATGTCGAGGTGATCGACCGCGACAAGGATGGGAAGGTGGCCCGTCACTTCGTCATCGCTTCCTTCGTGGCGAACTGGGAAAGCGGCCAGGGTACACCGAGCACCGAAGCCGGCGAGGTGATCTGGGCGAAGCCGGACGAAATCGATGGGCTGCCCACGACCCTTGGGCTTTTACGCATCGCGACGCGTGCCTTTCAGGTGCTCGAGGCCAAATTGTCGGCGGACAACCCCCGCGCATGACCGCGCGCATGTCTCGACCAAGCCGAAGAGCGTTTGCCTCGGGCTTGCGCCGGCGAAACCTGTTCGCCACGGTTGTTCTCGCCGGTTTATCCTTGATGGCGCTGATCGTGCCCGAGAGGGGGCTTGCGGCGACCACCCCTCCCCCACCCCCACCTGCACCACCCCCGCAAGCCCCGCCTCAGCCTTATGACACGCAGCTGTTGCGCTTGTCGGAGATCCTCGGATCGTTGTCCTACCTAACCTCCATTTGCGACTCGACGCAGAGAGATCCCTTTCGGGCACAGATGCAGGCGCTCATCGACACCGAGGCCAATGCCTCTCCACGACGCGAGGAATTTGCAGGCGCATATAATCGCGGCTATCGGGGTCTCGCCTCCACCTATGCGCGCTGCACCGACAACGCGCGCGCCTTGATCCGGCGCTTTCGTGAGGAAGGCGTCTCGATTACCCGCCAGGTTCGCAACCTTTACGGAGGAGGATGAGCATCCAGATCACAGGCGCTGCACCGCGTGCGGCTCGCGTTCCGCATCGATTTTTCGCCCTGCATCGGCAAGGCCGAAAGCTTCAGCGATCAGCGCATAGGATTTTCGTCTGGCGCGATGTTCGTGCACGATGGTCACGATCATGACCTCGCTCGCACCATATTCGCGCGCCAGCGATTCGATCCCCTCACGCACGCTCTTGGGCGAGCCGAACACGAGCCGCCGACCGGCCGGGGAGGCATCCTTGGAGCCCGCTCGGTCCTCGAGCGACGCAAGCGCTTTCTCGACCGAAGGCACGGCGATCGGCGCTCCCGAGCGGAGCGCGAGCGATGCGAGGCGCCAACTTGCGGACAACCGCCAGGCCTCTTCGTCCGAAGGGGCGCAGATCACCGAGACCGCGATCGCGGAATACGCTTCGGAGGAGCGCGGCGAGGGCTGAAATCGGTCACGGTAATTAGCCATGATGGCCTCGCCCGTCGGGCTTATGAAATCGGCGAACATATAGGGGAGCCCTTGATCCGCGGCCCAGATGGCACTTTGCGGGGACGAGCCGAGCAGCCAGATTCGCGGCATCTCGGGCCTGCCTGGCAGCATTTCGGCAAGAGCCGCGAATGGATGGTCCGCCGGCAATGTGCCCTCGAAATAGCCCATGAGTTCGGCGAGCTGTTGAGGAAAATCGTCAGGCGCAAGCGCACGTCGATCACGCTGCAGGGCGTAGGCCGTGCGCTGATCGCTGCCGGGCGCCCTTCCGATGCCGAGGTCGATCCGCCCAGGATGCATCGCGGCGAGCATGCTGAAGCTCTCTGCGACCTTGAGCGGGCTGTAATGGGGAAGCATCACTCCACCGCTGCCGACGCGCATCCTCTCAGTCGCCTGGGCAATCGGGCCGATCAAAACCTCTGGGCTCGCACAGGCAAGCATCGGGGTCGCGTGATGCTCCGCGACCCAGTAGCGGTAAAAGCCCAGACTGTCAGCTAGCCTTGCGAGGTCGAGCGAGTTGCGCAACGCGTCGCCCCCGCTCGATCCTTCTGGGATCGGCGCCTGGTCGAGGACGCTGAGGCGAAGTGTTGAATCTGCCATTTTGGACGAGATGGCGCGAATCCAAGCCATCCGCAATGGCTGGCAATCCTTTTGTCGCGCCGATCGAGTTGGCTTCGTGCGTCCGCCTTTGCGTTAACCGCCGATCAACGCTGTTTCATTCATATTGTCGCGATCTCTGCCGCCTGTGGCCGCGGCGGGGCGGCGCCTGGGCGATTGTGACGATCGTCCCATAAGCTTTCGGCAAAGAGCGTGAGACGCGGTCGTATGCGTGGTGAGTTCTCCGGCTTGCGGTGGGCCTGCGCGACAATCGCGCCCTGGTGCCTCGCGAGCGGGCTCCTGATGTCGTTCACCGCCTCGGCCGATATCGAGGCGGGCTCGGGCGGGAGCCGGGCCGTGCGCGAAGTCGATCATCCGCGTCCGTCCTATTTTGTGGCTGGGCCCGGTACCGCCGATCTCGCCTTGCTGATCACGCCCGAAATCGCCGTGAATCGCTTGAGCGCGCCTTGGCTCGCGCCACCCTCGGACACCGCATTGAGCGATGCGTCGCCGGGAGATCCTCTGCGCATGGATTTAAAACAGGAGGTGCGGGGCTTTCCTGTCGTTGAAAGGGCCATGAAGGGTGACCCTTTGATCCAGCTCAGGGCAAGCCTCGGTCATGGGCCCAGCCTCGACCGGGAACTTGCCGCGGCGAGCCTCGGGGAGTTCCGGTCTTCTCCTGCCTCGCAGGGGCTTTCGTTCGAGCTCGGCGATCCTTGGACAAATCAACTTGTGGGCTCGAAGAGCTTCGTTGGCTGGTCCGCCGAGGACGGAGCCACGGCTCGCGCGCCGCGCGGTGCCTTCACCTCTGCGGCCGAAATCATTTCAGCCACGACACGCGCCAAATTGACGGCGGGCAACCCCGACGGATCGACACCGGCCGTACCGCGCGCTGTGCGGCTTTCGTCCACGACGCCCGTTCCGCCCGATTCCACGCCGATCGAAATTGCTGCGGTGCCGGTTTCCTTCCCCGATCTCGCCGCCATCAACTCGCGCGAGCTCGCCAGGGACAAGGGCGTCACGACAGCGCGCAAGGAAGAGGGTGAAAAGCCGAATTACGCCGAGCTCGTTTCGCCCGAGCATATGGGCCGCGAGGAGCGTTGCCTCGCGGAAGCCGTCTATTTCGAGGCCCGCAGCGAGCCCGAGGCGGGTCAGGCCGCGGTTGCGCAGGTCGTGCTGAACCGCGTGAAAAGCGGCCTTTACCCCACATCGGTTTGTGGCGTCGTCTACCAGAATCGCAACCGTTATCTCGGGTGTCAGTTCACCTTCGCCTGCGAAGGCAAATCGCTGCGCGTAACGGAGCCCGACGCCTGGGCACGCGCGACCAAGATCGCCATGAATGTGCTCAAGGGCGACACATATCTCGCCAATGTGGGCCAATCCCTGAACTACCACGCGAATTATGTTCGTCCGGGCTGGGCGCGCTATTTGCGGCGCACGAGCGTCATCGGCCACCACATCTTCTACAAGCCGAGAGACACCGACGGATAGTCCCGCCGCGTTTTACATCCGCCTCGTAACCCTCCCACGCAGCGGCGATTTGTCTTCCTTCACGCCCGCGTCTACGAAGGACAAAGCGAGCCTCAGTCGCGCGTTTCGAGGAGCAACGGATGAAGTTCAAGGCCATCTTGGTCGAGAAGACGGATGCGGGCCAAAGCGTCGCCTTGAAAGAGCTTGGGCTCGACGCCCTGATGGAGGGCGACGTCCTCGTGCGGGTCAGTCATTCGACCGTCAATTACAAGGATGGCCTCGCTCTAACCGGAAAATCGCCCGTGGTGCGCCGGTTTCCCATGATTCCCGGCATCGACCTCTCGGGCATCGTCGAGAGCTCGAGCCACGCCGATTGGCGTGAGGGGGACGCGGTCGTCTTGAATGGCTGGGGGCTCGGCGAAACGCATTTCGGGGGTTATGCGGGCTATGCCTGCGTGAAGGGTGACTGGCTTGTCCCATTGCCCAAGAATTTCACTCCGGCTCAGGCGATGGCGATCGGCACCGCGGGGTATACCGCGATGCTCGCCGTGCTCGCGCTCGAAAAGCACGGGCTTGGACCCGCGGACGGGCCGGTCCTCGTCACCGGCGCCGCGGGAGGCGTGGGATCGGTCGCGATCGCGCTTCTAGCGAAAAATGGCTGGCAGATCATGGCCTCGACGGGACGGCCGGAGGAGAAGGCCTATCTCGAAGCCCTTGGCGCAGCGGAGATCATCGATCGCAAAGAGCTTTCGGAGAAGGGCCGGCCGTTGGGAAAGGAGCGATGGATCGCGGCCATCGACAGCGTCGGCTCGCACACGCTCGCCAACGTGCTCGCCATGACCAAATACAATGGTGCGGTCGCTGCCTGCGGCCTCGCTCAGGGCCTGGATCTCCCAGGCTCGGTCGCGCCCTTCATTTTGCGCGGTGTCGCGCTCCTTGGCATCGACAGCGTCATGGCCAAAAAGAAGCGCCGCCTCGAGGCGTGGGGGCGGCTCGCACGCGATCTCGATGTCGCCAAGCTCGAAGCCATGACGAGCATCATATCGCTCGAAGACGTCATCGAGGCAGGTGAGGCCGTTCTCGCCGGAAAGCTTCGCGGCCGAACCGTCGTTCGCGTGCCCTGAGCCGGCCGAGGAGTGGTTCGCATGACGCGCGCGAGCACAAATCTCGGCGTCGATGGTGGTCGGATCTGGGCCGATATCATGGCACTGGCGAAGCTCACCGACCCCGATGCAGCTTACACACGCCGCTCTTTTTCAAAGCTCTTCCTCGACGGGCGCGAATGGGTGACGGCGCGCTTGCGCGAAGCCGGGCTCGAGGCGCGCGTCGATGCGGCAGGAAACCTCATTGGCCGGAGCGAGGGCTCGGATCCCAAGCTGGGCACCATTCTGGTCGGTTCGCACACCGACACGGTGCCTTCGGGAGGGCGCTTTGACGGGATTGCCGGCGTCGCCGCCGGTCTTGAAATCGCCCGCGTGTTGGAGGAGCGAAAGATCAAGCTGCGGCACGCTCTCGAGATCGTCGACTTCTTGGCCGAAGAGCCCAGCGAGTACGGTGTGTCCTGCGTCGGCAGTCGCGGCATGAGCGGCAAGCTCACGAGAGCGCAGCTTCAATTCGCGAATGCGCAAGCGGAAAGGCTCGAAAATGCGTTGGAGCGCGTCGGTGGCGATGCCTCTCGGTTGGTCGAGGCCGAGCGCAGCGATATTCGGGCCGCCTTCGAGTTGCACATCGAGCAAGGGACGGTGCTCGAATCGGGTGGCATCGATATCGGT
>JAFBAS010000001.1 GCA_019247605.1 Hyphomicrobiales bacterium
TTCGCGGCGCTGCTTCTGTCGAAACGCGGCATTGTTCATCGCGCGGTTTCCAAGAGCCTCGATATGCAGCGAAATCCGATATGGCTCGTGCTGCTGTCGACAGGCTGCGCGTGACGCGCGGCGGGGCGATAGCGGCGGCAATAATTGGGAGCGCACAGGTGAGAGCCTCCCTTGACGACTTTGCGAGGAATTCGCACCGATGGGACGCAATCGTCGTAGCTCTGGGTCTCGGTGCCCCCGCGAGGGTTCTTCGGAACACAGCAGGGCTTCGCGGGGTCCTCGATATGCCGCGTCGAGTACCAATCGCTTGTCCATTCCCAAACATTGCCGACCATGTCGTGAACGCCATAACCATTGGGCGGGAAGGCGAGGACCGGAGAGGTGCGCCTATAGCCGTCGGCCGCGAGATTCTCCTGCGGAAACATTCCTTGCCAGGTATTCGCCACGTGGCGACCGTGAGGCGTGAACTCGTCACCCCAGGCGAATTCCGCTCCGTCGAGACCGCCCCGCGCGGCATATTCCCACTCGGCTTCCGTGGGCAGCTCCTTGCCGGCCCAGCACGCATAGGCCTTGGCGTCCCGATAGGCGATGTGCACGACGGGATGATCGTCGAGCCCACCGATCGAGCTGCGCGGCCCATGGGGTCTGCGCCAATTCGCACCGAACTTGAATCGCCACCACTGGCTCCAATCTCGCAGATCGACCTTGTGGCTTGGCGGCGTGAAGACGAGAGAGCCTGCCTTGAGCATGTGCGGCAAGGCATTGGGGTAGTCCTCGGGATCGGGCGCGATCTCGGCAAAAGTGATGTAGTTCGTGGCCTTCACAAACTCGCGGAACTGCTTGTTCGTCACGGGAGTGCGATCGATGAAGAATGAACTCACGGCCACTCGTCGAACGGGCGCTTCTTCGGGGTAGTGCCGGTCGGAGCCCATCAGGAAGGTGCCGCCTTCGATGAGGATCATGCCGTCGCGCGAGGGCACCTCGCGTGCTTGATCCGTCACCTGCCTCTTTGCGGAAATCGTGACGTTCATGAGATTCCCAAAAACCTCGGTTCGGAACTCCGCCGTTTCAAAGTCGATCAGGCGGACTTCCTGACAAGCAAAAGCGCGGGCGCATCACTTGCCCGCATCGAAAAGAAGCGATCTGTGGAAAGCACCGGGAGCGGTTCAAAAGCCAAGAGAGCGATCCGCCAGATGAGCAAAACCCAAAACGGCAGGGTTACAGGCCCGGGCGCGCCGTCGTCGGAAGGAATGCAAGATATTGAACACAATGACCCCTCGTCTTCAAACGGTTCACGCGAGCCCAACAGTATTGCGTGAGTAACCGGGTTGGCAAGCCAATCAGCGCAAGATCAGACGGTGAGGAAAAGTGTCGTATGCGGCAATAAGACTTTTGTCGAATATTACGTCGCCATTTTCGCTGCACAGACAGCAGTTGTCACGCTGCGTCATTTTCGCGCTAACCGGCATTCGAGGAGCGCGCCCGAAGAAGCAAACGGCGGCCAGATTAGGCCCACGCTCGAGTTGACCGTTTCTCAACCCGCTCGAGCCGTGTTCGGAAGCGGCCGCGAGCTCAAGGGAGGGTCATCCGAATTCGTCATTTCGATCCTGCTCACGGACAACCCCGGGAGATTGTGCTTCGCGTTGAAGACGATCTCGCAATGGACGCCGCTCCTCGCGTGGTGGAGCAAAACACGACTACCTTCCAAGCTTGCAAAAGCTCGTTCGAGAAGGCGTGTGCCGAAACCCTTGCCGATTGGTTTTTCGACGGGCGGACCGCCTCTTTCGATCCAGGAGAGGTGAATGACGGAAGGGCTCTGGGCATCTTGCGCCCAGCTTATCTCGACCTGTCCACGATCCGCGGAAAGTGCTCCGTATTTGATGGCGTTTGTCGCGAGCTCATGCAGGGCCATGTTGAGCGCGAGCGCGGTTTCAGGCTCGATCGCGACCTCAGGTCCGAATATGACGAAACGGTCCGCGTTCGAATGCAGGCGAGGATCGAGCGTTCCACGCACCACTTCGTCCACCTGGGCGTCCGTCCACGAGCTCGCGACCAGAAGCTCGTGGGCGCGACCCATGGCTTGAAAGCGGCCAAGCAGTTTGTCCCTGAGCTCGGTCACGGAGCTCGCGCCATTTGCGGTGAGCTTGGTCATGGAGATCACCGTGGTGAGCATGTTCTTCACGCGATGATCGAGTTCCTGCGCGAGGAGCCTTTGGACTTCGTCGCTGCGATGCTGCGCCGATACGTCACGCATCGTGACCACAAGGCCGTCTTGAAGCTTCGCCACCTTGCTTCGAAACCGTCGTCCGCCAAGCTCGTATTCCGCCTCGGAAGTGTTCCCGGTCTCGAGTACCTCGAGGTAGCGCGGAAAAAGCTGCGGGTGTTCGCGTGCCAGCGGCAGTCTCTCGAGCAAACGGCCGCCCACGACGCGGTTCGGATCGCTTTTCGTCATGAAGGCAAGAGCGGCGGGGTTGGCGTAGCGATATTCAAGATCGATTGCGCGGCCCGACGCGTCGCGCAAGGCACGATATATGACCAGGCCCTCAGACGATATATCCTGCACGGTCTTGAACAGTTCGTTTGCCGCATTCGGGGTGACTTGCACCTTGCGAAATGCGCCTGCGACCGCGATGATCAGGCCTGTGGAGAGGGTGAACAGGACAATCTGCCACACTTCCTGTGCGTCTCCCGAAGCAAGCGTGAAGGCCGGCGGAAGGAGGATCAACCAGGCAAGCAGAAGACTCGCGAGCGCGGCGAAGATCCCAGGTCCAGCTCCGAGCAATGCACTGACGAGGACGGCCGGATAGAACGCCCCCAAGCTGACGAAATTCCCGATCGGCCTTGCACAGAGGAGTTCCACAAGAAAGGCGAGCGCCACACACCCGGCCGCCACCAAATAGGTTTTAACAGCCGGACGGGCCAAATTGGCGGCCCTTTGCAAGATCATGGAAAGCGGAGGAATATCCAAAACGAAGCTTCCGACGCGCATCCAGAGCCCATACTGCTTTTCAAGGGCCAAAAGCATAGGAAACCGGAAGCATGCGACGCAACATCAAACGCGAATGGCACGTGTGCCTCGCACGGTCTCAAAAGGGATTGGAACATCGCTAGACCGCTGAGGCTCACGCGTCGAGGAGCGGGTTTTTCGGCAACTCAGGGTCCGTGCCAAGCATGCTGGCAACTTGTTCTTCAAGGTCCGGCTATATTTCCACTTCGAGCCCCACCTCCACGACCTGCGCGGCGGGAACGCCAAAATAGGCGGCCGGAAGATTGGCGTTGAGGTGCATCGCCGCGAACAGGGATTTCCTCCAGATCGCCATTCCGGAGGCTTTCGCCGATGCAATCACCATGACGCGCCGAAAATAATAGGTGATGTTCTCCGGGTCGATCCCGCGAAGCTCAGGCTCGAGGCATGCCCGCTTCAGTGCCTGCATCACATCGGGCGTCTCCATGAAACCGAAATGGAAGAGCACGCGGGTGATGCCCGAGCCTACCGGCACGAGCTTGTAGCGGTGCTCGGCAGCGACGCGCGGTTGGTCGACGCTGATCGAAGCAATGAGCAGTACACGTTCGTGCAGGACGCGGTTATGCCGTAAATGATGCGTCAGGCCAAGCGGAATGCCTTCGCTTGCCGCCGTGAAGATCGCGGCCGCGCCAGGCAAGCGGATCGGCGGGTTTTCGAAGACCCAGTCGACGAATTGGCTTTCGCTCTGGCGCAGCTTGGAGCGCGCGTGCTCGAGCAAGTGCCAACCCGTTCGCCAGGTGAGCATCAAGAACGCGATGACGCCGGCCATCATGAGAGGGAACCAACCGCCTTCGAAGAGCTTCGTCAAATTCGCGGCGACGAAGATCAGCTCGATGATGAGGAAGAATCCGTTGGCCGCGGCGACCAGGAGCGGATTGTAGCCCCATTGCAAGGCGACGAGCGCCGCAAGCACGGTCGTCACGGCCATGAGGAGCGAAACCGCGATGCCATAGGCTCCCCCGAGCGCATCCGAGGACCCGAATATGAGCACGGCCGAAAGCGTGCCCGCCGCCAAGAGCCAGTTCACCACCGGCATGTAGATTTGGCCCTTCTCGTGGCTTGCCGTGTGCTGCACGCGCATTCGCGGCAAGAACCCCAGCTGCATCGCTTGCTGGGTCAGCGAGTACGCGCCCGAGATGATCGACTGCGAGGCAATGACCGTGGCGAGCGTCGCGAAGGCGACCATCGGATAATGCGCCCAGCCGGGGACGAGGTGGTAAAACGGGTTTTCGGCGGCATGGGGATCCGCAAGAAGCAGGCCGCCCTGCCCGAGGTAGTTAAAAATGAGAGCGGGCGATACGACGCCGAACCATCCAAGCTGAATGGGCCATCGCCCGAAATGGCCCATGTCGGCGTACATGGCCTCTGCGCCGGTCAGTGCCAGGAACGCGGCGCCGAGCACGGCGAAGGCGATCGCCGGTCCAGCATGAAGGAGGTAGGTCACGGCGTAGTAGGGATTGATGGCGGCCAAGATTGCCGGGGTGCGAATGATGCTCACGAGGCCCAAGAGGCCGATCGCCACAAACCAGACGAGCATCACGGGACCGAAAATTCTGCCGACAAACTCGGTTCCCTTGCGTTGGACCAAAAACAAGGCGACGAGAATCCCGCATGTGAGCGGAACGATCAGCGGCGCGAGCGCCGGCGCATCTATCTTGAGGCCTTCGAGCGCGCTGAGCACCGAAATCGCGGGGGTGATCACGCCATCGCCGTAGAGGAGTGCCGCCCCGATGAGCCCCACGACGAGCAATTTCGACCGCCAGCTCCCGCGCGGAGCATGCCTTGCGTCAAGCAGCGCCAAGAGCGCCACAATGCCGCCCTCGCCGTGATTGTCGGCACGCAGGATCAAGATGGCGTATTTGAGCCCGACGATCAGGAGGAGAGCCCACACGATGAGCGAGACGGTGCCGAGAACCGTTTCCGGAATCGCGCCTCCGCCGGCGTCGACGGCCTGTTTCAGCCCGTAGAGCGTGCTGGTGCCGATGTCGCCGTAAACCACTCCCAATGCGGTGAGCATCGCAGCGGCAGGCAGCTTTTTTGGCGCCTGTTTTCCGCGCAAACCGGGGACGTGAAGGGCGTCGGCCATCAAAACCTCACTTCCTGGCTTCAGTCAGTCTGCACGAAAATCGCGCCCTGAGAAGGGAAGCGTCGCCGATTGCGAGGGCGGAGCAGGGTCGGGCACCTACTTCCAGGATGGGCTTCTACAAAGATGGCTGGGAGACGGTGGGATCAGAGTTCCCCGCCTACAAGGCATTCGTTCAAACATGTATGGGTGCGGCCGGATACCGAGCAAACTTGCTGGCGCGTCGTTGCTCGCCCTTTTACGCGGAGCACAATCCTTGGTGCTACGCCCCAACAGGCATGATCGACGGCGCGGCTTGGCGCATCTACACGATCAAATGGCGGTTCCATCGGTGGGCTGTTTTATCAATCCCCCTACCAATGAACGGCTCGCGTGCGAGGGCACCAGGAGCCCCACCGCGTGCGATGGAGCCCTTGCTGGCCTCGTGACAGGGGAGCCGGAAATGGCGAAGCGAATTGCCGGCAAGATCACGGTCGAGATGGGCGTCACGACCGTTGATTTGCACGTGGGCGCTTTAGACTGTGCGTCTCACGGTCCAAGATGCGGGGAGGCTGGCGAAAGGACTTTCAGAGACAGCCGCGCGCCTACACGCTATGATCTTAGCGGCACACAAGCCCAAGCATTAGATACGGTGAGCCAGAGCATGTCAGACCCGGCAATTGAAAAGAAAATGCGCGAGATCATCGCGGGCACACCCTTCAGCGAGCGCGAGGTATCGAGCGACCAAGGATTCGAATCAGAATATCCACCGCTCACTCCTGAGGAGGTGGAGTTTCTTGCCATACCCGACGAAGAGTTACGCAAGCGGGCGAAGGTGTTCTCTTTTAACGTAAAGCAATTCTGCGACTGCCTCCAGGTAGCTGATGAGTGGCAAACGCTGATCTATGCGCATCTGTATTTCGACCACATAATCAGCCAAATGCTTAGCGAAGGGCTCGCTAAACCAGACGCGCTAAACCTAAGCCGGATGGGCTTTTTTCAAAAACTCCAATTGGTGTGGGCGGTGGGGCTTTTGCCTGAAGAACTTGTCCCGCCAATCGAGGCCCTGAACAATTTACGCAATAAAATGGTGCACAACATCGATTTCAAATTAACCGACCGAAATACGGCTGAGTTCGTCAGTCGCGTGCCGCCGCGAGTCAAAAAGATTCAAGAACGTAACCGAGCGGCAGATGAGTGGTTCAAGAGGTTCGCTGATGCACTGAGGGACCTTCTGGTGCACATCGAGATCATTCGCCAGCAGCATGTATACAACCGACTTTGTGAGCGTAAGGGAGCAATTGACATGAAAGATATAATGCGGGAGTCGGACCTGCTCCTACAGCGGCTCGATGCGCGCGATGGTCGTGAGCCTGACTCGGGTACCTAGGCTCAAAGGGAAGCCGGAATGCGAAGCGAATTTCGCTTGCCTAGATCGCCGCAATGACCAGCATGGTCTCGCGACGAAACCACTCCGGCCCGGAAATCTTGGGCCTCGTTTGTGGGACGAGATTCGGAATGCAATATGACTATCGTTAAATTACAAAGACCTAGGGATCAATGACCGAGACTATCGATATAGCCGGCGAACAATTCGCCGTTCATCGCCATTGACCGTTATCAACCTTTAAGCTGTTGTGGTGTCGCTGAAATATGCCGGTGGATTGATCCAAATCTTATCGCCATTGACCGCCATCAACCGTTGGCATTCGGCGCGCGTTTGTCGGATGGTTTGAACGACAATGACCAATACCTTTCATCTCCTATCGAGATTCGGGACCGCTGACGTGGGTTACGGGAGAGATCGATTAAGCGCTCGGCAGGTCGAGCGACTGGCCAAGGTGCGGGGGGTTCATGCCGATGGCGCCGGCCTGGCCTTGCGGGTCTGAAGCTGGATGGCCCGCGCCCGGGAGAAAGCGCAGGCGATGCGTGCCCCCAAGGCTGACGGCACGACCCGATCGACGCCAGGGCCTCCAGGAGCCTCCAGGACGGCGAAGCTGGAAAAGGGCCACGGACGTTCGGCCAGGCTTCTGAATACGATCGGTTGGTGAGCCGACGCATAGGTAAGCGCTTTGGCACTGCGAGGCCTTGTCAAACTTACATCACGAAGGCAGCGGCAGTCCAAGTTTGCCCGTTGACGATGGCCTTTGCATAAGGCCGCGCACGTCACACACTCGCACTGCCGAGGGGACGTTTTACATAGACGTATAAGGAATATTTCCGGCATTCCAACGCAGCGGCCACCCAGCTACTCGCTATTTGGTATCCGCTACTTGCTACTCGCTAATTCCCTGGCGTGAGCGCGTCCGCGGGCTCTCAGCGTCCCGAGCTTCGTCCAACTCTTTTCTCAGTCGATTACGGCCTTCGATGTGCGACGCAAGCGTCTCTTCGAAAATGGCCAGCAGCTCTTCGGCTTGCCTCGGATTGTGGCCGTCTACCTGCAGGCTCGCGACGATTTCGCGCTGGCGCTGGACGTGGCGCGTGCCCTCATTGATTGCGGCCTCCGCCTGCGCGAGGTGCCGCTCGACCACGGCGCGATCTTCAGCCATTTCGCTCACTCCTCCGCGAAACTTCCGCGGCAGAAACCAACGAGGAAGACCAAGGGAAAATGCGCTGAGGAGATTTTCGTTGCTCTCGAGCAAGCAAGCACGCCGTCGAGCCAGGCAATCGAGCGCCAAACCCGTTGTCGGTAACTGAGCGAATTTCTCGAAAGATATCAAAATAAAACGTGGAAACTACAGTGGGCGTGACCAGGAATGCGCCAGTGGACGTGGCTCCGAAAGGAAAGCAAGGTAGTTATTTTCTTTCAAGCTATGCTGGACCGGTTCGACGTTTCCACCGAGGTCTCACATGCGTCTCAGGGACAAGGTCGCCATCGTCCTCGGTGCCGGTCAATCGCCCGGTGAAGGCTTAGGTAATGGTCGCGCCACCGTTTTGCGTTTCGTTCAGGAGGGGGCCAGAGTGCTGGCCGTTGACAACAACCTTTCCTCCGCCGAGGAAACGGTCGCGATGGCACGACACTCAGCCGGAGAATGCGTTGCATTCCGAGCAGATGTTGCCATGGAATCGAGCCTCGCCGACATGGTTGAAGCCACACGACGACGTTGGGGTCGCGTTGACGTTCTCCACTATAATGTGGGCGTGAGCATTGCCGGCGGGGACGCGCCAATCGAGGAGATTACCGAGCCGCATTCGACCACATCGCTACGCTCAATCTCCGCGGTGCCATAATGGCCTGCAGGCACGTCCTGCCGCTGATGCGTGCGCAGCGTTCAGGCGTGATCATCACGATCTCATCGACCGCCGCCTGGGAGCAGTATACGAATGTAGCCTACAAGGCGATGAAGGCCGGAATGATTGCCTTTACTCAGCAGGTTGCTATTCAGAATGCCGAATTCGGGATACGCGCCAATGTCATCTTGCCCGGATTGATCGATACGCCGATGGCGGTCGATACCCGCGCCCGCGTAAGCGGGAAGAGCAGGGCTGAGATCGCGGCGTCGCGAGACGCGCAAGTGCCGCTGCGCCACAAAATGGGCACCGCCTGGGACGTAGCTAACGCTGCGCTTTTTCTCGCTTCTGACGAGGCGAATTTCATCACTGGCGTGGCACTCCCGGTCGATGGCGGGGCGCTTGTCCGTATCGGTTGATCAGCATGCAGGCGCACGACGAACAGTAATCAAGGCTATATTTTCGGAAGCGCTTGGGCTCTGCTGATAGACGGCGAGGTATACGATCCCGAGTCTGTGAAGTAACCGGATCTGCCCAAACATATTTATAGTCGGGGAGAACGCCATGAAACCAAAGTCAACTTTCCGGGTCGATCGACGGACTTTTCTCGCGAGCGGGGCGGCCATCGGCGCGCTTCAGGTGACCTCCCCGTTTATATTGTCTGCACGGGGCGAAACACCCGTGCGGATCGGCATGGTCGATCCGCTCACGGGAGTCTACGCGGCCATCGCACGAGGAGAGGTGGATGGCGCCCAATACGCGGTGGAGGAAATCAACAAGAACGGTGGCATTCTCGGTCGGCCTATTGAGCTCCTAGTCGAGGATTCCGCCAACGACGTGGGCACCGGCGTCCAAAAAACGCGCAAGCTCATCGAGCGCGACCGGGTGAGTTTTATTATCGGTGATGTCAATTCCGGGATTGCGCTCGCCATGACGCAAGTGACCACGGAGAACAAGGTTCTTCACATCGTTTCCGGCGGCCACACCGATCCCATTACCGGGTCGAACTGCGCCTGGAATGTCTTTCGTGTCTGCAACACGACGATGATGGACGCCAACGCCATCGGCCTCACATTGATGGAGCGTCTTGGGAAGAAATGGTATTTCCTCACGCCTGACTACGCTTACGGACATTCGCTTCAGGCGGGATTTGAAAAAATTCTGAAGGCCCATGGCGGCAGCTTCGCCAGCGACCTCATCCCGTTGGGCACGGCCGATTATTCCTCCTACCTTATCAAGGCGAGGGCGTTCCAGCCCAACGTGCTGGTGAACATCATGGGCGGCAACGATCAGGTGTCGAGCCTCAAGCAATTCGTTCAGTTCGGGCTCGAGAAGCAGATGGCCGTGGGAGGCGCGCTCTTCGAGCTTGAAACTTTGCGCGCTGTCCCGGACGAAGCGCGCATCGGCTGGTGGACGATGGAGTGGTGGTGGGATCAACCCGATGTTCCACATGTGAAGGAATTTTCGAACGCCATCAAGCAACGCACGGGAAAGCAGGCGACCGCCCGAAATTGGTTCGGATACGTGTCGGTGCAAACGGCTGCCCTCGTGGCAAACGAGGCGAAGACGCTGGACGCGGTGAGGCTGGCGCACGCTCTCTCCGATTTCAAGCTTCCGCCGGAGGTGGCGTTGCAACCTGGTGCTCCCAGCTACCGCGCAGGTGACCACGAACTCATGAGCTCAGTCTTCGTGGGCGAGGCCCATGCGCCTCAGGGCGACCCCGACAATATGTTTACGGTGCAAAGTTTGGTGCCCGGCGAGAAAGCCGCAGGCTCGGTCGAAGAGACGGGGTGCAAGGTGAACTGGCCGACCTGAATGACAATCAGACGATGCCCTGATCAAATCTGACACGTTTGCACCGGCGCGCCTCGAGCTCATCGAGCCGCGCCGCTGCGGCCTCCGCATTCTCGGCGCGATAAATCGGCTTGACCGAGGGCATAATCGCTTTGCGATCCTTCCCCGACACGAAGGCCACGATGTTACGGATCAGACGAACGATGCAGGGTTGCACGACGGCCTGCGGAAAACGCTCGTATCCCCTCGGCGAAAGCCTTTGAGCCCATCGCGACATCGATCAGAACTGTCCTGAACGCCTCCCCGAAAAAGCTCACTGGACGGCCCTCACTAGTGACAATTTTTGATTGATGTCTTTCTGACGAGAGCAGATGATACATGAGGGGAGCCACCAACGCCGTAAATGCTGGGAGGGGAAGATGCGATTTCCGGCAAAGCAACTGCGTTTAGTCGCGCTGGCAGGTTTTGGGATCTTCGCGTTCGTGAGCAGCGATCCGGCGAGCGCCCAGAAGAAATATGATGGAGGCGCTAGCGACACCGAAATCAAGATTGGGAATATTATGCCCTACAGCGGGCCGGCCTCGGCCTATGGTAATATTGGCAAGACGGAAGCCGCCTATTTCAATAAGATCAATGCTGAGGGTGGCATCAACGGCCGCAAGATAAACTTCATCTCGTATGACGACGCTTACAGTCCGCCAAAGACGGTGGAACAAGCACGCAAGCTCGTTGAAAACGACGGTGTTCTGCTGATCTTCCAATCCCTCGGCACCGCCTCGAACACAGCAATTCAAAGGTATATGAACTCGAAGAAAGTGCCGCAATTGTTTGTGGCAACCGGGGCGACCAAATGGGGCGACCCGAAGAACTTCCCGTGGACTATGGGCTGGCAGCCAGTTTACCAGTCGGAGAGCCGGATCTATGCGAAATACATCCGAGACAATTACCCGGACAGCAAGATCGGCGTGCTTTATCAAAACGACGATTATGGCAAGGATTATTTGAAGGGCCTAAAGGACGGCCTTGGTGACAAGGCTGCGATGATTGTCGCGGAAGCCCCGTATGAGGTGACAGACCCGACCGTCGACTCGCAGACAGTCAAGCTGAAAGCCTCCGGCGCTGACATTTTATTTAACGTCGCGACGCCCAAGTTCGCAGCCCAGGCGATCAAGAAGGTTGCCGAACTTGCGTGGAGCCCCATTCATATCGTCAACTTTGTTTCGAGTTCTATTGGCGGCGTTCTTAAGCCGGCGGGTCTCGACAATTCGAGAGGGATTTTGAGCACCCTGTATTTCAAGGATGTGAACGATCCATACTGGAAAGACGATGCGGGGTTCAAGGCGTGGTCCGCCTTTATGGACAAATACTATCCGGAGGGCGACCGCAGTGACGGCAATACCGTTTACGGCTACCTGGCCGCTCAGACACTGGTGCAGGTTCTCAAGCAATCTGGCGATGATCTAACGCGCGAAAACGTGATGAAGCAGGCTGCGAACCTGAAGGATCTGAAGCTGGACATGCTGTTACCCGGCATCTCTATCAACACTAGCCCCACCGACTTCTACCCCATTAAACAAATGCAGATGATCAAGTTCGATGGCGAGCACTGGGAGCCAATCGGGCCCGTCATGAGCGGCGACATCAGCGGCTGATCTCGAGCGAGTTTTGATAGGGATGCTAAAGCTGAAGCGGTCATGCAAAGGAGGCCGCATCGCCTAAGAGTCGCGAAATTGGCGAATGTCCCTGCCCCAGGGGCGATTGCACCTAAGCTGAGAGCGCAGCTTTGCGCAGGACCTCTCGAAAACTGGACGCGCGTGCCTGCGTCTCTGTGCACAAGGTTGGCGACACCGTGCGCCTCCGTGGGCGGTAGCCGACGGTCGATTTTTACGGGCCTGTGAGGCCGATCGATTCATCCCCGAGAAGCCGACGTGTGGCAGATCCTGGATCACGCTCGAAGTATGGCCCCCTCGGCATCCAGTCTTCACATCGCCGCGGGTCGTTTGGGGCAGCCGCAGGAGGGGCGTTTCGGACCGTAGGCGGGAGGAAGCCGCCGCACGCAGCTCCTAACGCGCGCATTCAACGTGTTCGAGAGCAGACGGCTGCGGAGGCGCGTGGGATGTCGCACCCAGTGCTCGAGATCGTTCTCGACCACGCCGGCAAACCGCCAGTAAGGCGTAAGCAAGTGAAACTGTCGATAGCTCTGGTCGCGTCAGAGCCACAAAATCCCGAAGACAATGCTCAACACAGTGAGAGGTGCTCCGACCTTGAAGTAGGTCTAAAATCCGATTTCAAAGCCGCGCGAGCGGGCCCGCTGCGCCACGATGAGATTGGCCACCGAACCGATGAGAGTGAAGTTGCCGGCGAGCGTCGCGGCCATGGCGACCACAAGCCAGGCGCGCGTCGGATCGGCGAGAGAGGTGACGAAAGGCTTCATCACGAGTACGGCCGGCACGTTGCTCACCAGGTTCGATAGGGCCGCCGTCAGCACTGAAAGGATGGAGATGTTTGCAAGATCGAGACGACCGACCGCCGCGAAGGCATTTCGATCGAGCAAGGATTTCTCCGCCCCGGCCACGACGATGAAGAGGCCGATGAACATGACGAGTAGCGGCCAATCGATGTCGCGATACACTCTTTCCGGTTTCACGCGACGTGTGAACAGAAGGAGCGCCCCGCCGAGAATGGCCACTTTTGCGACTGCTTCGCCTGCGAAGAACAAAGCCACCATGGCGACCGTCACGGCAACTGACTTCATCGCAAGTCCTCGATGATAGTGAAGAGGGCGCTGTCGCGGAGCCGGAGACAGCGTCGCGCGCTTGAAGAACTCGCTGGGGTGCGTGAGAGCAATCAGAACAGTGGCGAGAAGAAGCGCGACGACAGCAACCGGGAACAGGTTCGCAGCGAATGTACCGTATGGGATATGCGCGATGCTACCGATGATCATGTTCTGCGGATTGCCGGTGATCGTGGCGACGCTTCCGGCGTTGGAAGCTATGGGAACGGCGAGAAGATAGGGCATGGGATCGCGACCGAGCCGCTTCGCGATATCGAGCACCGGGAGCGTCATGACGAGGCAAATTGCGTCGTTCACCAGAAAGGCGGACAAAGTCCCTGAGACGAGTATCACACCGACGAGGAGCGCGAGGGGGTGACGCGCGCGAGCGATGACCCACTCGTTCATCACCTCGAAGAAACGCGAGAGATGTAGATTGGCCACCACGATCATCATGCCGAGGAGAAGCACGATCGTCTCAAGATCAATCGACTGAAAGGCTTCCTCGAGCGATAGTTCGCCAGACCAGATCATCAGGCTGGCGCCGAGAAGGGCGGCCCCGGCCCGATCAAGCCGATATCCCGGCAGCTTGCCGATCGCCATCACGAGATAAGTCGCCGCGAAAATTGCGAGAGCCATCGGTCACTCTGAACTACCGCTCTCACCTTTCCTTGGGGCGGGTGAAACAGCGGTTGCGAACTTGTGAGCAAGCCGGATTGTTCCCATGCGAACCGGAACAAGCTCAGGTCCTTTCGGTTAAAGCAGTCTGTCTCGAGCGGGAAGTTGGCGCAAAGGCTGTTGGCAAGAGGGTTCCCCGTGGCCACGCAAATCAGCGAGGTATCGCCAGGGACGGTCATTCCGAAACGAACAACTACGCCGAGCCGTGGCGGGAAACGTGAAGCGACGCAAGCCGGTTTTGCGCTTGATGCCGCGAACTTCTTCCTCGCCGATGTCCGCGACGCGCTTGGACCCTATCTCGCAGTCTACTTGCTGACTGAACGAAACTGGGATGCTGCCAGCATTGGTGTCGTCATGTCGATCGCCACCGTCGCGGGGATACTCGCACAAACGCCTGCTGGAGCGGTGATCGACGCGACCAAGGCTAAGCGCGCGGTTATGGTTGTTGCCGCTGTGCTGGTGACCGCAGCGTCTTTGACCATTCCGTGGTTCTCTGCATTCTGGCCTGTCGCGATTTCGCAAGCGACAGCTCATGCTGCCGGTGTGGTGTTCGGTCCCGCGCTCGCCGCTATCACGCTCGGCATTGTCGGGAATAAGGTTTTCACCAGGCGGGTTGGCCGCAATGAGAGCTTTAATCACGCCGGCAACGCATTCGCTGCCGCCGCTGCGGGGGCGCTCGCCTATGCTTGGGGACCTAAGGTCGTCTTCTATTTGCTGGCTTCGATGGCTGTCGCAAGTATCGTCAGCGTGCTCGCAATCCCGGAACGCACCATTGACCACGATCTGGCTCGGGGGCTTCACGATGCACCGCCAACGCAAGGAGCGGATCGTCCTTCCGGTGTAAGCGTGCTTCTGACCTGCCGACCTTTGCTGATTTTCGCCGGTTGCGCGATCATGTTCCACTTTGCCAATGCGGCGATGCTGCCGCTTGTCGGCCAAAAGCTGGCGCTTCAAGACAAGAACCTGGGCACAAGTCTGATGTCCGCGTGCATCGTTGCGGCGCAAATCGTGATGGTGCCGATGGCGATGCTCGTTGGCGCCAAGGCTGATCTGTGGGGTCGTAAGCCACTATTCCTGATCGCGCTTGCGGTTTTGACGGTTCGCGGTTGCCTCTATCCGTTCTCGGACAATCCCTACTGGTTGGTTGGCGTGCAGTTGTTGGACGGTGTCGGCGCCGGCATCTATGGTGCGGTCTTTCCGGTGATTGTCGCGGATTTAATGCGAGGCACGGGACGCTTTAACGTAGCGCAAGGAGCTGTCATCACCGCGCAAGGGATCGGTGCAGCGTTGTCCACCACGCTCGCCGGGATCGTCGTTGTTCACGAGGGATACAGCGTGGCGTTTCTCACGCTCGCCGGGGTCGCCGTTGCAGGGCTCGCACTCTACTATTTTGCCATGCCAGAAACTGGCGAAGCGCAGAGTCGCTTGAGCTAGATAGAATTCGGGAGCACTGGGGAGGTAAAGTCCTTCTCTTTGCCTCCGCCAGCGGCCTAGATCATCAGGCGCAGGTCAGCGCAACGACCCTGGCGACCATGGAGCTTGAACAGGCTGCTTGCCGGGCTTGCGGCTTGCCTCGTGCAAGAGCCGTTCGACACCACCCTCGGCGTAATGTCGCTGCCAGCGCTAGACGGCCGGCCGGCTGACTTAAAGCCGGTCGGCGAAGTGGAGAACAATGCGGGCGCGCTGCACATGCCTGAGTGGCCAGCTTCGATCGGCGATGATCCCGGCCAGGCGCGCGCGGTCATCGGTGGAAACAATCACACGGACGGTCTAGGCCATGCCCTGGGGTCACAGCGCCCGACATGTGAATTTTTTGTCTAAGCCAGTGCACTAGCCTGATGGGGAATGTCGAACGAGTAATCTGTTGTGCCGGCTACTGCTTTCGGGCACCGAAATTTAAGCCTATGGTCGGTGATACACAAAAGACGGCGGCCGTTTGTTGTAGTCGGTCACCGCATGAGCATTACGGAGGTTCAACATGCATATCGTCGTTAGGGCATATACCGGAAAAGGCGCAAACGAACTCGGTGATGTGCTTGAGAAGCACAAGGCAGACGTGGAGAAACTGTTGCGGGGTGTCAAAGGTTTCGTTGGCTATACGCTCGCCCGCACTCGCGAGGGTACGGTTTCCGTTACCGTATGCCAGGACAAGGCCGGCGCCGATGAAAGCCTGACGGTCGCCAGAGAGTGGATCGCGAAGAACGCCGCGAGTACTGGCGTCGGAGCACCGTATGTTTCGGAAGGTCCCGTTATCCTTCACTTGAAATAGCGGTTCGGCTCGGACGACTTTCGTCGTCAATTGGCCTTCATGATCAGGCCGCCTCCCGCAGGCGCTGCGCGATGCATTGCACCGCGCCGGTGCCGACCTTGTGTTGTCCGGCGACCTTCATCTTCGTTAGAATCTCTGCTAAGTCTTTGAGTTGTTGGTGAGCGCGCCGGGGCTCGAACCCGGGACCTACTGATTAAAAGTCAGTTGCTCTACCGGCTGAGCTACGCGCTCCGGCGGCGTGGTGGTAAGCCTCGCCTCACGCGCGGTCAATAGCGCGGCGCCCGGCGTCGGGAGCGTTCTCCTGCCGACCACCTCTCGGGAAATTGAGGCAAAACGTTCCGCCTTTCTCTATCGCAGGGCTTGTTGCCGACTTCCTCACCCGATATTTCAAATATCAAATATCGGAGCGGGCGATGGGCGCCGTGAAGAGGCATGTTTTGGTGACGGGAGGTAGCAAAGGCATCGGGCGCGCCATCGCGGGCGCGTTCGCGCAGAACGGGTTTATGGTGAGCGTGCTCGGCCGCGATGTCTCGTCGCTCGATGCCGCCGTTTCCGCCGGTGACGCGCATTGCGCCGTTGTCGCCGATGTGACGAACCCGAAAGCTGTTCGCGAGGCCGTCGCGCGCGCCGAGCGGCAAGCGCCGATCGACATTCTCGTCAACAATGCCGGTGCCGTCGAGACGGGTTCTTTTTCGCGGCTCGACGATGATGCGTTCGAGCGTCAACTCGCGCTCAATCTGATGGGCACGGTTCGCATGACGCGTGCAATCCTGCCCGGCATGACCGAGCGCGGCTTCGGCCGCGTGATCAACATCGCCTCGACCGCCGGGCTGAAGGCATATCCCTACGTCAGCGCCTATGTGACGGCTAAGCACGCCGTGATCGGCTTCACCCGCGCGCTCGCGCTCGAAATGGCGAAATCAGGCGTAACCGTAAATGCGATCTGCCCGGGGTACACCGACACCGATCTCGTGCGCGAGAGCGTCGCGCGCATCCGCGCGAAAGGCGGCGGCGCTGTGGAGGACGTGCTCGCAAAGCTCACCGCGGCCAATCCCCAAGGCCGCCTGGTGCGCCCGACCGAGGTCGCCTGTGTTGCCGCGTGGCTCGCCTCGGACGAAGCGGCCTCGATCACCGGACAGGCGATTCCCGTGGATGGAGGAGAGACCGTGTCGTGACGCTTCCGGCGCAAAATCTTCTCGATGCCGAGACGAAGGCGCATGAGCATGAGGATGGACATGAGGCCGAGCTTCGGCTCTGGCTGCGTCTCTTGAGCTTTTCGGCGCTGGTGGAAAGCCAGATTCGGCGCCGCTTGCGCGAAGATTATCGCATGACCTTGCCGCGCTTCGACCTGATGGCGCAGCTCGAGCGCGCCGAGGAGGGGATGACTTTGAACGAGCTCTCGAAGCGCATGATGGTCACGAACGGAAATGTGACGGGGCTCGTGGACCGCATGGTGGCCGAAGGGCTGGTCGATCGTCGGCCGGCGCCGAAGGATCGACGGTCCCATTTCGTGCGCTTGACCCCGCTCGGCCGTCAGCTCTTCCAGCGCATGGCCGGCGCCCATGGACGCTGGCTCGCCGTGCTCTTCAACGGTCTTGATGCGAAAGAGATGGAGACGATGATGGCGCTCTTGGCCAAGGCGAAGCAGTCGGCGCGCCATGCCGTCGCGCGCGGCGAGGTGGAGATTTCATAGGATGAAGCCTTTTCCGATCGTGGCACCCCCGCTCGCGCGATATGAGGCGAAGCATTTCAACTTCGCGGTCGAGGGGAAGGTCGCGATGGTCAGCTTGAACAGACCGGAACGCAAGAACCCGCTGACCTTCGACAGCTACGCCGAGCTCGCCGCGTTTTTTCGCGCTGCCGCGCATGAGGACCGCGTCAAGGCTTTCGTGGTCGCAGGCGAAGGCGGCAATTTTTCCTCGGGCGGGGATGTGCACGAGATCATCGGCCCCTTGACGAAGCTCAACACCAAGGGGCTTCTCGACTTCACGCGTATGACGGGCGAGCTCGTGAAAGCGATGCGCGCCGCGCCTCAGCCCATCATCTCGGCCATCGATGGGGTGTGCGCCGGCGCCGGTGCCATCATCGCCATGGCGAGCGATTTACGTTTCGGCACCGCGCGCGCGAAGGTCGCTTTCCTCTTCAATCGTGTCGGGCTTGCGGGTTGCGACATGGGTGCTTGCGCGATCCTGCCGCGCATCATCGGGCAGGGCAGGGCGTCCGAGCTCCTCTTCACTGGACGAGCGATGAGTGGCGATGAGGCCGAACGTTTCGGCTTTTTCAACCGCATCTGCGATCCCGCTTCGGTGCTCGGCGAGGCAAAGTCTTTGGCCAAGACGATCGCCGATGGCCCCAATTTCGGCAATGCCATGACGAAGCGGATGCTCGACATGGAATGGGCCATGTCGATCGAAACGGCGATTGAGGCGGAGGCTGTGGCGCAGGCGCTGTGCATGCAGACGGAAGATTTCCGGCGCGCATACCGGGCCTTCGTTGCAAAGGAACGACCGGTGTTCGAGGGCGATTGATGCCGGATCAAGCCTTTCTTCGACTGCCCTTTTTCGAAGCTCGGCATCGAAGCTTCGCGCAAGCGATTTTTGAGTTCGCGAGCACCAGCGTGCCAGGGCTCGTCGATCACCACGATGTCGACAGCTCCTGCCGGAAGCTCGTGCGGGCGCTCGGGGATGCGGGCTTCCTTCGCCACGCAGTGATCGCGCCCCATGGCGGGGAGCGGCCTCACCTCGATGTGCGCACGCTGTGCCTCGCGCGCGAGACGCTCGCCTTCGCGGCTGGTCTTGCGGATTTCGCCTTCGCCATGCAAGGGCTCGGCACTGGGCCTGTGTCGCTCTTCGGCACGCGAGAACAGAAGGAACGATGGCTGTCTAAAGTCGCCAAGGGCGAGCACATTGCCGCCTTCGCGCTCTCGGAGCCCGAGGCGGGCTCTGATCCCGCCGCGATGACGACGACGGCGACCGCCGATGGCAGCGCGCATTTGCGCCTCGATGGCGTGAAGACATGGATCTCCAATGGTGGCATCGCCGACCACTACGTTGTCTTTTGCCGAACCGGGGAAGCCGCGGGCGCAAGGGGGCTTTCCGCCGTGATGGTGGAAGCGGGCACGCCGGGCCTCGAGATCACCGAGCGTCTCGAGACCATCGCGCCTCATCCGCTCGCGACCTTGCGCTTCGAGGGTTGTCGCGTCCCGGTCGCCAATCGCATCGGTGGGCCTGGTGAAGGGTTCAAGGTTGCGATGGCGACGCTCGACGTGTTCCGCTCGACGGTCGGAGCCGCGGCGCTCGGGCTTGCGCGGCGCGCCTTCGCCGAGGCTTTGCGCCGCGCCTCGACGCGCAAGATGTTCGGGGCGACGCTGGCCGATCTTCAGCTCACGCAAGGCGCGCTCGCCGAAATGGTCGCCGATATCGAAGCCTCGGCCCTTCTCGTCTATCGCGCGGCCTGGACCAAGGATCAGGGCGCCGAGCGGATCACGAAGGAAGCGGCGCTCGCAAAACTCGTCGCGACCGAGGCTGGGCAGCGCGTCATCGACAAAGCGGTGCAGATTTTCGGCGGCGCGGGCGTGCTGAGCGGCGTGAAGGTCGAGGAGCTTTATCGCGAGATCAGGGCGCTTCGCATTTACGAAGGCGCGAGCGAGGTGCAGAAGATCGTGATCGCACGCGCCGAGCTCGCCGCCCACGCGGCTGAAAGCCTCGCAGCCGCGAACGGAAAATCCGTGAGACGCTCATGAAGAGCGGCGCGTTCAACCGCAATCGCGCCGAACGCGAACTCAGCCGGGCATAAGGGCCATGAAGCCAAGCCGTGGCGGCAAGAAAATATCGAGGAGGAAAGAGCGACATGACCACGACCGCCGCGCCTTACACGGCCCATGTCGATACTTTCGCGCGCGAGCATTTGCCGCCGCCGGCGGAGATGCCCGATTTCATCTTCACCTTGCCCGAGCTGCGCTATCCCGAGAGGTTGAACTGTGTCACGGAGCTTCTCGACAATTGGATCGCGAAGGGTCATGGCGAGCATCCCTGTTTTCGCTCGCTCGACACGCAGTTCACCTACGCGCAATTCGCCGCGCTCGTTAACCGCATCGCCAATGTCCTCGTCACCGATTACGGCCTCCTGCCGGGAGGCCGCGTGCTTTTGCGCTCGCCCAACAATCCGCTCATGGCGGCGGCGCTTTTCGCGGTGATCAAGGCCGGAGGGATCGCGGTGACCTCGATGCCGCTCCTTCGCGCCAAGGAGCTCGCCTATATGAGCGACAAGGCAAAGGTGGCGCTTGCACTGTGCGATCATCGTTTCCTCGAGGAGTTGGAGAAGGCCAAGCTCGCCTCGCCTGGTCTCGCGAATATCATCCCGATGGGCGGTCATTCGAATGATGACCTGACGCGGCGCATCGAAAAAGCGTCACCTGATTTCGCGGCGTGCCCGACCGGGGCGGAAGACATCTGCCTCATTGCCTTCACCTCGGGAACGACGGGCGTGCCCAAGGGTGCGATGCACAATCATCGCGATATGCTGGCCACATGCGACACCTACGGGAAAAATGTCCTGGAACCGCGCGCTTCGGATGTTTTCATCGGCTCGCCGCCGCTCGCCTTCACCTTCGGACTCGGTGGAGGAGCGCTGTTTTCGCTGCGGGTCGGCGCCTCATCCATTCTTCTCGAGCAGGCTGCGCCGGACAAGCTGATCGAAGCCATTCGAACCTTGAAGCCGACCGTCTGTTTCACGGCACCGATCGCCTACCGCGCGATGCTCGCAAAAATGCAGCCGGGGGATATGGCAAGCTTGCGCATCTGCGTCTCCGCGGGCGAGGCGCTGCCCCAGGCGACATGGGAGGCTTGGAAAAAGGCGACCGGCATCGAGATTCTCGACGGCATCGGCTCGACCGAGATGTTGCACATTTTCATCGGAGCACCGGCTGGCAAGATCAAGCCGGGCTCGACCGGCATTCCGGTGCCCGGATACGAGGCGAAGATCGTCGATGAAGATGGACGCGAGCTGCCGCGCGGTGCAACCGGGCGGCTTGCGGTACGCGGACCGACCGGATGTCGCTATCTCGCCGACGCTCGGCAAACGACCTATGTGCAAAAAGGCTGGAATTTCACCGGAGACACGTATCACCTCGACGAAGACGGATACTATTGGCATCAGGCGCGCTCTGACGACATGATCGTCTCAGCGGGCTACAACATCGCGGGGCCGGAGGTGGAAGGCGCGCTCCTCAGCCATCCTGCCGTGCTCGAATGTGCGGTCGTCGGGGCGCCCGATCCCGCACATGACACCACGATCGTGAAGGCTTACGTGGTGGCGCGCTCTGGCCAGAAAGCCGATGACGGGCTCGCCGCCGCGCTTCAGGAGCATGTACGCTCCGAGATCGCGCCGTTCAAATGCCCGCGCATCATCAGCTTCGTCGAGGCCTTGCCGCGCACCGAGTCCGGCAAGGTCCAGCGCTTCGTTTTGCGCGAACGCGCGAAGGCCGAGGCGGAGAAAGGAACTGGAAGGTGAGCTCGCCAGAAAATCCGATCGTCGCGCCCGCCATCATTCCGGAGGCGGAGGCCGAACCGAGAAGTCTGAACCCGCGCGGCTGGCCGCGGCCGAAGGGTTACGCGAACGGCATGACGGCGCGCGGGCGTGCGGTGCTCACGGGTGGCGTCGTCGGTTGGGATGCGATGGGCCAGTTTCCCGAAGGATTTGTGGCGCAGGCCCGGCGCTGCTTCCACAACATCCGCGCCATCCTCGCCGAAGGTGGAGCGGAGCCGCGCCACCTCGTGCGTCTCACCTGGTACGTGACCGATATCGATGCTTATCTCGCGGAACCGAAAGAGCTCGGGGAAGCGTATCGCTCGGCCTTTGGGCGCAACTATCCCGCGATGGCGGTCGTCGAGGTGAAGCGCCTCGTCGAGAAGGCAGCTTTGCTGGAAATCGAGGCAACGGCGATCGTTCCGGATTGAGCTTCCATGGAGGCAGCGCTAGCGCACTGAAGAAGATGCCTTATCGGATGCCACCGAGCATGCCATGCACGCTGTAAGTCATCGCGGCGAGCACGAGGATCAGCATTAAATACAACAGTGTGTATTCCACACGCGTCTGCGTGGGCACGCCGAAATAGGCAACGTTGGCAGGCGCGCGCGGGTCGTAATGCCAGGCCTGCCGCAGCTTCGGCACGGCGGCGAACGCGATCACGATGAAGATGGGGCTCGGGTAAAAGAAAAAGGCGGCGCCCATCAACGGCGCGCCGAGGAGCCAGATACGCGGACTGATTATCGCTGTTATGCGTCCCCCATCGAGCGGCGAGATCGGCAGAAGATTGAACAGGTTGAGAAAAAAGCCCGCATAGGAAACGGCGAGAAGCAGGTCGTTATTCTCGGAGCGAGCAAGTGCATACATGATGAAGGCGCCGAAGGAGCCCACCACAGGGCCGGCGATCGCCACATAAGCCTCCGTCTCGACGTCATGGGGCTGCTCCTTCAGCGCGATGTAGGCGCCCACGAAGGGAATGAAGATGGGGGCACCCACCGAAAGGCCTCGACGGCGTGCCGCGAAGAAGTGCCCTAATTCGTGGATGAGAAGGAGTGCCACAAAACCTGCGGCATAGCGCCAGCCGAAGGCGCCGGCGTAGACCGCAATCGAAAGCAGCATGGTCGCGCTCGTCGCCGCAATCTTTCCGAACTTGAGCGCGGAGAGGAGAGTGAGCATGCTCAGACCTTCGTCCCGCTCCCGGGCGATGATCGACCGCGAAAGAACTTGACCACACCCGCGCCGATCCCGGCCGCGGCGAGTGCAAAGATCTTCGCGAATTTCAAGATGAAAACGCCAGCAAGCGCGAGGAGGCCGAGCTTCTTCGCAACAAGGCCGCCGACGAGGGCACCAATGCCATAAGCGGCGATCTTGTCGGTCGAGCTGTTGAAATCCTCGTACCGCTTGCCCGGAGCAAAGCTTAAATCCGCGAGGAGCTCGCGCGCCGTCGGCTTTTCGACCTCGATCCGGTCCAGGCTCGTGATGAAGTCGAGGCTGAAATAACCATTCCTGCCGAGCAGGTAAGTGTTGTAATTGACCGTCTGCTCCGCGCTAGCATCCTCCCCCTGATCCTTCGAGGAAATAGACCAGACGAGACGATGTGCTTTGGGATCATAGGCTGGTGGCTCGACCCAGCCGAGCACCTCCACCCGGGGGAAGCCACGTGCAACGCGGTCTTCGTTGGCTCCCTGGGTCCCTTCCTTGATGTTCGCCAGGAGATCATCGGCGTTCCATTTCCGGGCCTCGTCATCCTTCACATATCCTTCCCTGATAAAGGAGACCTCCGCGAGCCATTCTTCGCCTTTGTTGGAACTTGCAACGAGGCCGATGAAGGTTTCCGCATGGACCACATTGCCAATGGAGCGCATGAGACGGGTTGCCGGCGCCTTGGGGATGAAGAAGAGCCCTTCGGGAAGAGCAACGCTTCCCTGATCGTTGAGCGCGATTTGTTGCGGCCCGGTCACTCGAGCTTGGATCGCCGCGGACCAGGCGGCGCGCGCCTCGTCATCACGTTGCTGAGGTGAAAGAGGTGGCTGAGGTGAAGGATTCTGTTGAGGTAACGCAGGCTGCGGGCCGCTGTTGCCGTCAGAAATTGACTGGGCACACGCTCCATGGTCGAGGCCAAGCGCCGGCGCAAGTGCGAGCATGATGGCGAGCAACGCCCTATGCCACCACCGCCCAGCAAGGCCCATCGGGGCCAATCGACACGCGAACTCAGGCACTCTCACCTCCGTAAGTAGGATGCGTCAATGCGCACTTCAACAATGCCAAAGCAGGCATTAGCTCCATGAAATAGATTATGAAGGCTATGATGCGACCGCCTAGACGCCTCGCGTCTAACTCAGCAGCTTATGCGCCGGCATGCGCGATGCATTTCGATTTCATCCCAGCCACTCATCCTCTCTCTCTCGGCGCTGCGTCGATCGGCGCGGAACAAGAGTAGAACATTCGTTCCGCGCTCGTCAATAGCATCGCTTGAGGAATTGGACTGGAGGCCGGCGTGATAGACTCCAAGGCGCGAGCTCCCTCGGGGGGAGCGAATTAGAGTTGACGAGGTTAAAAGCACCGCTCGGCATTTTGCAATGCTCAAACCAAATCGCGAGGGATCGTCTCCTCGAATTCGCGGCTGGCCGCGAGACTTCCGTTCTCGAATGCACGAACGCTTGCGTTCAGGATGAACTCGGTCCTGGTGGCGCGCATGGAGGAATGCGTCTCGATGCGGATGCGCCAATTCTCCCGCCCGAGCTCGTAGCGCTGTGTGAGCCGATAGCGGGCGCTGAGAGGATCGTCGGCTTTAATCGTGAGCTCACGTTCGAGGTCATGGGAAAGCGTGGTGTCGATCTCGTCGAGGCGAAACGCGCCTTCGCCGAACAGGCCGCCCTCACTCTTGGTGCTGTAGGTCGCGAGGCCTCCCACGAGGTCGAGCGTGGCGGTTCGTGACATGCGCCCTTCGGTCATCCGGCTGATCGGCGCTTCTCTTCCGCGGGACGGAGGCTCGAAGGCTATTTCTTCATCGAGCGGGTCCAAGGGGCGGACGGGCAGAATGAGCTTTGCGGGCGTGCGCAATGTGAGGGATGCGGCCTCGGGTGTCGGCCACATGAGCGGCCAATAGGCGCTCGAAAGCGAGAGGCGTATCCGATGGCGCGGCGCGAAGGCATAGCCGCAATCGTTGAGTTTCAGGCGAACCCGGTAAAATGTTCCCGGCACGAGCGCAGTGGGTGCCGCATCGCCTTCCCGATGCGTGAGGTTGAGCACGCCGTAAGAGGCGCGCCGCGATGACCCCTCGGGCGCGACGTCGCAAAGCCTGGCGCAGAGCTGGGCCACGGGTTTGTCCGACGCGATCTCCACCTCGATCTCGGGTGCGCCGAGAAGCTCGACGCGTTCTGAAAGCGGGTCGCTGTCGAACACGCAGGAGAGGCCATCATCGATGCGCTGGTCGGCGGCCTCGCATCCGGCCACGCCCGTGCCCATCCACTCGCCCACTGCAAACCCGGTCCAGCACGGCGATGAGATCGTGACCTTGCCTCCCTCGCGCGCTTCCTCATGAAGGCGGCCGTCGTCGAGGTGAAGCACGTGTCGTTCGATCCGAGATGACGGCCATTGCTGCTCACCGACGAACCGGCCAGGCGCCTTCTTGCGAGGGCCGGGAGGAGACCATTCTTCGATGAAGGCGCGCAGCATCGGCTCTTCCATGATGCCGCGATCCTCATCCTTCAACCAATGGTCCCACCAGCGCAACGCCTCCTCGAGGAAGCCGATCGCCGGACCCGGCATGCCGTCATGCGGATAGACATGCGCCCAAGGACCGATGAGGCCGAGCCTTGGCACTTTCAGCCCTTTCAAGAGGCGCGGCACGGCATTGGTGTAAGCATCGGCCCAGCCGCCCACCGCGAAGACCGGGCAGGTGATGGCCGAGAAGTCCTCGCAGACCGAGCCATGCCGCCAGTATGCATCGCGGCGCTGATGCGCCAGCCAAAGTGCGGGAAAGAAGGGGAGAGCCGCGAGCCGCTCGAGCCATTGCTTGCGCCAACACTCGCCGACGATTGCCGGATCGGGCGGACGGGCCTGGTAGGCGAGCATGATCGTGCCCCACCACAGATTATCGTTCAGCAGCGCGCCGCCCATGTAATGAATGTCGTCGGCGTAACGGTCATCCGTCGAGCACACGGTGATGATCGCCTTAAGCGCGGGCGGGCGAAGCGCTGCCGTTTGCAGCGCGTTGAAGCCGCCCCAGGACTTTCCCATCATGCCGACGCGCCCGCTGCACCAGCTCTGTCGGTTGATCCAGTCGATGACTTCGCAAGCGTCCTCGAGCTCGCGGCTCAGATATTCGTCGGCAAGCGCGCCCTCGGAGTCGCCCGAGCCCCGCATGTCGACACGAAGCGCGGCATACCCATGGTCCGCGAACCAGCCATGCATCGGCTCGTCGCGAGTGCGCGTCCCATCGCGCTTGCGATAGGGGATGTATTCGAGAATGGCCGGGACGGGTTTCGCCTGCGCATCGGCGGGAAGCCAGAGGCGAGCCGCGAGCTTCACCCCGTCGGAGAGCGGAATGAAAAGATTCTCCGTCACCGCGACATCGGTCACCGTCGGGCCACCGTTGTGGCTCGCGTGAAGGCGCGAGCACCGCGCCCGACTTCATCACTCATTGCAAGGTTCGCTTCGCGAGCACGCCATCGAGCCAATGGGTGTCCATCTCGGGCACCGAGGCGATGAGCCTCTCGGTGTAGGGATGGAAGGGGGGAGAGAAGATCTCGGCCGTCGGACCTTGCGCGATGATCTCGCCCTTGAGCATCACGGCCGTGCGATGCGCAATGCGCCGCACGGTGCCGAGGTCATGCGTGATGAACATGTAGGCGACGCCGAGCTCGTCCTGCAGGTGCCGCAGGATCTTGAGCACCTCCTCGGCGACGAGCGGGTCGAGCGCCGATGTCGGCTCGTCGCAGATGATGAGATCCGGCTCTGCCGCGAGCGCTCTCGCGATGCAGACGCGCTGCTTCTGCCCGCCCGAGAGTTGGCCCGGACGCCGATTGGCGAACTCGGCCGGAAGGCCGACGAGTTGCAGAAGCTCGAGGACTCGATCTTTGACCGCGCTGCGCGAACGTTGGAAGTAGAAAGAGACCGGCCTGCCGATGATCTCGGCGAGCGTTTGTCGCGGATTGAGCGCGACATCCGGCATCTGATGCACCATCTGCACGCGGCGCAGCTCGTCGCGCGGGCGCTGCGCCAAGGCGGGAGAAAGACTCTCGCCGTCGAGCCGGACATCGCCTTTCCAGCGCGGCAGCAGGCCGACCACGACGCGGGCCATGGAGCTCTTGCCAGAACCGGATTCGCCCACGATCGCGAAGGTCTCCCCGCGGGCGATGGACAAATTGATGTCTTTCACGACTGGCACATCGCCGTAGCCCGCATCGACATCCTTGATCACCAGCACCGGCTGGACATTCTTCGGCGGCTCCGGCAGCGCGATGTGTTCCGATTCGCGCCGCTCATTCACGAGAGCCGTCGCATAAGGCGTGGCGGGCTCCTCCAAGACTTGCTTCGCGCCGCCGACTTCGACCATCTTGCCGTGCCGAAGCACCATGATGCGGTGCGCGATCTGCGCCACGACCGCAAGATCGTGAGTGATGTAGAGGCCAGCCGTGCCGAACTCGCGGATGAGGTCGCGCAAGAGGGCCAGCACCTCGATCTGCGTCGTGACGTCGAGCGCGGTCGTCGGTTCGTCGAGGACGATCACGTCAGGGCGGCAGCTCATCGCCATGGCCGCCATGGCGCGCTGCAATTGGCCGCCCGAGACCTGGTGAGGGTAACGGTCCCCGAAGCTTTCCGGATTCGGAAGTTGCAGGGTGCGGAAGAGGCGAACCGCATAAGCCTGCGCCTCGGCTCGCGGCATCACGCCATGCGTCACCGGCGCCTCGCACACTTGCTCCATCAAGGTCATCGCCGGATTGAACGAGGCAGCGGCGCTTTGCGCGATGTAGGCGATGCTCTTGCCGCGGAAGTTGCGGCGCTGTGCGGCCGTGCTCGCCCGCAATTCGGTGCCGTTGATGATGATGTTGCCTCCCGTGATTCGGCAGCCGGCGCGCGCATACGCCATGGAGGCAAGGCCGATCGTGGATTTGCCCGCGCCCGATTCCCCGATGAGGCCGAGTATTTCGCCGCGCCGCAAGGTGACATCGACGTTGTCGACGAGCACCGCCCCCTTGATCGTCTCGACCCTGAGCTGCTCGAGGTGCAAGACCAGATCATCGTTCATGGCGCAGTTCCTTTCGCCCTCTCGCCATCACATCTCGGCTTGCGCGCCGGAGGGACGTGCATCGATCGACAAGAGCCAATCCACGAGGAGGTTGACGCCGACCGTGAGCGTCGCGATCGCAAGGGCCGGGTAGAGTGGGGCCCAAAGTCCGAAGTTGATCGCAGGCGCGTTGTCGCGGACCATCCCGCCCCAGTCGGCATAAGGCGGCTGCACGCCGATCCCGAGGAAGCTCAGCGCCGCGACGAAAAGGAAGTTGAAGCAGAACCGCAGCCCGAACTCGGAGATGAGCGGAGCGGCGGCGTTGGGAAGGATCTCGCGGCGGATGACCCACCACAAGCCTTCCCCGCGAAGCCGCGCGGCTTCGACGAATTCGAGTACGGTGAGGTTCATCCCGAGCGCGCGCGCGAGGCGGAAAACGCGAGTCGAATCGAGAACCGCGATGGTGATGATCAAGACCGGGATCGAGGAACCGAACACGCCGAGAATGATGAGCGCGAAGATGAGCTGGGGTATCGAGAGCATGACGTCGACGACCCGCGACAAGGCGACATCCACCCACTTTCCGAGCACGGCCGCGGTGAAGCCGAGCGTGATGCCGATGAGAAAGGAAAGCGCTGTGGTGGCCGCGGCGATGCCGATGGTCATGCGCGCGCCATAGATCAGACGCGTGAGCATATCGCGCCCGATCTGATCTCCGCCGAGCCACATTTGGGCCGAGGAAGGTGCCCAGGTGTCGCCCACCGATTGCGATTGATCGTAAGGCGCGAGCCACGGCCCGAAGATCGCGACGAGAAGGTTGATCGCGACGATTGCGAGGCCGACCTTGGCGAAGAGGGGAAGGCGATGGCCGAAGAGGGTCATGGCTGCCCTTAGCGCGGGTGCCGCAAGCGCGGATTGACGATGATGGAAGCGATGTCGGCCACCGTGTTGAGTCCGACGAAGACAGCCGCGAAAATGAGCCCGCAAGCCTGCACAACGGGCACATCGCGCTTGGAGACGGCGTCGACCATGTATTGGCCGACGCCAGGGTAGACGAAGACGTTCTCCACCACGACAACGCCGACGATCAGATACGCAAGATCGAGCGCCACGACCGAGATGATGGGCCCTGCTGCATTCGGGAGCGCGTGGCGCGCGATCACGCGGGTTCGCGTTAATCCTTTGAGGAAGGCCATTTCCACATAGGGCGTCGACATGATCGACAAAACGGAGCTGCGTGTCATGCGAAGCATATGCGCGGTGACGACAAGCACGAGCGTCAAGGCGGGCAGCGTCGCGACATAGAGCCTTTCCGCCGCGCCCATTCCCTCGAACACGGTCGCGAGCGAGGGAAACCACGGGAAATCGATGGCAAGCACAATGATCAGAATATAGCCCACGAAAAATTCGGGCACCGAGATCGCGACGAGCGTGACGATGTTCGAGAAGCGATCCGAAAATCTCCCTTCGCGCAACGCCGAGAGAATGCCGAGGCCGACCCCCAAAGGAACCGCGAGCACCGCCGCGTAGCTCGCCAGGAACAAGGTGTTGAGGAAACGCGGCCACAGCTCCTCGATGATGTTGCGTTCGTTGGTCAAGGAACGGCCGAAATCGCCATGCAGCACGCCGAACAGCCAATTGAAGTAACGAATATAGGCGGGCTGATCGAGGCCGAGCTCCTGGCGAAACACGCGAAGATTCTCCGGCGTCGCCTGTGGGCCGAGCACGGCCGAGGCGACGTCCCCCGGAAGAATCTGGGTGCAGATGAAAATGAGCGCCGAGACGGCGAGAAGCGTGATCGCGCCGAGCCCGGCGCGTGTCGCAATCAGTCGCGGCACGCTCGAGAGCTCTCAGGCCCGGCTAACAGGGATCATGCGAACCAGCCTTTCTCGGCGATGCGCTGATCGCACATGTCGTAATGGGGGTGCGGGGCAGTCCCCATGACCTTCTTCCCATAGCCGTCGAGGTAATCGCCGATCGCGAAGCACACCATGCCGCCATCGTCGCTGATCATGCGTTGAGCGTCGTCGTAAAGCTTCGCGCGCTTGGCGTCGTCGAGCTCGGCGCTCGCCGCCATCACGAGCTTGTCGAATTCGGGTCGCTTCCAAGCCGTGTCGTTCCAGTTCGCGGTCGAGAGGAAAGTTTGCGCAAGCTGTTGCCCCACGGTCGGCCGTCCGCCCCAATACACGGCGCAGAACGGCGCCTTGAGCCAGACGTTCGACCAATAACCATCCCCCGAGACGCGCTTCACGTCGAGATTCATGCCCGCCTTCTTGAGCGCCTCTTGGTAAAGGACCGCGGCGTCGGTGGCGCCCGAAAAGGCCCCTTCGGAGACTTGCAGCTCGAATTTCGCGTTCGGCATTCCGGCCTTCTTGAGATGGAAGGCGGCCTTCTCCGGGTCATAGGGACGCTGCGGAATATCTTTCGCCGCGTATTTGGCCGAGGGCGCGACGGTGGTGTCGTTGCCCATCGTCGCAAAGCCTTTGTAGACGGTGTCGATGATCTTCTGGCGGTCGATGCCGTATTTCAGCGCAAGGCGAATGTCGTTGTTGGTATAGGGGTCATCCACGCAGCGCGCCACGAACGCGAAACGGTTTCCGGTCCCCTTGGTGCGCACGACATTGACGGTCGGTGCCTTCATCACGAGGCCGACCGTGCGCGCATCGAGGCGGTTCGCGGCGTCGATCTGGCTCGAGAGAAGCGCCTGCGTTCGAGCCGAGACGTCGAGAATATAGCGAAGCTCGACGGCATCGAAATTGCCGCGGTTCGGCTTCCAATAGGTTCCCGACTTTCTTTTCGTAATGACGCGCACGCCGGGCTCGAAGCTCTCGAGCGCATAGGCCCCGGTGCCGTCGGGCTTCGACCAGTCCGTAAACCCGTTCGGAACCATGAGCACGTGATAATCCGCGAAGGCGTAAGGAAGATCGGCATCGCCGCTGGTAAGCGTGATCTCGATCTGGTTCGGCGAGAGCTTCTTCACATCCTTGATCGAGCTCAGGAGATCTTTTGCGCCGGACTTCGTTTCACCGCGATGCAAATTCAACGAGTAGATGGCGTCATCGGCGTCGAACGTCTTTCCGGAGGTGAAGGTGATGCCCTTGCGCAAATTGAAGACCCAGGTCACCGCGCCGGGTTTTGGCTCCCAGCTTTCGGCGAGCTCGCCGGTAATATTGCCTTCCGGATCCACTTCGGTGAGCCCATTCCAGAGCTGCCAGCCATAGGCGATCGGAATTGAATCGGCGTAGCTGCGCGGGTCGAGGCTGTCGGAGGCGCTTCCGCCTTCCATGCCGAGCCGAAGCGTGCCGCCCTTCTTCGGCGTATCGGCGGCGAAGCTCGGCGTGATCTGAAGACTGAGACCGAGAGCGGAAGCCGCCGCCACGAGTTCGCGGCGGTTGAGGGTTAAGCCTGGTGCGCAACGGCTGTTCTTGTTCTCGGGCATGACGTTCTCCTGACGTTTTTGGTTTTAGCCTGTCGCCAATTCATCCTCCCTGGATCGGTCCATTATTGTCACCGTATCAACAAATCGCAACGGTTTTTAGAATGGCGAAAATTGGCCGAGTAATCCAGGCAAGGGTTGGTAGAAAAATCGGGCGAAATCTCGGCCGAATCCTCGACTCATCGAGAGAGGAGCCGGTTAACGCACTTTTGCGAACGCGTGCGGGAGCCCAGGACTGCAGGAAACACTGCCGCACCGAAGGCGCATGGTCGGAACGGCGCGGGCCGGATTTGCGTTTGCGTTCCAGGCACTTTTTGGAGGGCGCGATGCGCGAGCCAAAATTCTCAAAAGTTGAAGAGCTCACGAAGATCGAATCGGAGATGACCGAGAACAAGTCTTCGCTGCACGGCCTCCTCCACGTCATAGCGGGCGACCACCCGACCTACGGGTTCACCATCATCGTGCGCGATGAAACCTCGGGCTATCTGTTCGCGACGCCGATCCCGCCTGAAGCTGCGTAGAGCTCTTGCGTTCGCGTATGCGCGCGAAGGAGTCGTTTTGCTTTGCAAGAAACGTGTGAGCAAGGCTTCCTTTTCGTCGATCCGGTAAAGGCCTGCTGAAGTCAAAGGGCTGCCCCCGTAGCGATATGAATTGTGGCCAACAGGGCGAAAACCGACCAGGCGAGGTAAGGGGCGAGCAAAAGGCTCGCCCGCTTGTCGACATACGCGGCAATCCATATGGCCACGATCACGATTGCGACGAAGAGCACGACCGCAACGAGGCTCGGCGTCGGGAGACGGCGGGCAAAAAGGAGCCAAGCCCAAACCGTGTGAATGGCAAGGCCGGCCACGAAGGTTGCGATCGCGAGACGTCGATACTTGTTGTCCGGGGAGCTGCGTAAGATCAAATAGAAGGATGCGATCGCGCTGATCGTCAGCACGAACCAAATCAGCCCGAAGGCTGGGCCCATCGGGATGAACCACGGGAATTCCACGACAGGATCGAGGCGAGGCATCTCCGGATTGGTGAAAATATAGCTGGATATGCTCGTGACCGCGACGCAGATCAGGGCGATCGCCGCCGCGGCAATGCGACGAGGGGGCGTTCGCGCGACCTCGAGTCCGGGCGCCTGGCCGAATTCCCGGACACCTTGAATATCGCGCAAGTCCTGGGCTTCGCGCGCTCGCTCGGCGGCAGGGGCATCGCTGAGCATCGGTATCTTCGTCATGCCGCACCAGAGCTCGATCGAGGTCGATGCGCGAAGCTCCCCGCCACGCGCCCGCCTTTGCGTGGTCATGCTAACCGCGTCGAGCGGGCTCTTGTTCCTTCGCGATCTCGGCCACCGCGAAAGCCATGGCGGGCACTGCCGCGAGCCTTATCTAGACGTCGAGCTCTTTGGCGAACGCGGCGTGCTCGGAAATGAAGGTGAAGCGGGCCTCGGGCTTCACACCCATGAGCCGTTCGACCGTGTCGGCCGTGCCTTCCCGCGCATCATCGACGACGGCGACGCGCAGAAGCTGGCGCTTCCTCGGATCCATCGTCGTTTCCTTGAGCTGTGCGGGCATCATTTCGCCGAGCCCTTTAAAGCGCGACACCTCGACCTTCGCGTTCGCCTTGAAGGAGGATTTCATCAACCGGTCCTTGTCCCGATCATCGCGTGCATAGACGGATTTGCCGCCATGGGAGAGGCGATAGAGCGGTGGGACCGCGAGAAACAGATGGCCGTTGTCGATGAGCTTCGGCGTTTGGCGCCAAAAGAATGTGATCAGAAGCGAGGCGATATGGGCGCCGTCGACATCGGCGTCCGTCATCACGATGACCTTCTCGTAGCGAAGATCCTCGTCCTTGTAATGGGCACCTGTGCCGCAGCCGAGAGCTTGGACGAGATCAGAGAGCTGCTGGTTTTGCGAAAGCTTGTCGCGACCCGCCGAGGCGACGTTGAGAATCTTGCCGCGCAACGGGAGCACGGCTTGTGTGGCGCGATCGCGCGCCTGCTTGGCGCTGCCGCCGGCCGAATCGCCTTCCACGATGAAGAGCTCGGAGCCGGCCGCTCCCGCATTGCTGCAATCGGCGAGCTTTCCGGGAAGCCGCAATTTCCGCGTGGCGGTCTTGCGCGCGATCTCTTTCTCGGCGCGTCGCCGCAAGCGCTCTTCGGCCCTTTCGATGAAGAACTCGAGGAGCTTCGTCGCTTGCGCCGGAAAATCGGCCAGGAAGTGATCGAATGAATCGCGGATGGCGCCCTCGACGATGCGGGCTGCCTCCGCCGTCGCAAGCTTGTCCTTCGTCTGGCCTTGGAACTCGGGCTCGCGGATGAAGACCGAAAGCATGGCGGCGCATGAGACCACGAGGTCATCCGCCGTGATCACGGCTCCGCGCTTGTTGCCGATGCGCTCGGCATGGTCGCGCAAGGCGCGCAACAGGGCGGCGCGAAGCCCCTGCTCATGCGTGCCGCCCTCGGGTGTCGGGATGGTGTTGCAATAAGACGAGATGAAACCGTCATCCGCGGCGAGCCACGCGATCGCCCATTCGACCGAGCCATGCCGGCCTTCCTTCTCGAGCTTGCCCGAAAAGATCGCATCGGCGACGAGCTCCTTGCCCTCGATTTCGCGCGCGAGATGATCTTTCAAGCCGTTCGGGAAACGGAATACCGCTTGTTCGGGCACTTTGCCGTCGGCGGGCAAACGCGACGGGGCGCAGCGCCATCTGATCTCGACGCCTCCGAAGAGATAGGCCTTGGAGCGCGCCATCTTGAACAGGCGGCGCGGGTCGAAATGCGTGCCCTTTCCAAAGATCTGCGCGTCGGGGTGAAAGCGCACGCTCGTGCCGCGCCGGTTCGGTGCGGGGCCGACGGTCTCGAGTCTGGAGGTCGGAAGGCCGCGTGAGAAGCTTTGACGGTAGAGCATCTTGCCGCGCGCGACCTCCACCTCGAGGAGATCGGAGAGAGCATTGACCACGCTGACGCCGACGCCGTGCAGGCCGCCCGAGGTCTCATAGATCTTCGAGTCGAATTTGCCGCCCGAGTGCAGCATCGTCATGATCACTTCGAGCGCCGATTTTTTTGGGAATTTCGGGTGCGGATCGATCGGAATACCGCGTCCGTTGTCGGTGACGCGCACCGAGCCATCGTCCTGGAGCTCGACCTCGATGAAGCTCGCATGACCGGCGACCGCCTCGTCCATCGCATTGTCGATCACCTCGGCGAAAAGGTGATGCATCGCCTTCTCGTCGGTCCCGCCGATGTACATGCCGGGGCGGCGGCGAACGGGTTCAAGGCCCTCGAGCACCTCGATCGCGGAAGCCGTATAGCCTTGCTCGCCGGGCGTGCCGTTGCGGCCAACCGGGACTGTACCTTGACGGGAAGGCTTTGCCGACGCCCTCGCCGCGGCGACGTCCTGGTCGCGCGCGGGCTTGCGCATCGCGGCGCTTCCGGCTCCAAAAAGGTCGCGATCAGCCATTCTTATGCCGCTTCAGGTTCCTAAAGACCGAAAACATCCTTCCGTGCCGACCCGTTGGGGGCTCCGCACGACGCCTTAGATAGTGATTCGTTTCTCCAATAATATGCCGGAGGCCTGCCTGCGGCGAAGCGGGCGTGCGTTCTCCTTAGACATTATCGGGCCCCAAATCGTCCTCTCCGGCAAAACGTCCGAAAAGGGCCCGATCGATCCGGGCCCCCAAGGAGAGCACGATAAGCGCGAGGATGGCTGCGACCCCGCCCGTTCTCCAGGCGCCAAGCCCGCAGGCGATGCCGAGAGCCGCGCTCATCCAGATCGTGGCGGCAGTGGTGAGGTTGCGGATACGGCTGCCGGCGCTTTGATGCAAGATGACGCCAGCACCGAGAAAGCCGATGCCGCCCACGATACCTTGGATCGCGCGGCTGACCGAGGACGGGTCCGCAAAGCCGAGCCGCGGCTCGTTGGTGATCACGGTAATGAGGCCCGAGCCCAGCGCCACGAGCGCGCATAGCCTGAGGCCCGCCGGTTTGCCATGCAGGTCGCGATTGATGCCCACCAGCGCACCGACGATCACCGCGGCAAGGAGCTTGAGCGCCGGTTCGAAAACTTCGGCGAGCCATGTTTCCATGGAACCCTCATGCCGCTCTTGTCGGAGAAGCGCAATGGCTCGCGGGCCGGCCATTCATTTCGCCACGAGGTCCATGAGCTGCTTGTCCCCTTTGCGCCAGGCGGCCTCGAAGCTCGCATAATCGTGCTCGACCTTCGCCGCGCATTCGCCAGCCGCGTCCAGGAGGTCGCGTTGCCATTCCTGCTGCGTCGCAAATTCCATGAGGCTATCGACATCGGCGGCACCTTTGCGGCCCGCGGCGCGAAGTTCGTTCCATGCCGTGATGCGTGCCAGCATTTCGATCGTGTTGGCGAAGCGCCGCGGCCTTGAAAGCAGCGCGTCGATATCGAGACGATCCTCCGCGGGCTGGTATTCGCTCACGACGAAAGCTTTTTCGGCGAGCCGGACGGGCCGCAGAATGGCGGGGCTGCGCGCCTGCATCATCCTCTGCACGAATACGGCGCGCTCGGCCGCATTTTCCGTTCTCGAGTGTTGGGCAGCAGCGAGAGGTGCTGATCCTGCCGATTTGATCTCGATGAGAAGATTGCCATCCGGGTCGCCATGTCCCTTGATCAACGCGATGAACCGCTCGCGGCCGAGACTTCCCGTGGCCGCGACTGATCGCGCAAGATCGCGAAGCTTCCAGAAGCCGCGTTCGTCACGCTCTTTGCCGATCTCCGCGAACGCGAATTTGATCTCGCCCTCGAGCGCGCGTGCTTCCTTTGCGAGCGGGGCTGAGCGGCGCCCGTCGCGCAGGAGCTTACGTCGACCCCTTCGGCCGCTTCGACTGAGGAGATCGAGCTCCTCGCGGCGAGATCGCCGGGACACGCCGGATAGGAGGTCGGCGATCGGGCCACGCGCGAGATCCCGCTCGACCCAGAACGGTTTGCCGCGCGCGAGCGCCTGTGCATAGGCTTCAAGCGCCTGCCTCGCGCATCGCTTCGGCTCGAGATCGTCGGGCTCGTGCAACCGAACGGCGACGATGATGCTGGCGAGGAAGCGTACGAGCTCTGCCCCGGCGGGTCTGAGATCCGCGTCTTCAAATTCGCTCTGATCGAAATACGAAAGCCTGTTTTCGGCGAGATAAGCGCCGAAATTCTCGATTAGCAAATCCCCGCAACCAAACACGAGTGGAGAGGGCGGGAGCGCCATCCTGTCGAGGCGGCATTTGAAGAGCTGAGCCGTGGCACGCAGGAAGGAGTAGGGATCGCGCGCCATCTCCTCGAAATGGCGGGCAAGCACGGTGGCGTTGCGCTGCGCGTTGAAACTTGCGCTGCGCCCGACGGCGTCGCTGTCCACGAAGTTGCGGGACGTGCTCATCAGCGCTTCTTGCCGAGACCGTAGATTGCAAAGCTTCACGACAATGCGATGTCGTGCTCGCGAGCGTCCCTCGTGCTTCGTTAATTTTCTTTCAATCTTTAATTATCGAGGAAGCACGCTCTGGGGATTTGCCAGAAGCTACCAATGAGAAATATAGCCGAAGCCATTGAGCAGATTGGCGTTTGTAAGGGCACCTTGTTCGCAACAAAAAAACGGCCGGGCAGGGCCCGGCCGCGAAAGCACCCACTGAAAGGTGATCAGAGGGAATAGTACATGTCGAACTCCACCGGGTGCGGCGTCATCTCGAAGCGCGCCACTTCGGACATCTTGAGCTCGATGTAGGATTCGATGAAATCGTCGTTGAAGACACCGCCAGCCTTCAGGAAGCCGTTGTCCTTGCGCAGCGAGTCGAGCGCCTCGCGCAGCGAACCGCAGACGGTCGGGATCTTCTTCAGCTCGCGCGGAGGCAGATCGTAAAGGTCCTTGTCCATCGCGGCGCCGGGATCGATCTTGTTCAAGATGCCGTCGACGCCGGCCATGAGCATCGCCGCGAAGGCGAGGTAGGGATTGGCCATCGGATCGGGAAAGCGAACCTCGACGCGTTTTGCCTTGGGAGACGCCGTCCACGGAATACGGCAGGACGCGGAACGGTTGCGGGCCGAATAGGCGAGCAGCACCGGCGCCTCGTAGCCCGGCACCAGCCGCTTGTACGAGTTGGTGGAAGGATTGGTGAAGGCATTGAGCGCCTTGGCGTGGCGAATGATGCCGCCGATATAGTAGAGGCAATCCTGCGAGAGCCCGGAATATTTATCGCCGGCGAAAATCGGCTTGCCGCCTTTCCAGATCGACTGGTGACAATGCATGCCCGAGCCGTTGTCGCCGTAAACCGGCTTCGGCATGAAGGTTGCCGTCTTGCCGTAGCTCTGCGCGACTTGATGGATGCAATATTTGTAAATCTGCAGGTGGTCGGCCATCCGCGTCAGGGGGCCGAACTTGAGGCCGAGCTCATGCTGGGCGGATGCGACCTCATGGTGGTGCTTCTCGACGTTGGCGCCCATCGCCTTCATTGCCGCGAGCATCTCGCCGCGCATGTCTTGCGCCGAATCCTGGGGCGGCACCGGGAAGTAGCCGCCTTTGGTGCGGATGCGGTGACCGAGATTGCCGCTGTCGTAGGCGGTATCCATGTTTGTCGGCAACTCGATCGAATCGAGCTTGAACCCTGTGTTGTAAGGATCGGCGGCGAAGCGCACATCATCGAAGATGAAGAACTCGGCTTCGGGTCCGAAGAAGACGGTGTCGCCGATTTTCGAGGATTTGACGAAGGCCTCCGCTTTCTTGGCCATGCTGCGCGGATCACGCGAATAGGGTTCCCCTGTCGTCGGCTCGAGAACGTCACACACGACGGAAAGTGTGGGCGAGGCGAAGAACGGGTCGAGCGTGGCGGTCGATGCGTCGGGCAACAGCGTCATGTCGCTCTCGTTGATCGCCTTCCAACCGGCGATCGACGAGCCGTCGAACATTACGCCGTCGGTGAAGGTGTCCTCCTCGATCAGCGCCACATCGAAAGTCACGTGCTGCCATTTGCCGCGCGGATCGGTGAATCTCAGATCGACATATTTTATGTCCTTGTCCTTGATCGTCTTCAGGACATCCTTGGCGGTCTGCATCAGTTTCATCCTCTCGTTTGGTGTGAGAGCTTAAGGTTGGGCCGAAAGGAGCGACTGACCGCAAAGGCGGTCACAACGCGTCCGAGCCCGTCTCTCCCGTCCGAATTCGCACGGCGCTCTCGACCGGGTATACAAATATCTTGCCATCCCCGATGCGCCCAGTGAGCGCGGCCTTGCGAATGGCCTCCACGGCGCGATCGACATAGGCGTCATCGACCACCGTCTCGATCTTCACTTTCGGCAGGAAATCCACGACATATTCCGCGCCGCGATAAAGCTCGGTATGGCCCTTCTGCCGACCGAAGCCTTTGGCCTCGGTGACGGTGATGCCTTGCAACCCGATCTCCTGAAGCGCTTCCTTCACCTCGTCGAGCTTGAAGGGCTTGATGATCGCTTCGATCTTTTTCATGCCGGGCCTGATCAAATTGAGGAAATGTCCGCAAAGAGGCGATTAGAGCGCAACGGCCGCACGGGTCAATCGCTCTCTTACGGGGCCGCGGGGGGCAGGGCCTTTTTTTCACAAGCAATCGCCATGCCTTTCGGATGAGATCTCCGCCGAATTAAGGTCGCGGGGCTCGTTAAGATGCCTAAAACTTAGGCATACCGCCTTTTGCGCGAGCAGGAGCTCGCCTGCGGACGCCCTCCACTTGCATGCGGCAAAGGAGAGATTCATTCTCAACCATGGTCCCGGAAGTCTCGCTCTTGAGCCCTGAGGAAATGGCCATCGCCGATCGGCACGCGATCGAGGGCGGCACGAGCGGGCTCGAGCTGATGCAGAGGGCGGGCGAGGCCATCGCGCGTCTTGCCTTGCGCGCCGTCGAGGGAGCCGGCGGGGGACGGGGAGTCCTCGTCTTGTGCGGCCCTGGCAACAATGGCGGGGATGGTTTCGTTTGCGCCAGGCTTCTCGCGGAGAGAGGGATTGGGGTGAGCGTCGCCCTAATTGGTTCCGTCGACGCACTGCGCGGTGACGCGAAGGCGGCCTTTCGTTTCTTTTCACGCAGGGTCGACGACGCGACCCGATGTTCGTTCGAACGCGCCGGCGTGATCGTCGATGCTCTTTTCGGAGCCGGCCTTTCTCGACCGATCGAAGGGGAGGGGGCAGCGCTTGTGCGCCGGATCAACGAGGCGCGCGCCGCAGGCGCGCGGGTTCTCGCCGTCGATCTGCCCTCCGGCATCTCGGGCGCAACGGGCGCGATCCTCGGTGAAGCCGTGATGGCCGACGAGACCGCCACCTTCTTTTTGCGCAAGCCCGGCCACCTTCTTTATCCCGGTCGCACGCACTGCGGTCGCGTTCACGTCGCGGATATCGGCATTTCAGTCCAGGCACTCGAGGGCATGGAGATCAAGACCTTCGCCAATGCGCCCGCGCTTTGGGCGGGCGTGCTGCCGACGCCCGCCCCTGGGGGCCATAAATACGATCGTGGGCACGCCCTCGTCCTTTCCGGCGGGATCGAAGGATGCGGCGCGTCTCGGCTTGCCGCGCGGGCCGCGCTGCGGGCGGGTGCGGGCCTCGTGACGCTTGCTGTGCCGACTGAAGCGCTCGCTTCGCAAGCGGCCGCCAACTGCGCCGTGATGGTGCGCCGGGCCGATGGCGCGCAAGGTTGGTTCGCGCTTCTCGCCGATAAACGCCGTAACGTTGCGGTGCTGGGTCCCGCCGCTGGCGTCGACGAGGAAACCGCAACGAAGGTGCTCGATGCTCTCGCTGCCGAGCGGGCGGTCGTGATCGACGCCGATGGGCTCACGAGCTTTGCGGAAAAACCGACGCTTTTGTTCGACGCGATCAAGGAAGCGAAGTTCCCCGCCGTGCTGACGCCCCATGAGGGAGAATTCGCGAGATTGTTCCACGCCGCGCCCGAGTTCGTGGCGCTCGGATCCAGTGCGGCGCGCCTCGACAAGCTCAGCCGTGCGAGGCTCGCGGCCCGCGCCTCGGGCTCCATCATCGTCCTCAAGGGGCCCGATACGGTCATCGCAGCACCCGATGGGCGTGTGGCCATCAACGAGAACGCCCCGCCCTATCTGGCGACCGCTGGCGCGGGCGATACCTTGACCGGCATCGTCGGCGGATTGCTGGCGCAGAAAATGCCGGCCTTCGAGGCCGCTTGCGCCGCCGTATGGATGCATGGCGAGGCCGCGAACGCGTTCGGGGCGGGATTGATCGCCGAGGATTTGGCGGAAATGCTGCCGCGCGTATTGCGGGGTGTTTCGTGCGCGTCGCAACAAGGCGAGGGCACGACTTAAAACATCAAAGGTCTCCCCTTGGAGATCCGTGAAACCCGTCACCTTTAGCCAAGGCGATGATTGGCCGCCGGCGCGGGCGACGCGGTTGGCTCCGTGCGCAGTATCGTCGGCCCGCGACCTGACATGCAGGGTCCGCGGCGGCAACGTCGATGATGGAATTTTCAACAAATCCTGTTAGCCACCACGAATGTCTAACGAATTTACAAAAAACTGTCATGAAACCACAGTTAGCGTGACCATCGGCCTCGTGCCCACGAGACCTGATTCCAAGTGCCTGATTTCCAGGTGCCTGATTCCAAGAGACCTGATTCATGAGCGAAGAGACACTGTCGGGGTTGGGTCTCGATCTTTTGCGCACGCTGCAGGCCTTGCTGGACGAGCCGCACGTATCGAGCGCGGCGGCAAAACTCGGCATCACTCAGCCGACCATGAGCCAGCGCCTGAAGCGACTGCGCGAGATATTCCGCGATCCCTTGCTCGTTTCCGGCAGAAATGGCTTGCATCTCACCCCGCGGGCGCTGGCGCTCCGCCACCCGTTGCGGAACTTTTTCACGGCCTTCGAGGCCATGCTGCGCTCGACTTCTCAGGCGGCCTCGGTCGAACGCAAGACGAACCAATCGTATTGAGCGGCTAGTCGTCTCCATCTCTACGGCACGCGGATCAGGAAAATGCAGGCTGTTCCCGTTGAGGTTTCGGGGGCGGTTGGACCATGACGCCTCACGACTTCACGCCAGCCTCGCTTCGTACGCTTCGCGTTCTCTTGGAAGAGCGCAATCTCACGCGCGCCGCCAACCGATTGCGCGTCACGCCTTCGGCGGTAAGCCGAATTCTCGGGCGATTGCGAATGGCTTTCGACGATCCTCTCCTCGTTCGCACGCCCTCCGGCTTGGCATTGACCGATGGCGCAAGAGCGATCCAACCGCATCTCGCGACGGTGCTCGACGAGCTCGAACGGCTGATCCAGCCCGCCGCCACCGATCCCCTGAGATTTCTGGGCACGGCGAAGGTCGGCATTTCCGGTTACGCCGGAGGTCTCGAGATCGAACGCGCTCTTCCGGTCCTGATGAAGGAGGCGCCGGGCGTGTCGTTCCGGCTACGTCATCTACCAGCCGAAAACCTGGAAGAAATCGAGACCGGCGGGCTCGACCTCGCGATCTCCCTCGCCAAGAGCTCATCGCCCAACCTCTATCGCGCGTCGATCAAAACCGACAGATGGGTCTGCATGATGCGATCAGGTCATCCGTTGGCGAAGTCCATGACCATCGAGGGGTATGCGGCGGCGCAACACCTCGCCTTGACCCATGCCGAGGATGGACGAGGTCCGATCGACGAGGTCTTGGACGGGTTCGGCGCTCGCCGCGAGATCGCGGCGTCGACATTGGGGTCATCGAGCGTCGCGACCATTTTGGCGCAGAGCGATCTTGTTCTGACATTGCCACGCTGGGCGGCGGAGCCGCTGGCGCGCGCGCCGCTGATCATGGCCGATCTCCCGGGATTTTTCCCACCGGCGGAAAGCACTCTCTATTGGCATGCGCGGGTCAACCATGCGCCACTTCTCATCTGGCTACGCCGCAGGCTTTTGGAATTAATGCGCGACTGACGGCTGCGATGGATAACGACTTCACAAGAATGTGAGCGCATCTCTCACGATCGTGCTGCTGTACGGCTACGTCGGGTGCGAATGCGACGGCCAATGACAGCTATTAGAGCTAGGCAAGCCACCATTAGCTCTCGGAACTTTTTTTCCGCACTCCACCCGTAGTACCCGAGCCGCGAATCTCAAGGTGGCGCGGGAATCGGAATAATGTCGTCGACTATCAAAAACTTCGCTTTGTCGTTTTGGGCTTTGTGTGCGGCGACGGCCATGGCAAGCATCGGTGCGAGCACCGGTACCCACGCGGCCAGCTCGCCCTGCGGCCTTTGCAGCACGGAAACGGCGACGCTCGACGGCTTCGGGCGGCTCTTGAACACGAAGCACCCTTCGGTCTGGGGCCGCATGGTCGAGGTCGACGGCAGCTACGATCCCCTCGGCCGTCTCACCGGGCAATCAAACCCCTATTTCCCCGCCGGGTTCGGCGGCTCGGATGCGACCACCGGCTCGACCTATCATCAGTAT